>JAOEQC010000013.1 GCA_028388995.1 Ascidiaceihabitans sp. | reverse complement strand
ACCTGAAACCAATGACTTATCATAACCTTGGATCAATCCCGCTTGCTGCATATCTGCAACGGCACCCTCAACATCATACTCGAGTTCGCAAATCGAAACCGCACCGTCTTAGATCATCACATAGCGTGTGGGTTTGTTGTTGATCATGCGGCGGCATCCCGATCACGCCTGCGTTGATTAAGCGCCCATTGGCTGTGTCACGTATAAACGGGATTCCGCTGTGGCCAGCTATGACGTGATCGACGGAACTAATCGCGGCCTCAACAGCAGCCCATTCCTCATCAAACACTGCGTCATCAGAGGTGGACCAGATGAACCGCGCCACATCCGTGAAACCGCCGTGTATCACGGCGTAACGCGCACCACAGTGAACAAATCTAATGATATCAGTGCATTGGTCCATCCACTCGCAATCAAAATTCGGGACATGTTTGCTGGCGTAAGCAAACCAACCCGCGGACAAAAGATCGCAAGCAGTGCCATCCTCAAACCCACAACCACACTCCATCGCACCAGCTGCCAGTTGGATTTCGCAATTGCCAGCGACACCAGCTCAGCCAGAGGCACATACCATTTCAACGGTTGCCAAAGGCGCACCACAATAAGCAATAACATCACCAGTACAGATCACGTTTTCACGCGCGGTCCCACGTTTTTTCACTTTTGCAAACAATGCCTTAGTCGCCTGTACGTTTGAATAAGGGCCACCAAAAGCAAGGATTGGACCATCCAGAATTCCGATGTGTTCATGTCGCATTTTATGCCCTCTGCTTCGGTTGCCCTTGAATGAACTGAGCGGCCACCCCATAACCTATTATAGCTAAAGGATATACTCACAAATGACCAACACATTGGCATCCCTCGACAGCACTTTCTGGATCACCTGCGGCGTGATCTTGTTACTCCTTGTTTTATCAGGGTTTTTCTCAGGTTCAGAGACCGCCTTAACAGCCGCGTCTCGCGGAAAGTTGCGCGCCCAGGCCGATAAAGGGTCCGTCGGTGCACAGCGTGCCTTGCGCATCACTGAAGACAATGAACGGCTGATCGGCTCTGTCTTGTTGGGCAACAACCTTGTGAACATCCTTGCGACGTCTTTGGCCACCGGCATCTTCTTGCGGGCCTTTGGCGAAAGCGGCGTTTTGATCGCGACCGGTGTGATGACATTACTGGTTTTGATCTTTGCAGAAGTTCTGCCAAAGACCTATGCGATCATCCGTGCAGAAACTATGTCAGCAAAGGTTTCAGGCCCTATTGCATTGATAATTAAAGTCTTCTCGCCAATCGTTGCCGCCGTTCGTTTACTTGTACGTGGTGTTTTACGCGTGTTTGGCGTACGTGTTGATCCTGACAGCCACCTGCTGGCTGTACGCGAAGAAATCGCAGGTGCGCTGCAACTGGGACATTCTGAAGGTATTGTGGAAAAAGAAGACCGTGACCGCATTTTGGGTGCCCTAGATTTGGGCGAACGCGTGGTTGAAGAGATCATGTTGCACCGTTCTGACATTGAAATGGTGAACCTTGGGGATGCGCCTGATGTCATCCTTCAGCAGTGCATCACATCCCCACATACGCGCCTACCTGTTTATCAAAACGATCCAGAGAACATTATTGGTGTGATCCATTCAAAAGACTTGTTGCGTGCGATCTACAAGGCAATTGGAAACTCAAGTGATGAAGGGAGTGCATTGAAAACATTCGATGTTTCCGGAGTGGCCGTACTGCCGTATTTCGTGCCTGAGACGACAACGCTTGACGATCAAATGCGCCAGTTCTTGCGTAACCGGTCGCATTTTGCGCTGGTGGTTGATGAGTATGGCAGCCTTCAGGGACTGATCACTTTGGAAGATATTTTGGAAGAAATCGTTGGTGAAATTACGGACGAATTTGATGCAGAGACAGAGCATCAGGTAACAGCCACGGGTGACGGTGAGTTCATGGTCGACGGTGCCACAACCATCCGCGACCTGAACCGCGCCAACGATTGGAACCTGCCGGATGAAGAGGCAAACACCATCGCGGGATTGGTTATTCACGAGGCACAAATGATCCCAACTGTGGGTCAGGTGTTCTCGTTCCACAGCTTTCGTTTTGAAGTGATCGAGCGCGAAGGCAATCGGATCACAGAGCTGAAAATCCGCCCCCTATAGGTTAACGGTTAACGCCCCGTTCGGTGGCTTTTGCACACAACTGCACAGTATTGCCCACATCTGTACAGTTTGGGGCGCTCAAAACGCTGTATTTCATAAGGATATGGCGAAACTGTGCAATTTAGGCGGTGAATTGTACAGTTTTGCGCTTTTTCGGCCTTAACCCTTTGGTAACGATCGCCTGCGCGTTAACCTTTGCGCAGGGTAGTTAACTGTTGGGCAAGGTTTGGACATCTGGGACGCGGTGGCGGGGTAAACCCCGCCCTACGGTCACGCCAGATTAAGCGCCTTTGTTGACGGCTTTTTTGCCGGCCTTGTTCGGGTGCGAGCCCTCTTGGCGCGCAACATTGTGCAACCCCTGATAAGCCGCAGGCTTTTTCACAGGATTTGCATCAGCGCGTTTCACGCGTGGTTTTTTGGATTTAGGCATTTCATGTCCCTTCAGGAGTTGCAGGGGTTTTAGAGGGTTTTTGGCGAGATTGTAACCGTGGAGTTTTTGGGAGGGGTTTGGAGTGAAGTATGGGTCGCTTTGAGCCCAAAGTGTTGGTCAGGAACAGCGCACGAACAGATCGCCGCGCTGCGATAGTTTCGTGTTCCACTTGAGGTCACGAACAGCAATCACCCTGTCAAAGTCTTTGATGTTTGAAGCTTCATCAGCAATCAGCAGCCAATCGCTTTCGTTTACATGATCAAGCAATGTTTCCAGAACCGCGAGCCGCACTGGCGGAGCCAACATATGCAGTGTTGAATAAATCAGAATGACAGCGAACATTCCATCGAGCTTGTAGTCAAAATATCTGCAACGATACCTTCAATCGGCAAGTTTTCCCGCGAAGCCACATCTTTGAGGTCGCGGATGCCATTGGCAGAGATATCCATACCCACAACACGATGCCCTTTTATTGAAATGAAAAGTGCATCTCGACCTTACCCACATCCGACATCCAAAACACGGGCGTCTTGTTGATCAAATTGGTTGAAGAAATCGACGAAAATAGAGGTTGGTTATTCTAAAGCGTCGCGGGCCTCGCCGTAAAGTTTATCGTGATCATAAGCCATGAGATCAGCGTCAGTAGATTGGCGATTAAATGGCTAAGTGAAATATTCTATGAACGGTAGCGACGCCCGCTCAACCGCCATCCATCCAACCCTACCCCCGTAAAATCTCTCCGTTCGCGTCAAACGGTGCCTCTTTCAAAATCACTGCTTTGTGCGCCACTCCCAAGACCATCACCTCGACCTCATCCCCAGCAACCGCGCCTGATATGAACCCAAGCGCGAGGGATTGTCCGACGCTGTAGCCATAGGCCCCTGACGTCACGCGCCCAATCCCTTTGCCGTCTTTAAAGATCGGTTCGCCCCCTGTTGCGTCGGCGTTTGAAGCTTCGGTCTGGGCGGCGTCCAGCGATAGGATCACCATGTGTTCGCGCGCGGGATTGCCCATTGCCTTAGCCACTGCCACTTTGTTCAGGAAATCTTTGTTCATTTTGCACAGACGATCCAGCCCAACCTCTTGGGGCCAGTATTCGGGCGAGTATTCGCGGCTCCATGACCCGTACCCTTTTTCGATCCGCAAACTCATCAAGGCGCGGCTGCCAACAGGGCCCGCGCCGAACGCTTTGCCTGTCTCTAGCAAGGCGGCGTAAAAGCGATCTTGATCTGCGGTTGCGCAATGCAGTTCCCAACCCAAATCACCGGTAAATGAAATCCGCAGCGCCAGCACCTTAACCCCTGCCAGTTCGATCCATTTGGAGCGCATGAACTGGAAATCATCCGTCGCGAAGGATGTGTTGGTCATGCTTTGCAGTATGGTGCGACTTTGGGGGCCCGCCACGTTGAACCCGCACATCGCTTCGGTTTCAGAGGTAAACGTAGTTCCCGTCGGCAACGGCACCTCGTTGAAAAAACGTTTGTGATAGCGTTCGGCCATGCCTGATCCGATGATCCAAAACTCGTCCTCAGCCAATCGTGTCACGGTGAAATCACCCGCGATGCCGCCACGTTTTCCGATCAACGGCGTCAAGCAGGACCGCCCGATGGATTTGGGCATGTTGTTGGCGAAGACGCTGTTCAACCAGTCAGATGCCCCTGCCCCTTTGCAGCGGTATTTGGCGAAATTAGAGATGTCGATGATGCCCGCGTTGGCGCGTAGCATTTTGCATTCCTCGCCCACAGGGCCCCACCAGTTTTGGCGGGTGAACCCATCGGTGTCTTTGGTGTCAGGTGCGTCTGCGAACCACAGTGGGTGTTCCCAGCCATAGTTCAGCCCCATAACGGCACCCATGTCCTTTTGACGCTGGTACACGGGGCGTGTGCGCACGGCCCGCCCTGCACTGCGTTCCTCGTTCGGGAAGTGGATTTTGAAACGGTTGGCATATTGGTCGCGCACCCGTTCTTTGGTGAAGGCCTTACCCTTTGCCCCATCAGTGGCCCAACTGCCGAAACGCGCAATGTCCCATGGGAACATGTCGTATTGCATTTCACCCTCAATGATCCATTGCGCCACCATCAGCCCCATGCCGCCTGATTGGCTAAAGCCTGGAATGATGCCGTTACAGCAGAAATAGCCTTTTTTCTCTGGCATCTCGCCAAGCAGAACATTGCTGTCTGGGGACCAGATCATCGGACCATTGATGACCCGTTTTATGCCTGCAGTTCCTACAACAGGAACACGATCAATCGCACGCAGCATGTTTTCTTCGATCCGTTCCAGATCGTCGTCAAACAGATCATGGGCGAAATCCAGCGGCGTGCCGTCTTCGGCCCAGAACTTCATGTTCTTCTCATAGGCCCCAACCAGCAGCCCCTGACCTTCTTGGCGCAGGTAATATTCGCCGTCGCGGTCCGCCACAGATGGTAGGCGTTTTTCCATTGCCGCAATCTCAGGGATGGTTTCGGTTACGAAGTACTGGTGTTCTGTGGGTTGCAAAGGCAGCTCAATACCCGCAAGGGCCGCCACTTCGCGCCCCCATAGGCCTGCGGCATTGATCACCCAAGGTGTTGATACGTCGCCTTTTTCCGTGCGCACAATCCATGTACCGTCGGGCTGTTGTTCTGTCCCAAGCACAGGATTGAACCGCACGATTTCAGCGCCGTTTTGACGTGCGCCAGTGGCGTAGGCCTGTGTCACGCCCGAAGGATCGACGTTGCCGCCATCAGGTTCCCACATGATGCAACGGATGCCGTCAAAATCGACCAGCGGGTGCAGGCGCTCTGCCTCACCGCGATCAACCTCATGGAAATTCATCCCATACAGTTTAGCCTTGGCCGCTTGCAAACGCAGCTGGTGCTCGCGCTCAATCGTTTGGGCAAGGTACAAAGACCCCGGTTGGAACACGCCACAGCCTTGGCCCGTTTCCTGCTCCAGCTCTTTATACAGTCCCATCGTATAATGCTGAATACGACTGATGTTGGTGCTGTCATGCAGTCCATGGATATTGGCGGCTGCGTGCCATGTAGAACCAGAGGTAAGTTCATCACGTTCAATCAGAACAACGTCTTTCCAGCCCAATTTGGTGAGGTGATACAGGATCGAACATCCGATTACTCCACCACCGATTACGACTGCTTGTGCATGGGTACGCATATGGACACCGCCCTGAAATAAGGTTTCGTTACCCTTGATATTCGCAGCTTGAATATCGTTTTGTTGCATCGATGCGACAATATTTGTCGCTAATCGACCAGCCAGACACGACAGCAAAATCCAATCTGAGTATAACATCATGGCAAGGAGTGCGCCCCATGAAAACCACAACACGTGTAGCAGTGATTGGAGGCGGCGTGGTTGGCGCGTCTGTTTTGTACCATCTGACGAAACTGGGATGGTCGGATGTGATGTTGTTGGAACGCTCTGAATTAACGTCTGGGTCCACATGGCATGCGGCGGGTGGATTTCACACGCTGAATGGCGACACTAATATGGCTGCGTTGCAGGGCTATACCATCAAGCTTTACAAAGAGTTGGAAGAAATCACAGGCATGTCTTGTGGCCTCCACCATGTGGGCGGTGTGACGTTGGCGGACAACCAAGATCGCTTTGACATGCTACTGGCAGAACGCGCCAAGCACCGCTTTATGGGGCTTGAGACAGACATTGTTGGCCCCGAAGAAATCAAGAAGATCGCCCCTGTGACCAATATTGAGGGCATCATTGGCGGGCTTTATGATCCCCTTGATGGGCATTTGGACCCCTCGGGCACCACCCATGCCTATGCAAAAGCGGCCCGCATGGATGGTGCGACGATTGAAACGCACACGATGGTTGTGGAAACCAATCAGCGCGCCGATGGCACATGGGATGTGGTGACGGACAAGGGCACAATCCATGCGGAACATGTCGTGAATGCTGGGGGCTTGTGGGCGCGTGAAGTGGGCGCAATGGCCGGTATCTATTTCCCACTGCACCCGATGGAGCACCAATATATCGTGACCGAAGAGGTCCCGATGATTGTTGATATGATGAAAGACGGGATTGAACATCCCCACGTCATGGACCCCGCTGGCGAAAGCTATTTACGCCAAGAGGGTCAGGGGCTTTGCATTGGTTTTTATGAACAAACCTGCCGTCCATGGGCCGTTAATGGCACCCCATGGTCCTTTGGTCAGGACCTGTTGCAAGACGATTTCGACAAGATCGAGGACAGCATCAATTTTGCCTATAAACGTTTCCCTGATTTGGAGAAAGCGGGCGTTAAGAACGTGATCCACGGCCCCTTCACCTTTGCCCCTGACGGCAATCCGCTGGTGGGCCCTGTTCCAGGCGTGCGCAACTATTGGTCCGCTTGTGGCGTGATGGCAGGCTTTAGCCAAGGTGGTGGCGTTGGTTTGATGTTGGCGCAGTGGATGGTTGAGGGCGAACCAGAACGTGATGTGATGGCGATGGATGTCGCCCGTTTTGGGGATTGGATTTCGCCAGGTTACACCCTGCCTAAGGTGATTGAGAACTATCAAAAGCGCTTTTCCGTGTCCTATCCGAACGAGGAACTGCCAGCTGCACGTCCAAACCGTACTACCCCGATGTATGATATTTTCAGCGGTATGGGCGCTGTTTGGGGTCAGCAATTTGGTATGGAAGTGGTCAATTACTTTGCCGTTGGCGATGAGCCAACGTTTGAGACACCGACCTTCCGACGCTCTGATGCATTCGGAGCAACCGCGCGCGAAGTACGCGGTGTACGCAACGCTGTGGGCATCAATGAGGTGCATAACTTTGGCAAATATCTGGTCAAAGGCGACGGCGCGCGCGCATGGTTGGACCGCATCATGGCGGGGCGTATTCCCAAAGTTGGACGCCTAAGCCTAACCCCGATGCTTTCGCGAAAAGGTAAGCTGATTGGTGACTTTACCGTGTCGTGTTTAGCAGAGGATGAATTCCAACTGACCGCATCCTATGGATCACAAGCCTATCATTGGCGCTGGCTCAAAAAACATCAAGATCATGACGTAAACATATATAATATAAGTGATAAAAGGAACGGATTTCAAATTGCAGGCCCTGATGCGCGGGCTGTTTTGGCGGCCTGTACCCTGAGCGATATCAGTAAAATGAAGTTCATGGATGTGCGCCCAATGATCGTCGGGATGACCCAATGTCTGGTCCAGCGCGTCAGCTACACCGGTGATTTAGGGTACGAGATCTACTGTGATCCAATGGGGCAACGTAACCTGTGGAACACGCTTTGGGCTGAGGGCCAAAAGCACGGCATGGTTCCTTTTGGCATGCGGGCGATGATGTCACTGCGCCTTGATAAATTCTTTGGCTCTTGGATGTCCGAATTTTCCCCCGACTACACGGCTGCTGAAACCGGATTGGATCGCTTCATCAGCTTTAAGAAGAACACGGATTTCATTGGTCGCGCAGCAGCTGAAGCAGAACGAGCAAATGGGGCTGCGCGTACATTGGTTTCCTTTGAGGTCGATGCGCTGGATGCTGATGTTCAGGGGTATGAACCTATTTGGCTGGATGGTACGGTCGTGGGCTTTTGTACCTCTGGCGGATATTCCCATTATGCGGAGAAATCGATTGCCCTTGGATTCCTTCCGACGGATCAAATTGCCGATGGATTGACTGTTGAGATTGAAATCTTGGGGAAAATGCGCCCTGCCCGTATCATTGTGGAAACCTTATTTGATGCAGATGGCGCGCGAATGCGTGGTTAACCGCGCGCGACCGCGTTAGGGTCATCAGATGACAATACCAATTCTACTTTTGGCAGCGGGTTCTGCGTCGCGGATGCGCGGCGGTGACAAGCTGTTGGAAGACGTGCACGGCGCACCCTGCCTGCAAGTCATGGCAAAACGCGCTTTGGCGACGGGCCAACCGGTCTTGGTCACTTTGCCCAGCTCGGACCATCCCCGCGCAGCTTGCCTAACAGGACTAGAATTGTCGGTGGTTGAAGTTCCTGACGCCGACCTTGGGATGTCGCGCAGCTTGCTACGCGGTGTCGCGGCCCTGCCCAACAACGCCAAGGCGGTTATGATCCTTCCAGCAGATATGCCTGATATCACAACAGATGACATGAACGAAATGTTGGAGGCATTTGTAGGAACTAACGCAACGGCACTGCGCGCAACGACACAGGACGGTGCCACGGGGCACCCAACCTTAGTTGGCGTGAACTTATTTGAACAGTTTCAAAAGCTTACTGGAGACACAGGTGCCAACGCAATACTATCAGAGTTAGGAGACAGACTGATGCTCCACGCCCTGAAAGGCGATCGCGCTCGCATGGATTTGGACACCCCAGAACATTGGTCCGCCTGGCGCGCCAGCACTCCGTAGTCACGACATTCGAGAAACGAAAACCATAGCAACTGTTCCCTAAAGTGGAAATGCAGTAAATACTACAATTGCTCCCATCCCAATAAGATCACGCTGACAGGCAATCACAAGAAGCTAAAAGCAATAGGACAGGTGTCCTAATGGTTACCTCGCAAGAAGATCATGCTCACAGGCAATCAACACCGAAGTGGAAATAGCTCAATTGACCTATTTGCTCCAACTCAAGAAGATCACACCGATGCTCTTGGTTGTTACCAAAGTATCAATACGCCATATGGCGTAATGGTTCCCTACTGCGCTAGGCATCATGGGAATACAGCCACGTACCAATGTAACCTGACCCACTGGCCTTTGAGGCACAGCATTGGTTGGACTATAACAGCTTGCACAGAGCAGCTAACCCATCAGTGAAGAACTACAGGATCATTGTTGGTGCTGCCTCTTACACGGTCACTCGTGAGTTGAGAGAGTAACCCACCGTAGGAATATCGGTAGCCCTCCGTAGGAATATTGAATTACCCACCGTGAGAATATAAGATTACATAAAATTATCAGTAACCTAATGGATACATACCCATAAAACCGTATGCGGTGCGCCGACCCCACATTCCATATAGATTTCTGATATGCGATGCAGATTTTGATGTAAGTGAACTGAAAGCTCACTAATCAGTTCACTATTTCTGAAACAAGCCAAACAGCTTGTGAACCGATATAGCTGAGGCTGATGGCTCTTCTGGTAAAGCATCGTTAGTGGCCGTGTTACTTCGGGATGGCTTATCGCCAAAACCATATTGAAAATCCGCATCAAATACTTCGCGCTCTTCTTTGGTCATTTGAGACACAGATTTACCAGCGAATGATTTTCTCAACGCCTGCTTTTTGTCCTCACTCATGATAGCCATCCCCCACTGAATTACTTTAGCCGAAATCCAGCATCACTTCACCCGCAGCCATGGCTGTGGCTTTGGTGTCGGTCATTTCCATTGCAGTAGCTCTCAAACCATCGATAGCAGCCTGTGCTGTCGCTGCATCGGGCCACACAATCCTAGTTCTGGCAGTGCCTGGACCAGTTGCAGTAGCAGTAAAGCTAAGCGCACCAGCAGCCTGCACTTGTGGCCACATTGCCGTGCCAGTTGATACCATTGCGTCCATATCGGAAAATTCCCAGTCGGTAAAAGTAGCAAACATTTTAGTTCTCCTTTTTATTGCGAACCTCAACACTAAGGATAAATATGTTCAAAGCAACAACCTCGCTTGCTATCCCCATAGCGAAAGACCCGCTCTCATAAAACCGCACTAATCTGAAAATAAATGTTTGTCCGAGGGGGCTTAAAACGCAGCCCTCCTCACATATAACCAACTGTTATTATTGCGGTTATCCTAAATATCTCAGTTCGATTCCAGAGCAGTTACTCTGATGTCTTGGCTACCCCAAAAACAGCCTCACATAACTAATCAACTGAAATCATTACAATTTATTATATCGTAGGTTTCCAGCTATTTACGCAATGATATTATGCGTAATCATACCCCACTGTATCATTGTGAGGGGTTCCCAGTTTTGAATAGCCCAACGCTACAAAAGCAACCAGTAAGCATGTGTGGGCGTGTGAAGATCAGTCAGTCAGCATCCTTGGGATTGCCTCAGCACCAACCATCGTAACACCAAGGGGGTGTAGTCTACCTAGGTCGCTTGTGATCAAGCTCAGACCACTTGGGTTACTTCTGTCAACGACCTGATATGTGTTGTTACTCTGCACACCAAACTGTGACATCTGGCTCTTAGATTGAATCAATCCAAACTTATTTGTCTGAAAGAAATATTTGTCTGCAAACCTTGTTGTCCAATGCAACATTTGGAGCATTTTCCAAAAGTATCTTACAATCACTCTCGATGGCTGACATTTTTTCAGAGATCGATTTTACCAAACCTTCGCTATCCATCGTTACGACCTCAACATCAAATGCTGCCGACAAACAGCCTTTCATTTTAGAAGACAACGATTGATCCGAGTGCAATGGCTCATCTTTAATCTGATTGGCAATATTTTTTATCGTACCGAGATCATTATTGGATTGAGCAGTCTCACAAATGGATAAAAGTGTTTTGAGACGAACGTCTCGCATTTGCGCACTGGCACTCGACGACAATAAAACAATAAGGATTACATAGACCAATCGCATTTGCTGCTCCTAATTAAAGTACGCGGTTATCAATACTTTAATCCGTCGCGATGCCGAAAGGCCATAGTCTCCACAGATGACCTGTGACAAGGCTAGGACAACTAGAGTAATCTGTATAACCAATATGATAAGTATTATTACTCGTCACAGCACGGTTATGATGTCCTGGCGCTCTGGAATACCTCATGGGCTGTAGTGTCGCCTCCTACCACTGCAATCAGGCTTGCTACCTCTAGCATGGTATGGTGCTTGCAGAGGCCACAGGTGATGCTGAGTTGATGCTGTGGGATGGTCGAGAGTTTGGTCATTGGTGAGAGTTAATACCCGCACTTGGTATAGCCACTGTTAATACACTCACGGGCCATGGCTTGAGCTTTTGACATGTCTGCGTTGGTCATTATCTTAGCTATTCGGTCTCTATTAGTCCTAATCTGTTCAAAACCATCCGCAAACTAAATCTTTCCCTTGGCTACCCACCTCCCGAACAGGCCAAGCAATCTTATTCGGGTATTTTCTGGAGGTTCCACGAGTGCCTGAGAGAGCCGTACAGGGTGCTTAAGGATTTAACCTCTATTGACTTTAATGCCCTTAGAACTGTCTCGAAACGAAATCCAGAATTTCGATAGCGGTCTCACATTGACATTTTTATGACAACTGATTGAATGGTAGCTAAGCTACGGCTGAGTGAAACTACTAGTATGCCAAAGTACTGGATTATTTGGTTCCCTCTATAAAATGCCGATCACGACATCTACTGCAAGGGGTGCCTTCATGCGATCAATTATACAGTTCACACGGTTCAGTGAGTTCGCAGTTATTTTCGCGGCTTTCATGACAGCTTATGCGCTTGTTGCTGTCGTTGTGGAACCCGTCCAACATCGCTTTTTAAGCACCAGTACAATGGCAGGTAGCTTACTTTACATACCACATGGCATTCGTGTCCTTGCGGTATGGCTTTGCGGCGTACGTGCAATCCTACCTTTGATACTCGCTGAATTATTAGGTGGTATATTTCTATGGCAGCCAGACGTTAGCTTTAGTGTCTTGCTTGGCTCGTCAATGGTAGGAGGCTTGTGCGTTTACTTGACGTTTGAGCTGTTTCGCCTTGTTGATATAGAATTGCGACCAGACGGGAAGCACTCTGCACTGACCAACTGGAAGTTACTTATTCTGCTCGCAAGTATAGCTTCGGTTTTCAACTCTATAGGAAAGCAAATCTTCTTTGAAAGTCTTGCTCCACTAACTGATGAGCTTTTGATCTTGGCAATGTTCTGGGTAGGCGACACGGCTGGGACATTTGCGTGTCTACTGTTACTGATCGGTATCCGCAGGCGCTTTAGGTTTTGGTAGAGCAGACGTCAAACCTTGAGACACTCCCACCATTTTATAATTAGCTTAATAAATTAGCATAGTATACGAGATGAACAAGCCACTGAAAAAACGGCCAGCTTACAGGGATGCAGGCTGACCGCTCAGGGAGGGGAAGAGTTGTTTACTAATGAATATTCATATCACTATGATACAACGTTAGAGTGGTTAAGGTTTTGCCGTCAAGTAAGGATTTAAGTATGAGCAAGTTTAACACATTCGTTCAGCTCAAAGAGTTGATGTTCGCCATGGAGCAAGATCTAGGTATCAGCGAATTGTCTGAACCCGAGAAGTGCGTATTCTTGTGCATTGTTCAAGCTAGTGAGGCTGGTGAACCTATCAGCACAAAGTCCATTGAGAAGCACATACTCACGTCTAACATGTCTCGGCCAACTTTGTTCAGGAGTATCAAGCAGCTCCTAGCAAAGGAAATAATCAGCCAGCCAAGTCACGGTAAGTACCTAGTCGCAGCTTAGCATCTCACAAACCTTTTTTGTTACGTTGTGGCTCATACTAAGTACAAAGGCGGGTGCGACTTACCCCTCATAATCTGGAGGGTTCCACGCTCCCACAGACGTACCTTACAATCTCACAGCAGCTCAGTGAGGCGCTACGGCCCTATACCAACGAGCTTTCATTCGCTGCACTGTAATGGCTTGCCAGACATCCTCACACTTTTAAACAGCGATAGTAACTTGCCTTTGAGATGCCCAATTGTTCTTGTATCTTCACCCGATCAACACCAATAGCAACTAGCGCCTTAACCTTGTCAGCTTGTTGCATAGCCTTGGGTACACGACCTTTGTACCTACCCTCGGCCTTAGCTCTTCTGACGCCTTCTACTTGCCGTTCCTTCATCATTTCCCGTTCAAACTGAACGACAGAAACCATCATGTTCAGGATCAGCTTGCCAGTAGCTGTAGACGTATCAACTCTCTCGCTACCCAAGGATAGTATCACAAGACCAGCATCCTTAGCTTCGATCTGTTGGAGGATGTCTCCCATGTGAGCGACAGACCTAGCCAGACGATCTAGTTTAGTCACAACCAACTTGTCGCCATCACGAAGCATATCAATAGCAGCTTCCAACTGAGTACGAGTAGCAACAGCGGACACTTGTTCCTGATACATACGCTCACAGCCATATGCGTTCAGTTCTAGGAGTTTGACTTCAAACCCTGCCTGTTGATCTACGGTGCTGGTTCTGGCGTATCCGATTAACATCTGCTGTTTCTCCATTTAGCAAATTATTAAACCCTGAAGCTTATATGAGACTACTATGGTCTCAGCGGCGGAGAAAGCTATTGAGACGGAACTGCCTAGAATAAGGCTAATGAAGGTGTCTCAAATGGAGGGTCACATGGGCAGGACCTAGTGGGACTGGAGTTCGCTCAAATACAACAGATGAACGACAGCTCAAAACTTAAGGACTTAATGCCTAAGCAAGCTCAAATGAAAGTCGACCATTGAATATGATGGACCATACGAACAGGAACAACTAGAGCTATCTATAATTAGATCTTTGATCACAGGCGACGAAAGAGAAGTTATATGAGAACTATCTTTGTAATGATAATTGCAGTTACAAGTCTTGCTGGATGCAGCACAACACGTGGCATACTTGATGGCTCAGGCACAGTACTTGAAGGAGTAGCAAAGGATTTACGCAGTGCTGGCGATATGCTCGGGCGTTAACTCAATTTTGAAATGCCAGAGACTACGAGCCACTCACAGGTGACTTTGATCGCAGCATTTCGTTGAAGGAAATTCAGGACTTCTGAGGATAGGTGCGCTGGGCATCATGGAAATATAGCCATGAACCAATGTGAAATGCGTTGTCATAAAGTAGTTAAGTAGGTCGAGGAGCTTTTCATGAGTGGACAAAGACGGTGGATCAAAGTTTGGGCCAGAACACTTGGTATGCCAGTCGGAGCTACAGATGACGACAAGCCTGAGTTCCTCCCGATCAAGCAGTCAGATGTTACCAAGGCTCTCGCCTTCCGAACCTTTTGGATAGTTCTCCATGTAACTACCTGCGTAATGATTGTTGCTGGCAATGGTCGAACACTGGGCTGGTGGTAGGTGAGCATATCAAAAATTCCTGTGATTTATAATAATGCCTATGATATTTCTGTGCCACCAACACATCGCTTTAATGGAACCAAGTTCTCAGAACTATTAAAATGCCTTCATGGCAGTAGCTTTGCCAATAAATTAGATTTCACGCAGTCTTCTCCAGTTCGCTACCGTGATATTTTACGCACCCATGCAAGTGATTATGTCCAGCGGGTGTCAACAGAATCTTTATTGCCAGAAGAAATTAGGCAAATAAACTTACCGATAACCGCTCAATTGATTAAACGTAGTTTTCTTGCATTGGAAGGAACCTATAAAACAGCCCTGAAGGCTTTAGAAACTGGTGTTGCATGTCATGCAGCTGGTGGGACACATCATGCACATTACTCTTACGGTTCAGGTTTCTGTGTATTCAATGACTTGGCATTTACTGCTGTGAACATGATCGAACATGGATTGGTTGACAATGTTCTAATCTTAGACTTGGACGTGCACCAAGGCGATGGAACAATCGACATATGTCGTGACAAGGCTGGTATCTACACCTGTTCATTGCACTGCGAGCAAAACTATCCATTCCCAAAAAGTCAAGGCACTCGTGATGTACCACTCAATCGTCACCTGGAAGACAAAGCCTACCTCCATCAATTGTACCGCACCCTAAACGATATCTCGAGAGAATTCACTCCTGACATCGTGCTATATGACGCTGGGGTCGATGTATTCTTTGGTGACCGATTAGGTAATTTAGATTTAACGCTAGACGGCATTTTTAAACGAGATTGTTGCGTTTTAGAACACTTCAAGAACCGCAATATTCCAATTGCGACCGTAATTGGCGGTGGTTACGACCCGTCTGATACCAAAATTGCACAGCGGCACCTATCTATATTTCATTCTGTAACCGACGTGTTTTAACTCGTTCACTCTGTGTTTCATGTACACGTACACTTGATCCCAAGGCGTCATGGTGATGTTGTTGACCCCAGAGGTGTGGTACGTGGGGTTATCCCAACTAAGCAGGGGTATTAGGCTTGAGGCGCTTGGCTTGACTGGAAATAGTCGTTTAACCTGCAGTTGGCATAAATTGGAGCGGTTAACCCTCAAGACTTATGAAGAAATACCAAAAAATTATAACCATACTATGTTCCATACTCTTAATGGCGGTGTTGGGATTCCTGATTTACGCGTTAGCACCAAAGTATTTTGAAACCCAACAGGCTGAACGTGATAATTCTACAAAATGTAAATCGTACCGTGCTTTAGAAAGTATTGCCGCTGCTTTGTACCGAGAAGACCCTGAAGGCACTGAGTGGCTATCAAAGGCAAAAGAAGCGGAAAAAAGACGCAAACAGCACAAATGCTCACAGCTTATTTTGGACAAATAATGCGCTGGGCTGCAATCACCTCTAGAGCGGCTGTCTGTCGTTACATGATTGCCTGATAGTGCCAGAGGTTAACGCTGATGACGCTAAAGACGCCTTCTACGCAGCTTACGAAAGCTTTGGCAGGTGCAAGCCTACCCTGCTAGTCTTTTCAAAATCCAAGTACATAAGCAGGTATGGAATTTTGCTGTCGAACTTTCAGGCGGTCAAATCGAAAGGTAATTTAACCCCAAACGTGGTACACTATGGCATTTAGGCACTTAATAATTTACCATATAAATAAGTAATAGTACTCATCAACATCCTACGCACTTGTGTAGTACCTAAGTTATGCTTTGTCCGTATCAGGGTGATTTGATGGAGCAGAAGGCTGTTTTCAAAGCAGTCTTGCTAGATGTAATAATCAGTACTTTACCATCATTATCATAGGCAACGTACCTGTAACCGCCCGAGCGATTGTATTCTTCGATAGTCATTTGTCGGCCTCAATTTTTTTATAGCTTTTTGCTATTTTCACAAATGTGACATCAATTGCAGACACATTTAAGGTCTGAAATATGTTTCGGTGTTCGTTGTTGTAAGCACAGCACGTAACTCAATTTTGATCACAAGGTGTTGTTGCCAAAAAACAATTTATAACAAGATAGAAGTCAACTAAAGTTTTAAAATTTATAACTGTAAGAAATTATGATCTGCGCACAACCGCTCCTAATTAGGCTGTAAGCCAAGAACACCTCAAGCCTTAGCTGAAGCATGAACAGATGTGCCGTAGGAGGCTCTGTAGCGGCCTCTGGTGCTTGTTCTAAGCATTTATGCATGTTGGACGATGGGCTACAATCGTCTCTAGAGCCAGAGCTAGCAAGTTTACTTACCGTACATTCACAAACGACACATCTAGCTTTGAGATAGCTTCGAACTTCACCTTTAGACCCATGCCACCAGTTTTTTCGACCACTGCTTGTCGTTTGACTATGACCTGTTATGGCATCGTCTACCTTTTCCCCTATACCAAGATCACGCATCATAACCTTAAAGGTTCTGCAGAAGCTCCTGATACTTTTATTAGGGTGAGGAACCAATAGATTTAGCGTGGGATTTAGTTCGTGTCCAATATCCGTCGAGCTACGCGCTCTAGCCAAAACGATTCCATCTCAAGGTTGACAGAAATCAATATGATCTACCCGACACACTATACCCAAAACGAAGATGAGATTGATACAGAGATTTTAAAAAACCGGTACAGACAGCTATCTGGGCTCGTTGCCATCTCATTATTTTAAAGTATTTTATGAGGCCGTACCAATTAATTGGTACCCAAGGCCGGACTCGAACCGGCACTCCTGTTACAGAAGTGGATTTTGAATCCACCGCGTCTACCATTCCGCCACTTGGGCCTCATGTGCTCCCTCTAACCTGCTCTCTTGGCCGCGTAAAGTGCATATTTCAGCTCTTTTTAACACCCTTTGACATTTGTGCGTTTCGCACGGCATTACAGCTTTAGAAATAAGTGTTCTGAGGGATCATATTAAAATGTTAAAAAGACTTTATGCATGGACCATTAGTATGGCCGAACACCCAAATGCATTGTGGGTTCTGGCATTGGTCGCATTTGTCGAAAGTTCTTTCTTTCCGATTCCTCCAGACGTCATCATGATTCCAATGATCTTGGCGCAGCCGCGTCGCGCATGGTTGATCGCGAGCATCGCCCTAGCGGCTTCGGTCCTTGGTGGATTGTTGGGATACGCAATTGGCGCATTGGCGTTTGAAACGATCGGCGAACCGATCCTAGCCAGCCTTGGCAAAGCAGATTCTATGGCGGAGTTCAGCACACGCTTTAATGACATGGGTTTCTGGGCCGTCCTCACCGCTGGTGTGACCCCCTTCCCTTATAAAGTCATCACAATCATGTCCGGCTGGACCGGTATGCCATTGGTAACCTTCATCATGACCTCAATTTTGGCGCGCGCGTTGCGTTTCTTTGTCGTCGCGGCATTGCTGCGCACCTTTGGCGCACCAATTCGTGATTTCATTGAACGCCGTTTAGGTCTTATGTTCACATTGTTCGTCGTGATCTTGGTCGCCGGATTTGCAGCGGTGAAATTCCTATGACCCAAAAGCAGTATTTTATGGCAGCGGCCCTCGGTTCTGCCGCATTGATGTTGGGGGCCCTTGCCTTTCAACATATTGGCGGCATGGCCCCATGCAAGCTGTGCATTTGGCAGCGTTACCCACATGTGGTGGCGATTGTTTTGGGTGCGCTTGCGCTGAGCTTTGAGAATGCGTGGCTGCGCACTGGCGTCATTTTAGCCGGTGCATTGTCTGCAACAACCACAGCCGTCATTGGCGTTTATCATGCAGGGGTCGAACAGGGCATCTTTGAAGGTCCCACCAGCTGCACCTCAAGCGCAATCGACAACATGAGTGCGGATGATCTGTTGGCTCAGATCATGGCGGCCCCTTTGGTGCGCTGCGATGATATTCCATGGCAACTGGCAGGCATCAGCATGGCAGGTTGGAACGCCATCGTCTCAATCGTACTCTGTGGTCTTTGGCTGATGGCGTTGAAACGCCGTTAAGTCGACTTGCGCGTTGTAAGCAGCAAACTGGTTTCACTGGCGACAATGCCATCTAGCCTGCGAATGCGGGTCAAAACCTCGTCAAAGCTCTCAAGTGTGTCTGTTCCTACTTCGACGATCACATCCCAACGCCCATTGGTCGAGTGAACTGCCCTCAATTCAGGCATACCATTGAGTTGGCGAATGATCTTGTCTGTTCCACGCCCTTCAATACCGATCATCATCAGGCCACGCACGGGATCACTTAATGTGTCCTGCCGCATCACAACGGTAAAACCAACAATCTCACCCTTTTGGCGCAGCCGCTCAATGCGCCCTCTGACCGTGGTGCGTGATACGCCTAATCGTGCAGCCAAATCAGACAGCGAAGCACGCGCGTCATGGCGAAGGGCTGCAATTATGGCGGCATCCGTTTCGTTCATAATTACATCCATATCGGTTAATTAGGTTTCGTTATGGTCAATTTGATGACTGCAATGCAACCAATTCATTCATCATATTGCTCTCAAAGCTAAAATGGGACCAACAATGAACACACATGATATCACACTCATCGGCGCCCCACTGGATTGTGGCAAGCGACGCGCAGGATGCCTTATGGGTCCAGATGCGTACCGCACGGCCGGTTTACAGGAGGCATTGCGCGAATTAGGCCATAGCGTCGAAGACGCAGGTAATGTCGCGCCCAATGCGCACAAGGCCGCGCCATCTGAGACGATATATGCCCTTCCCGAAAACATCGCATGGACCGAAGCACTGGCTGACGCTGCACAATCCGCAATGAAAGGCAGTGTTACTATCTTTATGGGTGGCGATCACGCCCTATCGCTTGGCACCGTTTTGGGCGTTGCACGCCATGCGGCACAAGTCGACCGGCCACTGTTCATCCTGTGGCTTGATGCACATACGGATTTCCACACGCCCCACACCAGCAGTTCTGGCAACCTGCACGGCACCCCCGTTGGCTATTTGTCAGGGCGCGAAGGGTTCGATGGGTTCCCGACATTTGAACACCCTGTGCCCCATGAGAACATCTGCCTCATTGGTCTGCGGTCCGTGGATCAGGCCGAACGCGAGGATATGCAAGACACGGCCATCCGCGGTTATGACATGCGTGCAATTGATGAAGGTGGGATTGCAAAGCCACTGGCCCAATTCCTTGCAGATGTGAAGGCCGCCAACGGCCTGCTACATGTCTCGTTGGATGTTGACTTCCTTGATCCATCCGTGGCTCCGGCCGTTGGTACAACTGTCCCTGGCGGTGCCACAGTACGCGAAGCCCATTTAGTGATGGAGATGCTACACGACAGCGCCTTGATGACATCAATGGATTTGGTCGAACTCAATCCGTTCCTCGATGAACGCGGCCGTACCGCACAACTGATGGTCGAACTGACCGCCTCTGCCATGGGGCGCAAAGTGTTTGACCGCCCTACCCGCGCTTTTGATTAAGGACACTGATATGATTAACCTGAACCCCTCCGACAAAGCACTGGTCCCTTTTGTTTCTGTCGACCACATGATGAAGCTGATCCACCACATTGGGCTGCATGACATGCTGAAAGGCATTGCGGGCTATATTGAGAACGATTTTAAACGCTGGGAGAGCTTTGACAAAACCCCACGCGTTGGCAGTCATACCGAAGATGGTGTGATGGAGTTGATGCCAACCTCGGATGGTCAGGACTACGGATTTAAATACGTCAATTGCCACCCTAAGAACACCGAAGAAGGGTTACAAACTGTTGTGGCCTTTGGATTGTTGGCGAATGTGGCCAGTGGTTATCCTGTGTTGTTGTCAGAGATGACCTTGATCACAGCCCTGCGCACAGCTGCGACGTCGGCTGTTGTGGCAAAATTATTGGCCCCAAAAGGTGCACGCGTCATGGTCATCATCGGCAATGGGGCACAGTCAGAATTTCAGGCAACTGCCATGCAAGCTATCGTTGGGATTGATGAGGTGCGGTTGTATGACATTGATGCTGCCGCCACAGCCAAGTGTGCGGCGAACCTGCAAAGCACTGGTATGAAAGTCGTCGCCTGCAAAACCGGCCAAGAGGCCATTGAGGGTGCCCATATCATCACCACATGCACGGCTGACAAGGCATATGCCACGATCCTCACCGACAACATGGTCGGCGCGGGTGTACACATCAACGCGATTGGTGGCGATTGCCCGGGCAAAACAGAACTGGCCGAAGCGATTCTGCATCGTTCAACGATCTTTGTAGAATATCCCGAACAGACACGGATTGAAGGCGAAATTCAGCAATTGGCGGCGGATCATCCGGTCACTGAACTTTGGCAGGTCATGACGGGACAGGCCGATGGGCGCACATCAGAGGCACAGATCACCCTGTTTGACAGTGTCGGCTTCGCAATCGAGGACTTTAGCGCCCTGCGCTATGTGCGCGATCAAATCAAAGCGACCAAACTGTTCCATCCGCTTGATCTGCTGGCAGATCCAGAAGACCCACGCGACCTGTTTGGAATGTTGCAGCGGGCTGGCTAATTACGCCTCTAGCTCTGCATCCCAATACAAAAAGTCCATCCAACTGTCGTGAAGATGGTTGGGTGGGAATTTGCGGCCCATGTTGCGCAATTCCTCGGCTGCAGGTTGGCGCGGTGGTTTCCTCAGGTTCATTACTGTGTGGTGAAGCGATTTGCAGCCTTTGCGCAGATTGCATGGGCTACAGGCCGCAACAACGTTTTGCCAACTGGTCACACCCCCAGAGGCACGTGGAACAACGTGATCAAAGGTAAGTTCACCACTCTTTCCACAATATTGACATCTGAATTCATCCCTCAAAAATAAATTAAAGCGCGTGAAGCCCACGCGCTTTTGAGGTTTGACATAATCTTTTAGGACAACAACGGATGGTATTCTGATCACCGTACTTGGGGAATGGACCACGTCGTCGTACTCGGACACGATGTCGACCCTGTCCAGCCACGCGGCTTTGACGGCGTCCTGCCATGTCCACAACGAAAGTGGATAATAACTGAGCGGTCTATAATCCGCATTCAGCACTAACGCGGGATGTTTGCTCATCGCACCAGCACCGCGCAGAAAATCTACACGAACGTCATAGTTAAGAGTACTGCTTAAGTCATTGGCCATATTGCGTGCCATCCTTACCCATACTGCGTCCAACAGCATTCTCGGGGACGGATCCCTGATCCTGCACTTATGACTATAGGTCGTGGTTGACAGCTTGCAACCCCAAGCTGCCCCACAACATCTCGTGTATGAATTAGGCTAAATATGTAACGCTATGGTTACGGATCAGAGCCCTATTTTGTCACGCATAAAGGCTAATGAGACAGACATGCCATCAGGTGCGATCCCATGGGCGGTGCCCTTCATCACGTGTGCAAAGACGTCTTTCCATCCCGCTTCTTGCAAGGCTTCGGCTGCCAATTGCAGGGATTGCGGTGGCACAACATCGTCTTGATCGCCATGGACCAACAAGATTGGTGGACGGCCTACAACTTCGTCAGCCAACAAATCTGGACGCAACAAACGCCCTGCAATGGCAACAACGCCTGCAAGTTCATCTTCGCGGCGCGGCGCGATGTGCAGGCTCATCATGGCCCCTTGAGAGAATCCGAACAGAACAACCTGTTCAGGAAGAACATCTTCATCGACCATCAGGGCATCCAAGAAGGAATTAAAATCCTCAACAGCGGAGTCCATGCCACGTTCTGATTCTTCCTCAGATGAGCCGTCGATGTACGGGATCGGGAACCATTGGTATCTGTTTGGCATACCTGGGATCATTTCAGGCGCATCAGGTGCGATAAACAAGGTATCTGGAAGGTGCTCGCTCAGCGGATCAGCCAACCCCAAAAGGTCTGCGCCGTTGGCTCCGTAGCCGTGCAAAAACACAACAACGGATCGTGTTTCGCCCGAAATTGGCTCGCGCCGCTCTGCATTCAATACTCGTGTCATCAGATACCTTCCCTGACCTTTGCAATGTGGTAGTATGCAAACAACAGCCGCGCTGCAACCGACCGCCATGGCGTCCAGTCCAGCGACATCTGCCGCAGCTCTTTTTCCTTTGGTCGATCCGCCAACCCATATAGATCTTGGGCCGCGACTTGCAGCGCTAAATCACCCGGCGCAAAGACATCGCAGCGCCCCAGTGAGAACATCGCATAGATTTCGGCCGTCCAAACCCCAATGCCTTTGACAGCGGTAAGGGTCGCCATCACATCAGCATCTGGCACATGGCGCAGTGCATCATAGTCAATCTGCGACTCAGCGAGGGCTTGGGAATAAGCAATCTTTTGGCGGCTTAGTCCGGCACCACGCAGCCCCTCCTCACCCGCGGCTAGAACTGCGGTTTCAGTCGTCAAGCCTGCATCTTCCATCCGTTTCCAGATTGCAGCAGCAGAGGCGACCGACACCTGTTGTGAAATGATCGCACTGAGCAATTGGGCAAAGCCATCGGGTCTGCGGCGCAGCGGCAGTGGCCCCGTTTGGGACAACGCATAGGCAAGGCGTTCATCGTGTGTGCCAAGCCACGCAGCACCCTCACTCACATCCGCGTCTGTTTCAATGATCCGCATAATCAGCCACTCGCTTTGCGACATCCATGAATGTTGCTGTTTGTAATTGGGGCAAGCCCATATCGCTTTTTTGGATCATAATAACCTTTATCCCAAGGTTACCAGCCGCATCGACTTTGCTGCGTCCCTGAACGCTGCCTGAATTGCGCAGGATCAGGCAATCGACCTTAAGAGATTGAAGTGTTTGCATTTCTGCGGTCACTGAAAACGGACCTTCGCCAAATATGTATTCGCCATTTTCTAGGGGAAAGGCACGGTCATGTTGTTCGAGCTGACGACACATGACGTAGGCATCGGCGCGATCCTGAAACGCATGAACACTGCCCCGCCCTGTGGCAAGGAACACGCGCGCGGCCTTCGGGACGGCAACCACAGCCTCTTTCATAGAGGCAACGTTAATCCAGTCCTCATTCTGCTTGGGCGTCCATTCTTGGCGTGTGACGCGCAGGTAAGGCAGTTCCAAACCGCGTGCGATGCTGCCAAGGCGGGCCTCAAACGGATGGGCCGCATCCACAACCATGTCAAACCTCTCAGAGGCTACGTATCCGGCAAAATCCACATCAGTTTCAAATATACCGTCATATATTTTTGCAGGTGGTTCGGCGCGGGCGACTGCGCGCCCTTCGGTCACACAAATGACTTCGTGCCCTTCAATTACAGAGAGTTCACGCGCCAAAGCGACGCTTTCCCCCATTCCCGCAATCAATAGCAGTTTCATCATTTTACCTAGCGTTAGAGCAAGGGCCTATTGCCCATGTTCAACCTAAGGGCTATCGCGAATTCATGACAGATTTAAATTCAGATCCCGTTTCGCACAAACGTGCCGTTCGCAACGTCACCGTTTTGGTTTTGGCCCAAGCAATTTTGGGCGCGCAGATGCCGCTCATTTTCACGATTGGTGGATTGGCGGGACAATCTCTGGCGTCAAACGTTTGCTTTGCAACATTGCCGATTTCGATGATCGTGCTGGGATCAATGCTGTCTGCCACGCCCGTTTCAGCGATCATGCAAAACTATGGCCGTCGCGTTGGCTTTTGGTTGGGAACGTTGGGTGGAGCTATTGGTGCAGCCGTTTGTGCCTACGCATTATACGTCAGCAGTTTCCCATTATTCTTGCTGGGGAGCTTCTTTACCGGCGTCTACATGTCTGCGCAGGGCTTTTATCGCTTTGCTGCGGCAGATTCCGCGTCCGATGCGTTCCGTCCCAAGGCGATTTCATACGTTATGGCAGGTGGGCTTGTTGCTGCCGTGCTTGGCCCACAATTGTTTAAAGTCACCTCTGACGCGATGGTGGTCCCTTTCCTTGGGACTTATTTGGCGGTGATCGTCATCAATGTCGTCGGATCAGCCCTGTTTCTATTCGTCGATATGCCCAAACCTGAGGCCCCGACTGCAGACACCCCAAAAGGGCGTACCCGTTGGGAGCTGATCAAAACACCACGGATCGCGGTCGCCGTAATCTGCGCAATGGTATCTTACGCCTTGATGAACTTGGTCATGACATCAACGCCTTTGGCCGTTGTAGGCTGCGGGTTCACCAAGGGCACCGCCGCGGATGTGGTCACGGGCCACGTTTTGGCGATGTTCATTCCATCCTTCTTTACCGGCCACCTGATCGCCCGCTTTGGCGTTGAAAAAATCATGGGACTGGGCATTGCGATCCTTGGCAGTGCTGGCATCGTTGCGCTGAGCAGCGTAGCCCTGCCCAACTTCTTTATAGCATTGATATTACTGGGTATTGGCTGGAATTTTGGCTTTATCGGGGCCACATCCATGTTGGCCGGTGCACATACAGTTCACGAGCGTGGACGCATGCAGGGCCTGAATGACTTGTTGGTCTTTGGTGGCGTCACGATCGCGTCGCTTGCCTCAGGCGGTTTGATGAATTGTTCTGGGGGCAGCGCGGTTCAAGGCTGGGCTTCAGTGAATTATGCGATGGCACCATTCTTGGTTCTAGCCGCCGGTGCATTGATCTGGTTGGTGACGCGGCCTGAAGAAAAGCCAGCGTCCTAAGTTACCAGCGCCCTGTTAAGGCAGCCCATGCAAGGTTGCCCTGAACAGGGCGTATGGCACCCTCTGCCACGATGTAGGGATCTATGATTACTTGTTGCAGCACCTTTTGCGCAGATAGCGCTGACCACAAAGCAGGACGTGATGCCTTGGACACGGCGCTGCGCGATTTGCGCGCCTTGGTAAGGCGGTCAAGGCCAGATTGCGCCAACTCTTGGATCGCTTCTACGCGTCCATCGACCATTGGAATGCGTTTTTTTTCTTCAAGCTTTGGTACCGCTTGGAACCACGCGGCCAAGCCAGCCGCATAGGCCACATCGCGCACCACAGCTTCGTCACATTCGCCCAAACATCTTGCTGTGGCAACCATGAGGTGCCCTGCTGTTTGGTCGATGTAATTCGTAAAGTGATCTGCATCCTCAAACGCATCTTTGTAAATATCCCAACGCCTTATCGCCACCAGCTGATCTAACATCTTGGCATCGCCGGGCGTGAGAATTTTGGACAACGGTGTTGCCACCTCATGTCTGCGCAGTGCTTTGCAGAGACTGATTTCTTCCAAAACATCGCGCCACCATTGCAAACGCATCTCGGCGATCATCGCCTCTTTGGTCACCCATGGGGCGCGTGCAACTTCGACGTTCAGGGCATAAAGCGTAAACATCACAGGACGCGCAGCCAATGGGGCTGCCATCACAGTGCGAAAGCGATCCGGATCGCCCCGTTCAACCAAGCCAGCGCAGGCTATTATATCATCGTTAAATTCCACTGAAGTCCTCTTTGATCGCAGCAAGCATTTCATCTGCATCCACAATCGCAAGATGCCCGATGTCGGGTACCACCAGATAGCGCCCCTTGCCAGTCACAGACGACATCAAAGGTTGATATTGTGCCACGACAAATGATTCATCCGCGGACCCAGTGATGACAGTGAACGCTGGAAGTGCAGCAATGTCGCGTAGATAGCCGCCGCGAGGTGCAAAGTCAGTGTTCAAACGATAACTATATATTGCGTTACGGCAGTGTCACCCAAAGGTCCTTCTAAAACCCGCTGTAGCATACTGAATTGGATCACGCCAAGATGGCTCAGGGCCTTGATTCGGAAAGTATTCAATATCGACAGCCCAATCAAGCGACGCAGGTGCACATGTGCCCATCCGCCCGAATTTTCGCGGGTTGTGGGCGCGTTGTGTTTTAAAAATGGGGCCAAAAGCACAGCGTGATCAATTATTTAACAGTGTTTTTCGCCAGCAAAGCGCACCACAAGGCCGCCACCAGAGGAGTGGCCAAGCATGACAACCTTTTGATTGCGCTGTGCGGTTGCTTTGATCAGATCCGCCAGATCATCCTCAAACTGGTTGATATAATCAATGTCACCGCGCCTTAGTGGGGTCACACCGTGTCCACACAAATCTGGGACCACTACATCTGCTTGCGCCGCCAACCCTTTGGCCAACCCGTGAAACTGCATCCCATGCCAGCCAGAACCTTGCACCATGATCAACAAGGGCTTTTCGACACCCCCTGCACCATACCTGCGCACAGCAATGGCATTTCCATCACGCATCGTGACAGATTGAGTTTCAGGTAGGCCGTTTAAATCTTGGCCCAGTGCCGCATCAAAATCCAAGCTTTCGATAGGCGGTCGCATTTTAATAGGGTCTGTGACCACCAAAAGGACAGCAACGCCAAGGGTGATTAAGACAGAGGTAACAATCATTGTAAGCATCTTTTTCACCATCATTCTTCCAACTCGAAAATGTCATGTACAGAAACGTCCAAAACTTTGGATAAGGTCAGCGCCAGTACGGTTGAGGGCACGAAGACTTTGTTCTCAATGGTATTAATCGTTTTACGTGACACACCTGCGGCACTCGCTAGGTCAGCTTGGGTTAACCCTTTGACCTTACGCAATTCTTTGAGGGAGTTGTGCAGCCCACTCATGACATGCGCCATTCATAAAATTTGAGCAGCAATAAGTAAGCCGCGCCTGTGAGGGTGCCCATCGCTGCGAAGGCCGTGTTCCATTCAAGGCCCGTCGTCATGATAATTACCGCGAATGCGGGATATAGACCTAAGAAAAGCCAGTAAGCGTGTCGCTGTGCGCGGTGAGTGATCAAAGTGTACATCTCATCCGTTGCCATGCAGCGCGACGCTGGGTCTGCCATTGCGAAAGCGACAAAGGTACCGACTCCAGTAAACACACCCATTGCCGTTGGTACAAACCACCAAATCGTTTGTGGCGTGTTCTGCGTAACAGCCAAGATGGCGTAAAGCAGGCAACTTAACCCCGTTAATTCCAACAGGATTGTGCGAACTTTTGAAATGTCTGTATCTTGTATCGTCATATCTTACGCCCTCAATGTAACCTTTGAGTTAAATTGAGGGCGTAAAAATGTAACGTCAAGGTTTCTTTTTGATAGATGTATCGCGCAATATTTTCCAACGGATACCGTCAAGCAACGCCTCAAACGATGAATCAACTATGTTCGCGCTGACACCAACTGTGGACCAACGGTTGCCCTGCCCGTCCTCGTAATCGATGATCACGCGCGTCACGGCTTCGACCCCGCCTTGAGTGATCCGCACTTTGAAATCAACAAGGTGCATGTCGTCGATCATTGATTGATACGGGCCAAGGTCTTTGGCCAATGCCTTGGACAATGCATTCACAGGACCACGATCACCGCCTGTTTCATCCATGGATTCACTGACAGACAGCTTTTTCTCACCGTTCACCTTAACGACAACCACAGCCTCTGACAGGCTAACCATTTGATCATGTTTGTTTTTGCGACGTTCGACAGTCACGCGGTAGCGTTTCACCTCGAACAGGTCTGGCATAAGGCCCAATTCATCGCGCGCCAACAGCTCGAAACTGGCTTGCGCGGTGTCATAGGAATACCCATCGGATTCCCGCACCTTGATGCGTTCCAAAATGCGGCCCAATGCTGGGTCTTTTGGCGCGACTTCGATCCCTGCGGATTCCAAGCGACGGCGCAGATTCGATTGCCCCGCTTGGTTTGACATCGGTATCACGCGCTCATTGCCAACCAACGATGGCTCGATGTGTTCGTAAGTTGTTGGGTCTTTCAGAATTGCACTCGCGTGCAGCCCCGCCTTGTGTGCAAAGGCCGATGAGCCGACAAAAGCCGCCTGTTTTTGCGGAACGCGGTTCAGGATTTCGTCCAACATACGGCTGGTACGGGATATGTTTTGCAATGCATCCGCAGGCACGCCTGTTTCAAATTTGCTGGCGTATGGTTCTTTTAACAACAGGATCGGGATCAGGGTCACAAGATTAGCGTTACCACAACGCTCCCCCAGCCCATTCAACGTCCCCTGGATTTGGCGCGCACCTGCGTCCACAGCGGCCAACGAACAGGCCACGGCGTTTTCGGTGTCGTTATGGGTGTGAATACCCAAGTGGTCGCCCGGAATACCCGCTGCAATCACTTCCGCCGTGATGCTGCCCACGTCTGCGGGCAAGGTGCCGCCGTTGGTGTCACACAGCGCGATCCAGCGTGCGCCGTTGTCATAGGCCGCTTTGATCGCTTCAAGGGCGTATTCTGGGTTAGCCTTAAAGCCATCAAAAAAGTGTTCGGCGTCAAAGATCGCTTCGCGCCCCTGCGCCTTGAGATAGGCAAAGCTGCGAGCGATGTTATCAGTGTTTTCATCCAACTCGATGCCCAGCGCGGTTTTGACGTGAAATTCGTGGGTTTTACCAACTAGACAGACCGCAGCCGTATTGGCATTGATCACCGCAGCTAGCACATCGTCGTTTTCCGCCGAGATACCTTTGCGTTTGGTCATCCCGAATGCGGTCATCGTAGAGCGGGTTTTTGGGGCTTCGTCGAAAAACGCGCTGTCGGTTGGATTTGCACCCGGCCAACCGCCCTCGATATGATCCACGCCCAGCGCATCAAGGGCCTGCGCGATCTGAATCTTTTCGTTGGTTGAAAACTGTACGCCTTGGGTTTGCTGCCCGTCGCGTAGGGTGGTGTCGAAAAGGTATAGGCGTTCTTTGCTCATATGAGGGCCTCCAACACGCTTGGATCAAAGTCTGGACCTTGGGCCCAGGTTGCTTCACCCGCAATGTCTGTCACTTGAACACCCGAAGCATTAAGCAAATCACGCAGGCGATCAGCCTCGCCCCAGTTTTTATCGGCGCGTGCCGTGCTGCGCTCAACCAACAGACGATCAATCACTGGGGCAATCCAATCGGCCAGATCATCCCTTTCAGAAGCAGAGGCTTCAACCGCGCTCCAATCAGACACAAGACCCAAGGTCTCTAGCCCATGCGCAAACGGTGCAAGGGCTTCGGCGGTGCGGCCCTTAGACAGAACATGCAAACGTGCCAATGCACCCGGTGTGTTCAGGTCATTACCTAGAACACCCATTAATTCAACATCCGCTGTCCAGTCCCCAGCAGCCTTTAGCATCTCTACTGTCTTGGCAGAGTACCCGTGCTTTTGCAGAACAGATATCCAATCGCAAAGTGTATTCTCTGCTTCCTTACGTTTGGTCTCTGTCCAGTCCATAGGTTTGCGGTAATGCGTGGATAGCATCACAAGGCGAATGACCTCTCCCGATACCCCCTGATCCAACAGATCACGAACAGTGAAGAAGTTGCCAAGGCTTTTGGACATCTTCTTGCCCTCTACCTGTAACATCTCATTGTGCAGCCATACGTTCGCGAAATCGTGGCCTGCGCATTTGGACTGGGCTATCTCGTTCTCGTGGTGTGGGAAGGTCAGGTCATTCCCCCCACCGTGAATATCAAACTGTGCGCCCAGTAGGTCATGCGCCATAGCGGAGCATTCAATATGCCAACCCGGACGTCCACGGCCCCATGGGCTGTCCCAGCCGGGGGTATCTGCGTCTGATGGCTTCCATAGGACAAAATCCATAGGATCGCGTTTGTATGGGGCTATCTCTACCCTTGCCCCCGCAATCATATCATCCACAGAGCGACCAGAGAGTGCACCGTACTCTGCGTAACTAGAGACAGAGAACAACACATGCCCTTCGGCCGCATAGGCGTGTCCCTTGGCAATCAGGTCTTCGATCATAGCAACCATAGGCGCGATATAGGCGGTGGCACGTGGCATGTGGCAAGGTTCGATCGCCCCCACTGCCCCCATATCGTCTAGGAACCACTGGATCGTCTCATCCGTGATATCGCCAATGCTACGGCCGCTTTCAGCTGCGCGTGCGTTGATCTTGTCATCCACATCCGTGAAGTTGCGCACGTAGGTGACGTGTTTGTCCCCATACACATGACGCAGCAATCGGTTGAGCACATCAAACACAATCACAGGACGCGCGTTTCCGAGGTGGGCCCGGTCATATACCGTAGGCCCACAGACATACATCCGCACGTTTTTGTCATCAATGGGCGTGAACTGCTGCCCCTTGGTCCGTGTCTTAGTGTTGTATAGATAAATGTCAGTCATGGTGTACGTCCTTACGCAAGTCAGCGGGGGCATAACAATTCTAGTCTGAAGATGGAATGACAGAAAGTCCCGCTGGAATGGTTCAGCAGGTAATGCAGCAAATAATAATGGTTGCACCCTTTGTCATTGTTATTGCCTAGCCTGCATATGGGCGCTGGGTCAAGTGTTTGGGGAAATCTACATCTTTTAAACTGCACATGTCTGCGGTGTACTTGGGGCGGATGCAGCAAGATCGCTTCACGTTCAGATTGAAAGTCCTGAGGTATTCCAAAAATGTCCGCTTTCAAAATATTGGAGACCAAGATGGCTTTACCCGAAACAATGTCTGGCGTTGCTCTTATTGGCATCGGTGGTCCCAAAATGCTTGCGTGGCGCGATAACCTGCCTGTACCCACCCCCTCTGAAAACGATGTAATCGTCAGGGTCAAAGCCGCAGGGGTCAACAACACGGAAATCAATACGAGTAATGGATGGTATTCAAAGGGTGATTCATCTCCTGACGATGCAGCATGGACCGGTTCCCCCCCTACATTCCCGCGCATTCAAGGCGCAGATGTTTGCGGCGAAATTGTTGCTGTAGGCACCGCGGTTGATCCTGCCCGCATTGGCGAACGCATATTGATCGAACCATGCCTTCGTGAGGTGAATGGCAAAACACTAGAGACGCCTTGGTACTTCGGGTCTAAGTGTGACGGTAGCTTTGCTTAGTATACGCGGATTGCTAACCAATACGCGCACGCAATCGATTGCGAACTGACCGACACTGAATTGGCATACTTCCCTTGTTCGTACTCTACAGCCGAAAATATGCTGACGCGTGCCAACCTGCGCGAGGGTGAAACAGTATTGGTATCGGGCGCATCTGGTGGTGTCGGATCCGCAACTGTTCAGTTGGCGCAAGCGCGTGGTGCAAAGGTGATTGCAGTTACCAGCGCCTCCAAAGCAAAGGCCCTCTTAGAACTGGGTGCACTGAAGACCATTGATCGAGGTGATGATCTAATTGCTGCTATAGGAGCAACTGGCGTTGATGTCGCCATTGACTTGGTCGCTGCCCCCCAATGGCCCGCATTGCTTGATGTATTGCGCCCTCATGGGCGGTATGCTGTAGCTGGTGCAATCGCTGGTCCGATCGTTGAACTAGATGTACGCTCCCTTTACCCTAAAGACCTCAGCTTTTTTGGCTGTACTGTCCTTGAGCCGCAGGTATTCAAGAACCTTGTAAAACGGATCGAGCATAAAGAAATCGCACTCTGGTGGCTGAGGCCTATCCGCTGCGCGAAATAGCAAAGGCACAAAGCGCTTTTGGTGAAAAATGACATATCGGTAAGATTGTTCTTGAACTGGATTAAAAACAATCAGCGGGCCATGTTGATTAATGAACCTAGCCCGTATAGCTGTCTTTCCCCCGACACAGCCAATTGACAATATTGCGCGGCTCTGTCCCCTTTGCCGAACGCCACGCTAACAGGATGACACCTTATGAAACTCTCTCAACGTATATCTGGCCTATTGGGTGATGGTTCTGACGGTTGGGAGGTGTTCATCAAAGCCCGTGAGATGATTAAAGACGGTATTGATGTGATTGAGCTCACTATTGGTGAACACGACATCCGCACCGCTGGGCCTATTTTGCAGGATATGCACAAGGCTGCGATGGGAGGACATACAGGCTATGCTGCTGTCCCCGGCACAGATGCATTACGCCAGACTGTGGCCAAACGTGTCCAAGAGCGCACAGGCGTCCCGACAGGCCCTCAGAACGTATTGATCACCCCTGGGGGACAAGCCGCATTGTTCGCCGCGCACATGGTGGCGTGTGACGCGGGTGACACCGCGCTGTACCTTGATCCGTTCTATGCCACCTACCCCGGAACGTTGCGCGGCGTGGGTGCTATCCCAAAGGCAATCGAGACACGGGCAGAGGATGCATTCCAACCCCGCACTGGCGATATCGACGCCTGTGCAGCGGGTGCAAGGTCCCTGTTGATCAACACACCGAACAATCCCACCGGCACAGTCTATGCGCGTGAAACGCTGGAAGGCATCGCGGATGTCTGCAAAGCGCATGATTTGTGGCTGATCTCTGATGAAGTCTATGACACTCAAGTGTGGGATGGTGAACACATCAGCCCGCGCGCATTGCCCGATATGGCGCAACGCACTTTGGTTGTGGGTTCGATGTCCAAATCCCACGCGATGACGGGATCGCGGTGTGGATGGGTCGTTGGACCAGCTGAAGTGATCGAAAGCCTGATCAACCTTGCCACACACACCACATATGGCGTCGCTGGCTTTATTCAGGACGCCAGTGACTTTGCTCTAAACCAAGGGCCTGCGTTTGAAGAAGACGTTGCTGCGCCTTTCCGCCACCGCCGCGCTCTGGGCCAAGAAATCCTAGAGCACCAAAGCAGCGTTGGGCTGATCCCAGCACAGGGTGCAATGTATATGATGCTGGACATTCGCGCGACTGGAATGAGTGGTGAAGCCTTTGCCTATGCATTGCTAGAGACGCACCATATCGCTGTTATGCCCGGAGAAAGCTTTGGCGCGGCAGCGGCAGGCCATATCCGGGTGGCGATGACCATTGAGGATGGTGCGTTTGTCCAGGCGCTAGAAACCCTATGCGAGTTTGCGGATACTTTGATCGTTTGAGAAATTTAATGATGCGACATTTTTTGTTTGCCATAATCGTTTGCCTTTTTCCTATGGCCAGCATCGCACAGCCATATCCTTCGCCGATCTCGCCGCATGTAAACGATTTCGTCCAATTGCTTGACACTGAGGATCTGGCAGAGGTGCGCGGCATGCTGAATTCGTTGAAGGCCGACACCGGCATTCAAATGACCGTTGTCACGTTGGAACGCCAAGCGCCCTATGCGCCTGACGAAACACTAGAAGAGTTTGCCGCCAATCTGTTAAACGATTGGGGTATTGGGGATGCAACGCGCAATGACGGCATATTGGTCTTGGTCCTACCAGATGACCGTGCCATGCGAATTGAACTTGGTGCTGGATACGACGCAAGTTGGAACAACGAGGCTGGTCGGGTCATTGACCGCAGTTATTTGCCATCTTTTCGCAGCGATAAATACGCACGTGGGATCAAAAACGGTGTGGCAGATACAATTGCCCTGCTGGCCCGTCCCTATGCAAAGGGGCAACCTGCCCCAAAATCAAACAACAGCCCGCTGGTGTTCATCGTTGGCCTTTTCGCAGCCGTTGCGTTCACTTTCCGCCGCTGGCTGGGTGATAGGGCGTCCAAACTGTGCAAGTGCCCATCCTGTATGCATCGCGGTGCTCTACGGATCAGACGAAAGACCACGCGCAATGCCAGCAGTACGGCGAAAAGATCGGGGCGCAAAACGTTGCACTGTACCCGCTGCGACCATTCCGAAAGCTCAAACTACGTGATCAACCACCGCTCTGATTCCAAAAACTGCGGGTTTGGCGGTGGGCGCTCTAGCGGTGGCGGTGCATCTGGACGCTGGTGAAATAGGGGGGCGCAGTTGCACCTCTGCCAAATTGATCCAAATTAGACACGGAACGATATGCGCAAAGGCTGGTGTCGCGGTCACGATTGGGGCTGCAAATGTCACTAAAGGTTTCACTTCAAGATCCTGTTCATTGTTCACCTTACCATCTACTTATTCGACAGTGCAGGCCTGCAGAGACTGGTCCATCTACCTGAGCAAAGCCGATGTTCTAAACAAATTGAATTTCAGCATTCCAGCGACAAAATTACCAAACGACCTGTGCACTTTCATACCGTGCAGACCTCCACAAAAATTGAATAGCATCTACAGTAATCCCCCCGCGGATGATTCAAAAGCGACATAGGTCGCAAACAGGCTCGACAGGGCACATCTGTTCGCTGCAACATTCATTCAAGGAACGTTTGGGAGGACGCCAATGCAGGAAAATTTCTGCAAAATTGAGCTGGTTGTGCGTACGATAGGCGCAGAACGTGGGCGTGCGGCGCGGGGGCGCCCCGCTTTGAATTGATCGACAGCACCTGAAGTCAATTCAGCCATTAGCCCAACAGGATACATCCCATGAACGACGAAACCCCATCACGTAGCGCTGGCCGCAGCGGTGGCCGTGCCGCGCGCCGCGCAGCCCGCGCAGCACCTTTAGCAGCAAACATGCGCCCCATTCGCCCCGGTATGGACGGTGGACGCTATAATCCCCTCACAGATATCGATGTGCAGAACATTCACGAAGCAGCACTAACCGCCCTTGAAACCATCGGGCTGGCGGATGCACCGCCCTCAGGTGCGGCTTACCTAACAAGTGTTGGTGCCACCGAGGGCGAAGACGGTCGCATCCGTTTCCCCCGTGCGTTGGTTGAGGACACAATAGCCAAAGCCAACCGCTCCATGACATTACACAGCCGTGACTGCCTTAACGACATGGATTTGGGCGGCAGCCGCGTCCATTACGGCACTGCCGGTGCTGCAGTTCATTTGGTAGACGTCCATGGCCGGCATTATCGTGAATCCACGATCCAAGACCTGCATGACGCGGCCCATATCTGTGATACCTTAGACAACATCCATTTTTGCCAACGCCCGATGGTTGCGCGTGACATCACAGACAATTGTGAAATGGAATACAACAGCGTCTTTGCAACCTGCACGGGAACGACCAAACACATTGGCATGTCCTTTTCCGAACCCGAGTTCGTGGCACCCGCAATTGAAATGCTGCACATGATTGCAGGGGGCGAAGACAAATGGCGCGAACGTCCATTTATGTCCAATTCCAACTGTTTTGTTGTGCCACCAATGAAGTTCGCAACCGAATCCTGCCAAGTTATGGAAGAATGCATCAAGGCTGGCATGCCCGTTCTCCTGCTATCAGCAGGCATGTCTGGTGCCACGGCTCCCTCCACAATTGCGGGTGCGATCGTACAAGCCGTAGCTGAATGTTTGGCAGGTTTGGTCTATGTGAACGCAGTAAAACCAGGTGCGCCAGCGATCTTTGGCACATGGCCTTTCGGACTGGATTTGCGCACAGGAGCTATGTCTATCGGTTCTGGCGAACAGGCATTACTGACTGCGGGTTGCGGCCAGATGCACCGTTTTTATGATCTACCGGGCGGTGCAGCGGCAGGTGCCACGGATTCCAAGATGCCAGACATGCAGGCAGGTTGGGAACAGATGTGCTCAAACGTCATGGCCGGGCTGTCAGGTGTAAACATGGTTTATGAGGCTGCAGGGATGCACGCGTCCCTGTTAGGGTTCTGCCATGAATCCCTCATATTGGGCGATGACATTATTGGCCAAGCGTTGCGTTGCGTGCGCGGCGTCGAGGTGAATGACGAAACAATGGCGCTGGATCAGATTGCTGAGGTTTGCATGGGCGGACCTGGTCATTACCTTGGAACGGATCAAACGCTTGCTAGGATGCAGACAGATTGTGTCTATCCGACCTTTGGGAACCGGATGTCACCAAAGGAATGGGCTGAGAAAGACAAGCCTGATTTGATCGAAAACGCGATTGCACGAAAAGAAGAAATCTTGAGCCATCGCTCAAAGGCACAGCTTGATCCGGTGCTGGATGCAGCTATCCGCGAGCGATTTAATATCTACCTACCTACGTATGCAAACTTACATGGGGTATAGGCGGAAAGTAAGCCTATACCCCATGTAAAACAGCCGCAAAAGTTGTACCTGCCGATGTTACAAACTTCGCAAGCGCGGCTTGGTTAATTGAGTTGATTTCGCCATCGTTTAAAACAACAAAACTAGGTGTAGCGTCATTTTCGATAAATTCACCAACAATCGTGAGAGCCAAACGTTGTTTTCGATTGTTTCGCCAACCAATAGCAAACAGAACCAAACCTAAAACAAGCAAAGACAACGATGCTGTGGCAAGTGCCAATGTGACCGGAAAAATAGGCGACAACAGGCCAAGGCCGCCAACTAAAACCGCTGAAACCAAGACGCGCCCAATTTTAGCAACGTCCGCCTGAACCAACTGGCCCAATAAATTTACGGAAAGTGCGCTATCACCCAAGGATATCCCAATCAGAAACAGAAACTCTGTCGTGGTTATTGCTTCTGCAAAGTTAATGACCTCTTAATCGTGCAGAAATACCATCTAAGGTTGAATAATGGGTAGATTTACTCGCGTGTCAAGTGAGCGACGAAAAACCCATCAGCCATTTCAGATACATCCAAGCGGGTTTGTTTTACGCATTTCCATCCAGAATGACGCTTAAGAAAGGCAGAAATCCGGTCTTCATTTTCACATTTGAAAACTGAACAGGTTCCGAAGACAAGGGCCCCACCTTGAGAAACATACTGAACAGTTTCATCCAAAATACTATCTTGGATCACGGTTAATTCAGTCAGGCGTTCCGCGGTCAAGGCCCACTTACCCTCTGGGCTTCGACGCCATGCACCACTACCAGAACAAGGTGCATCAACCAGCACAAGATCAAAAAGCCCTTCAGCTTCGATCATATCAGTCGCCAAAAGTTTGATGCTTGTACCTGCCCGCTCAGCGCGTGCTGGAATGTCCATCATTCGATCAAAATTAATGTCATGTGCTATTACTTTGCGACCCTGTGCTGCAAGTGCCAGCGCTTTACCACCGCCGCCAGCGCAGTAATCCAAAACTTGCTCAGCTTCAGGAAGATCAGCAACGATAGCTTGGCTTGATGCATCCTGCAGTTCAACCCAACCCTCTAAATATGCAGGGCTGTTACGCAATTTTCGTTCGCCAGCTGTGATCGTAAGCGCCGTTGAACAAAACGGGTTAGCCTGCGTTTCGACACCAATTTCCGCCAAATCAGCGGCAGCTTGGCTTATATTACATTTAGCCAGATTGACCCGTAGCGTGATAGGCGCGCGCGATTGCAGCATGACAGCGGTATCCGCAGCACTTTCGCCTAATGAGCGCTCAAGTTCGGGCAAAATCCAATCAGGCATATTCCAGACGTCCGCCTGCTCAGTTGGTCGCTGCCCAGCAATTTTTTCTTCATCCGTAAGCGGTCCAGGTGAATGGCCTTCGCCGTGGAACAACACATCAATATCCATATCGAACGCTCGCAAACGACCAATCATGCGACCACGACCTGTTCCACTACCACCACGCACTGCGTCTGCTCGCCAGTTGCGAACCGTATCAAACACGTGATCACGAACCGCCGCACGGTCTTTGGACCCTGCGAAACGGCTGCGGCGCGCCCACGCGGTCAAGGATTTTTCAACCGCTTGTCCATCGTGGATCATGTCCAAGATTTCAATGGCTGCTGCCACGCGTGCGCCTGGTGTCATGATATGTTTCCTAACTATTGGCCGAAGTCGGCAAGAAGAAGTGGATCAACCGATCCGGTAATTCGGGCTTTCACGTGTAATACGTACGTCATGAACGTGGCTTTCGCTTAAACCAGCACCTGTGATTTTCACAAAGCTACAGCCTTTGCGCATCTCAGCGATTGTCGCGTTACCTGTATAACCCATAGAGGCACGAAGTCCGCCAACAAGTTGGTGTATAACCGCACCTGCACTGCCTTTGTATGGCACTTGGCCTTCGATACCTTCAGGAACCAACTTGTCGCTCGCCGCATCCTTTTGGAAATACCGGTCCGCAGAGCCACGCGCCATTGCACCCAATGACCCCATGCCACGGTAGCTCTTAAAGCTACGGCCTTGGTACAGGATTACATCGCCTGGTGACTCATCTGTACCGGCGATCATTGACCCAACCATGGCACATGAGGCGCCCGCCGCAATCGCTTTGGCAAAATCACCCGAAAACTTGATACCACCATCCGCAATCACTGGAATATCGCCAGCAGCAGCAGCGCAATCCATTACAGCAGTCAGTTGTGGAACGCCCACACCTGCAACCATGCGCGTGGTACAGATCGAACCGGGTCCAACACCCACTTTGATCGCATCCGCACCCGCCTCGATCAAGGCACGGGTAGCGGCACCGGTCACAACATTGCCAACAACAATTTGAATATCGCTAGAGATAGTTTTGGCACGACGTACAGCCTCTGCAACTCCAGCAGAGTGACCATGGGCAGTATCTATCACAACCATATCCACACCAGCCTCAACCAGCGCCATAGTACGCTCAAATCCCGCGTCACCCACAGTTGATGCAGCAGAAACGCGCAAACGTCCCAGCTCATCTTTACAGGCTGTCGGGTTCAAAACAGCTTGTTCAGTATCTTTTAACGTTAACAGGCCTGTCAGTTTGCCCGTTCCATCCGTGATTAACAGCTTCTCAATCCGACGCGCCTTCATTAGGCTGATTGCTTCTTCCCGATCAGCGGGTTCATGCAGGATCGCCAAATTATCAGTACTCATCATAACAGAAACTGGAGTCGCATCATCATTGGCAAACCGCATGTCGCGATTAGTAACGATACCTACAACACGATCGTTCTCGTCGACGACAGGGAAACCAGTTACGCGATACCGTTCCTGCAAGGCTTTAGCATCTGCAAGCGTTTGATTGGCGCGCAATGTAATTGGGTTATAGACGATACCGCTCTCAAAACGCTTGACGCGGCGGACCTCACGGGCTTGCTCTTCAATCGAGAGATTGCGGTGAACAACACCGATACCGCCCGCTTGCGCCATGGCAATCGCCATACGTCCCTCAGTAACGGTGTCCATCGCTGAGCTCAGTAAAGGAATGTTCATCACTATCGATTTGGTTACAAATGTCCGCGTATCAGCCGTCAACGGCAACACATCGGACGCCCCCGGAACAAGCAAAACATCATCAAAGGTCAAAGCCTCACGAATCTCCATATCGCACCTCGCATGCAGAGTGTCCATTTGGCGGTTTCATCTCTCATGGTTTTGCTCAAATGAAAAGGGGACATCGCACAAACCCGCCTTCATCTTGCCCAATAAACTCCCGCCGGAGGCTCCAAGCCTCGGAAATATGCCCAAATGTCGAAAATGACGCGCACCGGACAGGTTTTGCCGCTCTTTATCTTTCCCTTTGAAAACCCTGCTCTATGCTATGCTCAAACACTGCAAAGGGCACGTAAATGAGCACTGATCCTCTCGTCGTTTTCACCCCATCCGGCAAACGCGGAAATTTCGCGATTGGCACACCCATTTTGACAGCAGCACGAAAGCTAGGCGTTGATTTGGACTCGGTCTGTGGGGGACGTGGCATTTGTTCCAAATGTCAGATCACACCCAGCTATGGCGAATTTTCTAAGCACGGCGTCACAGTTCAAGACGGCGCGTTGAGTGAATGGAACAGTGTTGAACAACGTTATCAGGACAAGCGTGGCTTAGTTGAAGGGCGTCGTTTGGGATGCCAAGCAACTGTGCAAGGCGACATTGTGATCGATGTTCCACCAGAAAGCCAAGTGCACAAACAAGTCGTTCGCAAACGTGCTGAGGCGCGTGACATTGTAATGAACCCGTCAACCAAATTGTATTACGTCGAAGTCCAAGAACCCGACATGCACGACCCTACGGGCGATCTTGAACGATTGCGCATTGCACTCAATGAGCAATGGCAGCTTGAGAATGTACACGCCGATCTGCATATCTTGCAAAAGATGCAGCCAATCCTGCGCAAAGGTGGGTGGAAAGTCACCTGTGCTGTGCACTTGGGTGATGATGAAAACGCGCCGCGCATTATGCACATATGGCCGGGCTATTATGAGGGTACGGTTTACGGCCTTGCTGTCGATCTGGGCTCTACCACGATTGCCGCGCACTTGTGTGATTTGCAAACAGGTGAAGTTGTCGCCTCCTCTGGTGTCATGAACCCACAAATCCGCTTTGGCGAAGATTTAATGAGCCGCGTCAGCTATTCAATGATGAACGCCGGTGGTGCAGCAGAAATGACAGCAGCCGTGCGCGAGGGGATGAACGCCTTGTTTACCCAAGTCAGCACAGAGGCCGAAATCGACAAAGCATTGATCGTAGACGCTGTGTTCGTCTGCAATCCAGTTATGCACCATCTGTTCCTTGGCATTGATCCCTTTGAATTGGGCCAAGCCCCCTTCGCACTGACCACATCGGATTCATTGCGCCTGCGTGCTGATGACTTAGACCTAAACATCCATCCCTCTGCCCGCATTTACATCCTGCCGTGTATCGCGGGCCACGTTGGCGCGGATGCAGCCGCTGTCGCGCTCTCTGAGGCACCAGACAAGTCTGAAGACCTTGTTTTGGTGGTAGACGTAGGGACAAACGCTGAAATCCTTCTGGGCAATAAAGAAAAGGTCCTTGCCTGCTCATCCCCAACAGGTCCCGCTTTTGAAGGTGCTCAAATTAGCTCAGGCCAACGCGCTGCACCCGGTGCGATAGAGCGAGTAGAAATTGATCCTGTTACTAAGGTTCCGCGTTTCCGTGTGATCGGGTCAGACATCTGGTCAGACGAGGACGGCTTCGATGAAGCCATCGCAGGTACTGGCGTGACCGGCATCTGTGGTTCCGGCATTATCGAGATGGTCGCCGAAATGCGCCTTGCCGGCATTGTAGATGGACCCGGCCTGATCGGGTCACCAGAGCAGACTGGGTCTACCAATTGCTTCTTGGGCGGGCGTACTTATTCCTTCCTTGTTTACGATGCGACGGAAAGCGGTGGCCCCAAAATAACAGTCACAAACCGCGATATCCGTGAAATTCAAATGGCCAAAGCAGCTCTTTACTCAGGTGCCCGTTTATTGATGGATAAATTCAATGTCGACAAAGTGGACCGTGTGGTTCTGGCTGGTGCCTTTGGCGCGCATATCTCACCAAAACACGCGATGGTGCTGGGTATGATCCCCGACGCACCTTTGGACAAGGTTACATCCGCTGGCAACGCTGCAGGCACAGGGGCGCGTATTGCACTTCTAAATCGCGAAGCACGCACAGAGATCGAATCGACTGTACGTTCCATTCACAAAATCGAGACGGCAATTGAGCCGCGTTTTCAAGAGCACTTTGTAAACGCCTCCGCGATCCCGAACTCAGCAGAACCGTTTCCGATCCTAAATTCAATCGTCACTATACCCGATGTGAACTTCAACACAGGCGGTGGAGACAAAGAAGGTGGTGGGCGCCGCAGACGACGCCGAGGATAGGTTGACCGCCCTACCCCAATCGCCTATTGCGAGACCCAGTGGCGGGTATGGTGAAAAGGTATCACGGCAGCTTCCCAAGCTTTAGTTACGAGTTCGATTCTCGTTACCCG
>JAOEQC010000012.1 GCA_028388995.1 Ascidiaceihabitans sp. | reverse complement strand
CCCAGACCCTAACTGCCCACCACTGGGCGATAAGGGCCAAGGTTTTGTCACTGTTGCAGGTGCTGCAAACGGCGAAACATCTTTGAATGCGATCCTAAATGATGCCAATATCTGCGGCAATGCAGCTGCAAAAGCAGCTGGTTTTAAAGGAAAACTAAGCAAAGCGCCCATGGCGCAAGAAGCAACAGAACGTGCGATGCTGCCCGTTTGGCTGATGCCACAAGGGGCGGGGTACAAGTTGCGTTCCAAAGCTTGGCTTGATTATCAGAACGATGTGAAAGTCAGCGACGTGCAACTGGCGGCCCAAGAGGGCTTTACCAGCGTTGAACATGCCAAACGCTACACCACACTTGGTATGGCCACGGACCAGGGTAAGCTTAGCAACATCAACGGTCTTGCGATCCTCTCTGACAGTCTGAACCAACCGATCCCACAGACTGGCACCACCACGTTCCGTCCACCTTATACCCCTATCTCAATGGGTTCTATTGGTGGCGAGGCACGCGGTGATGTGTTCCAACCTATCCGGCGTACACCAATGTATGATTGGCACGAGGCGAACGGCGCGTACTGGGAACCTGTCGGTCAATGGCGTCGCCCCTACGCATATGTGCAAAACGGCGAAACCGTGCATGATGCTGTGATGCGGGAGACAAAGAACACTCGTGAGAACCTTGGTCTGCTGGATGCCTCCACCCTTGGTAAGATCATCGTTAAGGGCCCTGATGCGGGCAAGTTCCTTGATATGCTTTACACCAACATGATGAGCACCCTGAAGATCGGCAAATGCCGTTATGGCCTGATGTGTTCTGAAAACGGGTTCTTGATCGATGACGGCGTAGTGGCACGTATCGATGACGAAACTTTCCTATGCCATACTACCACTGGCGGGGCAGAATCCATCCATGGTCACATGGAAGAATGGCTTCAGACTGAATGGTGGGATTGGAACGTCTATGTGGCCAACGTGACTGAGCAATACGCCCAAGTCGCCGTTGTTGGTCCGAATGCACATAAGGCCCTCGAAGCGCTGGGCGGCATGGATGTGAGTGCAGATGCGTTTGGATTTATGGAGTGGCGAGACGGCACCTTAGGCGGCTTTGACGTGCGGGCTTACCGGATTTCCTTCTCAGGCGAATTGTCATATGAAATCGCAGTGGCCGCCTCACAGGGCCAAGCGTTCTGGGATGCCTTGATGGCGGTTGGTGCCGATCTGGGTGTGATGCCTTACGGGACCGAATGTCTGCACATCTTGCGGGCTGAAAAGGGCTTTATCATGATCGGTGATGAAACCGATGGTACAGTCATTCCGCAGGATCTGGGCCTGAACTGGGCGATATCGAAGAAGAAAACGGATTTCTTAGGGAAACGTGCCCAAGAGCGGGAACACATGGTGAGTAATGAGCGTTGGAAGCTGGTTGGCCTTGAGACTGTTGATGGATCGACTTTGCCAGACGGTGCCTATGCCGTGGGCGAGGGGACCAATGCCAACGGACAGCGCGTCATGATTGGGCGCGTTACCTCTAGTTACCATTCTCCAAACTTGGATCGCGGCATCGCGATGGGGCTGGTTCTACATGGACCGGACCGCATGGGCGAGGTCATCACCTTTCCGGGCATTGATGGTAAAGACTATGAAGCCAAAATCGTAAGCCCAATTTTCTATGATCCCGAAAGGGAGAAGCCAAATGTCTAATTTGATCAGTGCCTTGGATAAGGCAACAGACAACAGCGGTATCGCAAATATCGAAGAAATCGGTCTTCAAGGCATGATCACCCTTCGGGGCGATCTGAGCAAAGCCGCCGTGAAAAAGGCAGCGACCTCCGTCACGGGTGTCGAAATGCCAGCTCAAGGTCAGGCCAACCACGATGGTGATTTTGGTATCTGCTGGATGAGTACGGATGAGTTGTTGGTGCTATGCCCCCACGATCAGGTGGCCGATAGATTGGCCAAAATGCACAAAGCCCTGGGCAATGCACATGCGCTGGCCGTGGATGTCTCGGATGCACGCGCTTGTTTGCGTATTTCTGGTCCCAGTGCGCGCGAAGTGATGGCGAAACTGACCCCAGTGGATCTGTCGCCCGACGCTTTTAAGCCAGGCATGTTCCGTCGCACGCGTATGGCGCAGGTGGCCGCAGCCTTTTGGGTGGTGGATCGAGATACTTTCCAAGTCGTTTGTTTCCGCTCAAATGCGCAATATGTTTTTGATTTACTAAAAGTCGCAGCGCAAAACGGGTCTGAGGTTGGTTTCTTTAAGTAAAGAAATCCGGGGAAATGTTGTGTTTGCGTATATTTACGCTGCCACTGCCTCTTGATCTTGAAGTGGATCGCGCTTCATGTCACCTAAGGCTCAGATAAATTTATCCTAAAGGGGACCATAGAATGGCTTTTGAACTTCCTGATCTTCCGTACGCCCATGATGCACTTGCTGCGCACGGCATGTCTGCTGAAACCATGGAATTCCACCATGACCTGCACCACAACGCCTATGTCACAAACGGCAACGCGGCGATTGCTGGCACTGAGTGGGAAGGCAAATCTCTCGAAGAGATCATCAAAGGCACATATGATGCGTCTTCCGTGGCTCAAAACGGTATCTTCAACAACATCTCCCAGCTTTGGAACCACAACCAGTTCTGGGAAATGATGACACCAAATTCTGGCGCGATGCCATCTGAGTTGGAAGCTGCACTTAAAGAGAGCTTCGGCTCTGTAGATGAGTTCAAGTCACAATTCGCTGCAGCAGGCGCTGGTCAGTTCGGTTCAGGCTGGGCATGGTTGGTGGAGAATGCTGACGGTTCATTGGCTGTGACAAAAACCGAAAATGGCGTAAACCCACTTTGCTTTGGTCAAACTGCTTTGCTTGGCTGTGATGTTTGGGAGCATTCCTATTACATTGACTTCCGGAACAAACGCCCTGTTTATTTGACCAACTTCCTTGAGAATTTGGTGAACTGGGAAAACGTGGCGTCACGCATGTAATTTGTTTTTTATGCTTAAAACGAAACGCCCTGATCGTAAGATTGGGGCGTTTTGCATTGTGCAGACACACCAGATGCCGCAGGTTGCTCCCCAAACGTGAGGTACCGATGACATCATCCACCAAAGGCATCCTTGCCATGATCGGTTCCTGCATCATTTGGGGCCTATCGTCTCTTATCTACAAACAGCTATCTGACGTTCCCGCAATTGAAGTTTTGGCGCACCGGACGCTGTGGTCCTTTGTGTTTTTCGTCGTGTTGTTGGGCGTGCAGGGACGTCTGCGGGACATACGAGGATCGTTTTCTGATCGACGTAGCACGACCCTGACAGTACTCGCGGCATTGATGATCCTTGTTAATTGGTTTCTCTTCATCTGGTCGATTGAAACCGAGCGGGCAACCCAAGCCAGCTTGGGTTACTACATTTATCCCTTGGTGTCGGTTGTCCTTGGCTGGTCCATCTTTGGTGAAAAACTTGCACGCCTACAGTGGTCTGCAATTGCTTTAGCAGCGGCTGCAGTGAGCGCTCTGACCTATGGGCTAGGCGGCGCACCTTGGATTTCACTGACCTTGGCTGGAACATTTGCAATTTACGGGCTGTTGAAAAAGCAACTGTCGGTTGGACCTGTTGTGTCTGTCACCTCCGAGGTGACTTTAGTCGTACCATTTGCCGTAATTTTTCTGTTGCTAACATGGCACAATGGTCAGGCTGCATTTGGGCAGAATTTGGTGACAACAGGGCTGTTGATTTTCGCCGGTCCGCTGACTGCAGTTCCACTGATCCTGTTCAGTTTTGCGGCACGGCGGGCCAGCATGGCAACGATTGGTTTGGTCGGATATTTGAACCCAACCTTGCAGTTTTTGTGCGCGGTAGTGGTGTTTTCTGAACCGTTTTCAGGCTGGCATGTTGGGGCCTTCGCGATGATCTGGACCGCGCTGGTGCTTTATTCAATCCCAGTTTGGTCTCAGGAAAAAGCGTCACGCAAAGCCAGTGTTGCAGCTTCGGCATCTGGGACCACTGTGATGTAATCCAACAGGCTGGCATCTGCGAAACCCTGTGTCACAACGTGGTTCATCAGAGAAATTAGTTTATCCCAATAGTCGTTTGTATTTAATAGATAAATAGGTTTTTCATGCAGGCCCAATTGCCTCCATGTGAGTGCCTCAAACAACTCATCCAGTGACCCCGCACCACCCGGCAGAACCACGACTGCGTCGCAGTTCATGAACATCACCTTTTTACGCTCGTGCATTGTCTCGGTCACAATATATGTTGTCAGATCGGTCTTCCCGACCTCCCAATCCACAAGATGTTGGGGAATGACGCCAAAGGTGTTACCACCTGCATCTTGCGCAGCGCGCGCGACAGTGCCCATCAAGCCTACATCGCCTGCACCATAAACCAAGCGCCAGCCATTCTCGGCAAGCGCAACACCGATTTCATGCGCATCAGTTGCATAGGCTGGATCAACACCAGCACGAGAACCGCAATAGACGCAGACTGATTTAAGGGACATGGAACGCTCCTGTACGCTAGAAATTATGCAAAATTTGACCCATCGGGTTTTGACCGTCACTACCGCGCTTGGTATGTAAGCTCAATCTAAATGGATCGTTGTGCAACGGTCCGATTTTTGTGTCAGTGGGTGTAGTGCGCCGAAGGAACTAAATATGAGCAAACTTGCAACCTTTTTGAGAGCAACCGCAGGCTCCGTTGCTGGTGCTGGTGCCGGTGTCCTGGCCGTCGCGGCAGTTGGTGTGGGTACTTATTTTGCCTTTCTAAAGCCAAATGATGCGGTTGAAAGTGCTGCTCAAGAGATTGTTATGCCTGCTGAAGAGGCACTGCAGGCAGACGTGTCTAAGTCAGTTGCAGAGGTTGTTGCGCCTGTGGCATTAGCCACAGAAGAGCCTGCGACTGAAACGGCAGAGGAGAATGCTGTTGTTGAGTCTGTTTCGCCCAATATCGACGAGGTTCGCAGCGAAGCTGATGGCCTGACCATTTTAGCTGGTCGGGGTGAGCCCAATTCGAAAGTGACCTTGTTTGTAAATAAAGTTGAGAACTCCAGTGTCACAGCGGGCAATGACGGAACCTTTGCGATAGTGGCCTTTTTAGAACCATCATCAGACCCGCAGGTTTTAAGTGTCGTTCAAGAAGCCGGTGACCTCGAAATAGCTGCTGCTGACATAATCTTGGCTCCACAGCCCGTCATTGCGAAAGTGGAAGAGGTTGAGGCGGCGGAGATTGGGGCAACCAATGTTGATCCTGTGGTTGCTGAAAGCGCTGACGAAACCACTGTTGATGTCGCAGAGCCTGACGCAGATGTTGATGCTAAAACGGTTGATGTTGCAGGGACTAACGTTGATGTTGAGGCACCTAAAGTCGATATTACTGATGTTTCTCAGACGGAGGAGCAGAAGGTTCTAGTGGTAGAACCACCAGCCTCGGCCACTGAAAAAACTAAAGCTGAAGTTGCAATTCTGAAATCAGACGCGAGTGGCGTTGAAGTGATTAACCGTTCCAGCGCACCGGAACTCATGTCCAATGTTGAAATTGACACGATAAGCTATTCCGAAGAGGGCGATGTTTTGCTAAGCGGGCGTGCTCAGTCGCAAGCCACATCGGTTCGCGTTTATTTGGACAATACTGTCATCACTACATTGGACGTTGATACAACCGGCCGTTGGCGTGGTGATCTGCCTGACGTAGACACAGGCGTATACACACTGCGTGTGGACGAAGTGGATGTAGAGGGTAATGTCACCAGTCGCGTCGAGACCCCGTTTAAACGTGAAGCGCCTGAAGTGCTTGATGCCGCGGCTGGCAACGGCGACGCACCGGTTAAGGCCATTACAGTACAGACAGGTGCGACGCTTTGGGCGATTGCGCGTGACCGCTATGGCGATGGCATGTTGTTCGTGCGCGTTTTCGAAGCAAATGCGGGCTCAATCAAAGACCCAGATCTGATTTATCCTGGGCAAGTATTTGATTTACCAGATTAAATAATGCGCTAAGTCAAGTCAGATATAATAATACAACGGAATATGTGCTGGGAGACTGGCACATCCATAAGGAGGTGCCTATGTTAAGGAACCCTTTATTTAGGATTGTATATGCCCCCTGAAAGCTCCGACGCACCGGCTCTTACCGTAGAACAAGAAGAACGTGCCTCTGGCATGCGTACCTTGCGCAAAGTAACACCCTATCTTTGGCCCGCTGATAAGGCGTGGGTCAAACGGCGGGTGGTCTGGTCGATGATCGCGTTGGTCATGTCCAAGGTCGTGGCTGCTGGGACACCATTCTTGACAGGCCGCGCTGTTGACGTGCTTAGCGATGACCGTGTTTCCTACTTGACTTTGGGCGCTATTGGTCTGGCGGTGGCACTGGGGCTGACACGCCTGTTCAACGTCGGCTTTCAACAGCTTCGTGATGCGATTTTTGCGCCTGTCGCCCAGCGAGCATTGCGGGCGCTTGCGCTTGAGACCTTTGAACATATTCACCAGCTTAGCATGCGCTATCATATCACGCGCAAGACGGGTGGTTTAAGTCGGATCATTGAGCGAGGGGTCAAAGGGGTAGAGTTTCTTCTGCGCTTCTTGCTCTTCTCAATCGGCCCATTGGTTTTGGAGTTGCTCCTCACGGCAGCGGTTTTTAGTTTCTATTTCGATATACGATATCTTTTGGTTTTGGCGGTTACGATCGGTGTTTATATCGTATTTACATTCAAGGTAACGGAATGGCGCGTCAAATTACGCCGTGTCATGAATGAGCAAGATACTGATGCCAACCAAAAAGCCGTCGATAGCCTGTTGAACTATGAGACTGTCAAATATTTTGGCGCAGAGAAACGCGAAGCTGCACGTTACGACAGTGCCATGGCAGGCTACGAAGCGGCTGCGCTAAAGACGTCTTATACATTGGCGGCCCTCAATTTTGGCCAATCATTTATAATCTCTGCTGGTTTGGTGAGCGTTTTGATTTTGGCCGCTATCGGCGTCGAGAATGGCAACCTGACAGTTGGCGACTTTGTTATGGTGAACGCCTATATGATCCAAATTATGTTGCCGCTGAACTTCTTAGGGTCGGTGTATCGCGAAATCCGGCAAGCTTTGGTGGACATGGGGCAAATGTTTAATTTGCTGGAACAGCCTGCGGATGTGAGCGATGCGGCGGATGCCAAGACTTTAAAGATCACGGGCGGTGAGATCGACTTGGACGACGTTCACTTTGGCTATGATAAAGAACGCGCCATTTTGAAGGGTGTGTCTGTTACAGCAAAACCTGGTCAAATGGTTGCGATTGTCGGCTCGACGGGTTCGGGAAAATCCACAATCGGTCGTTTGTTGTTCCGTTTCTATGACGTCTCTAAAGGCGCTTTGCGTATCGATGGGCAGGATGTCCGTGAGGTGACCCAAGAAAGCTTGCATGCAGCTATCGGCGTGGTGCCGCAGGATACGGTTCTGTTCAACGACAGCATCCGCTATAATATCGCCTATGGCCTTGATGGCGCGACACAAGAGCAGATAGAAGGTGCCGCTCGTTCAGCCCAAATCCACGATTTTATTATGGGTTTGCCTGAGGGGTATGACACTGCAGTTGGCGAGCGTGGCCTGAAACTGTCTGGTGGTGAGAAACAACGTGTTGGCATTGCACGGACTTTGTTGAAAGACCCACCAATCTTGTTGTTGGACGAAGCGACGTCTGCACTAGACTCAGAGACTGAGCAGGAGATTAAAGAAGCGTTGATGCAAGCAGGGCGGGGTCGCACGGTTTTGACGATTGCACACCGTCTAAGCACGATAGCAGAAGCTGATCGCATTATTGTCCTTGAAAAAGGTGTGATTGTTGAAACGGGTACACATGATGAATTACTAAAGATCGATGGGCGTTATGCGCAGCTTTGGCACCATCAGCAGGCTGATGAATCTGTCGGGTAAGGTGGCGTTCTCAAGGCGCAGCTCAAAGGGGCTTTGCCCCCGACCTGAGGTCTTCCCCAGAGTGAATTTGGTAAGATAAAGTGAGGGGGCCGGTTGTTTGTGGCCCCCTTTTTTATTCTGCTGGTTTAATGGACGTAGATGGTTGATCTTCATCGAAGTCCCACAGCACTTCATTGCTGGAGGCTTTACGTGCTTGTTTTTGCAGAGCCCAGTCGCGGGCGGATTTGCTGGCGCGCCCCAATGACAGTTTTGCCAATAAACTAGCGAACCAAAGCACGTATGTTGTTGCCCAGACACGCATGGCAAGCAGGGATGGTGTGATCATGAGCGTAAGCACAGTCGCGATCCCAAGCCCAAAGACGACGGCTGTGGCCAGTTGTTTCCACCAAAGCGCGGTTGGGCTGTCGATGGTGTAACCGCCGCCGGCGAAATCAAGGCTGAGGCCAAACATCATTGGAGCAAGGCCAGCCATTGTGGTGATTGTGGTGAGCAATACAGGTCGAATGCGGTCTTGCGCAGTCCGAATGATTGCTTCGATCCGTGGCATGTAGCGCTCGTATTCCTGATAGGTATCGATCAAAACGATGTTATTGTTCACAACAATACCAGCCAGCGCGACAATCCCTGTACCAGTCATAATGATTGAGAATGCCTGATCCATGACCAACATCCCGATCAATACGCCAGTGGTTGAAAGAACAACGGCGGCAAGAACCAGCACGGCGTTATAGACGCTGTTGAATTGTGCAAGTAGGATAATGAACATCAAACCAAGTGCACCTGCAAAAGCGTTCATCAAGAAGGCACCGCTTTCGGCTTGATCCTCTTGGTCGCCGGTCCACTCGTATTCAAGGCCCGCCGCAAACGGATCTGTGTCGAGCCATTTGGTGATTTGCTCAATCCGTTCGCCCGCGGTGACGGGTTGCCACTGAATGGCTTCATCTGCGATCAGGGTGTCCAATTGGGCAGTGACGACTGCTGGATCGAGTGATAAGATGCTATAGCGAACGTCGTCGATATCAGTGATGTTTCCGCTTTTGTTGGGACGCAGTGTTGCTACGATTTGTTCAACCTCTTCGCCGTCAACATCGACGGTACGGGTCAATTTGCGCAATCCGTTTTCAAGGCCAGCCTTAACATCAAAATAACGTTTTTGCCCAATACGGCTGATTTGGGCCAATTTGGGAACTGGCGTGCGCGTAATGAAGTTGGCCAATGGAACAAGACCGTCACGGGTGCGTACCTTCAGTGTATCTAGGGTGCTTAGAACGCGATCGTTTTCAGGAAAACGCACGCGGATTTCGATTTCTTCATCGGAGCTGTCAACGCGCATGGTGTCCAAGAGCAAGCCGCGGGTCACAAGTTGCACCATTGCCCCAACAGTGGCCACATCAGCGCCGTAACGGCCCGCTTTTTGGACATCCACGTTGATTTGCCAATCGATGCCTGGCAGGGGCCGAGTATCCTCAATAAGAAACAATCCTGGCGTTGTGTCAAACTGTTGGCGCGCAGCTGTGGCAGCGGCTAGCAGATCATCCCAGTTATCGCCTTTGATACGCAGGTGCACAGGTTTTCCACTGGCTGGGCCACGCGATAGGTTGAGAATTTCAATCTTGATGCCGGGAATTTCTTTTAGCTGTGCTGTCAGTTCATCAATGACGGTATCGCCGTCAAATGCTTCTGCCTTCACTTCGCGCGAAATGACGTAATCAGTGAAAGGAATCGTGAACCATGCTTCGCGGCTGTTTGGCCGATCTTCCCACGGGATGGTTTCCAGTTGAATTTGCCCAATGGTATCCATAGGGGCCTGTGCACCGCCTGTATTGGCGTTCAACCCGCCGTTGCCAGCAAAAGCGAATGCAGTGTCGATGCCAGGATGTGCACCAATGATGTCTTCGGCTTGTTTGACCAATACATCTTTTTCATCAAGGCTTAGGTTGCCGCGCGCGAGCACGTAAACCACGGCTTGTTCGGGTTCGGATTCCACGAAGAATTCGACGCCTTTGTTATTGTTGCCGAAGTAAATGTAGGTGGTGCCGACAAAGACAAAGACAAACCCAGCCATCACAAGGGGCATTATTGGATTGCCAACGATGGCTTCCATAAGGTGACCGAAGGGTGAGCGTTGATAGCCAGAGCGAACCTTGCGTTGGCGGTTGCCGATAATCTTGTTGGCAATCCATGCGCCACCGCGGCCAAGGCGGGGTAGGATGGCCAATGCACCGATAAACAGGCCAAGGGCGCTGAAAACCACAGCAGCCGACGCGATCGCCATCAACAAGATCACACCAAATGCTTTTACGAAGGATGGGATGACAGAACCCAAGATATTGCGACCATCCATGTCGGCAAAGGCTGCACTCAAAAGTCCGCTAAGTGGTGCAGGCCCAGTTGGGACATCCGCGCTATCAACTGGCGCGGTGAAGCCGACCGCCATAGTAAGGCCGGCAATTAGGAGGAAGGCGACCATCATTGCGGTGTGGGCAAGGATTGGGAGGCGCGAAATGGCTTCCATACCATTGGTGATGAACTGCTCCATCCGCCCTGTGACGCCGCCCATGACGGGCAGATAAACAAGCGCAACGACTAAAGATGCAGACAACACAAAGATCAGTGTTACAGGCAACATGCCCATGAATTGACCTGGAACGCCCGGCCAGAACAGCATGGGCAGGAAGGCGCAAAGCGTTGTGGCTGTTGATGATATTACGGGCCAGAACATTCGTTTGGCGGCATCCACATAGGCTTGCATTGGGCCTGCGCCCTCTGCCTGTCGTTTGTCGGCGTATTCGACGACCACAATGGCACCATCCACCAACATCCCAACGGCAAGGATCAGGCCGAACATAACAATGTTGGAGACCGATATCCCCATCAAGGCAAGAAGCACAAAGCATAATAGGAATGAGGTTGGGATCGCAAAGCCAACCAGCAGGGCCGCGCGGATGCCTAGTGCCGCCAACACGACGATCATCACTAAGGCGATGGCTGTGAACACAGATCCCTGTAGTTGTTGGACCATTGAATTCACAACACGCGATTGGTCATTTGATGTTCCAACATCAACGGCAGCGATTAGACCTTCGGGCCACTCAGACGACTTCCTTGCAACGATCTCTTTGACCAAGGTCGCAGTGTCAATCAGGTTGAAACCTTTGCGCTTGACCACTTGCAGCGCAATCGTTTCAGCTCCGTTAAAGCGGGCGGTGCTTTCGCGGTCTTCGAACGTCAGGTTAATTTCTGCCAAGTCGCCGAGTGTCACAACACGGTCACCGTTGGTTTTGACGGGAAGGCCGTAAACATCCTGCGGCTCATTGAAAGATGATGGAATTTTGACCGCAAAACTGCCCTGTTTTGTGGTGACTTCGCCCGCTGCAATCAATTGGTTGTTGTTGCGTACAACACTCACCAATTCTGCGGCTGTCACGTTATAGGCCTCAAGGCGCAGCGGATCGATAATCACCTCTAGCATCTCGTCGCGGTTGCCTGTCACAGGAGCCTCAAGAACCGCATCTAGGCTTTCAAGCTCAACTTGTAAGTCTTTGGCAACGCGCGCCATTGTTCTTTCTGGCACTGGCCCAGACAAGTTTACAATGATGATTGGAAATTCAGAAAAATTGAATTCTGAAATCGAATAGGTTTCTGCACCCTCAGGGAACTGTGCTTGGGCCTTGCTAAGTGCATCACGGGCATCAGCTGTCACTTGGGTTTTGTCCCAACCGAATTCAAACTCAAGCACCAGATTGGCGTAGTTCTCTGCAGCCGTGCCGGTCATTTTCTTCAGACCATCGAGGTCGGCCAGCTCGTTTTCCATTGGCTTAACCAGTAGTGTTTCACTGTCAGCGGCTGAAATGCCGGGAAAGGGGACCGATACAATAAGCATCGGAATTTCGATATCTGGCTCACCTTCTTTCGGAAGGGTTGTATAAGCAAATCCCCCTACTAAAAGTGAGAGGACAATAAACGCCAGAACCATCCGCGCACGGGTGGCGGCCCAATCGACTATTCCAGTCATTGATCTAGCTCCCGAAAGGTCGGGTCAACTTTAACGCCTGCAGTCACGTATTCTTGGCCCACAACGATCACATCCAATTGTTGGGGCAACCCTGTCAGCCAAACACCGTCAACCGTATCGCGTAGCAATTGAACGGTTTGGAAACTCACAACGCCCTCAGCATCAATCACGCGCAACCCTAACGCACCGTCGTTGTTTAAGGTCAGCGCCGATTGGGGCAGCAGGTGTGCTGTGGTTCCGCTAGCACCAATCAAGATTTCGGCAGTTTGGCCGTCACGGATCGCTAGATCAGGGTTTGGCACTTCGATTTCAACGCGGAAGGTTCGTGTCGTTGGATCGGCTGCATGACCTAGGAATGTTACAACACCGCGAATTTCATCACCGCCAGCGGCAAGACGGCCACCTGCGGGGGCACCCATTTCAATGCGGTTCACTTCGGTTTCAGGAACGAAGGCAACCAATTTGATTGGATCGAGCTGAATAATGGTTGCGCACAAAGATCCAGGCTGAAGCAAGCTGCCCAACTCGGCTGTTTTGGCTTCTAGCAAACCTTTGAACGGTGCCGTGATTTCGAGGCGCGATAGTTCTTTTTCTGCTGCAGCAATACCTGCCATGGCAGATTCAATGCCAGCCTCAGCGGACTGTATGCCTGAGGTCGCAGCTGAAAGCCCTGATTTTGCTGCCTCAACACCGGCCTCTGCCGCAGCAACGGCAGCATCAGCACCTTTAACGCGAGTATCGGTGGCAAATCCATCTTCGCTTAGCTTGACTGCAGCATTCTGGTTCACGTTGGCTTCATCAAGGCGCGCACTGGCTTCAATTACACGCGCACGGGTTTCTGGAACACGGCTTTTAGCCTCTGATAGGCGAGAGTTCGCTTCGGCGAGGCGGGACTTGGCCTCGGCGAGTAAGGCACCGCGTGTTCCAGGGTCAAGTTTGCAAAGCAGTTGGCCTGCTTCAACGAAGGTACCACTTGGTAAGGGTGGGGAGATCACAGTTGCTGAAGTCTCAGAGCGGACCTCAACCTGACGGGCGGCTTCTGTCTGGCCGCGCAAGACCACTGCGCTTTTGATCGCTCGTGAGGATGAGTGTTGCGCGACAACTTTGATCAACGGTTTGATGTTCACAACGTCTGATGCGGTTGTTTGTGAAACGTCTTGGGACGCAGTTTCGTTCGTCAGCCCCAGAAATGTACGTGCTGTCTCACGGTCAATAATTGCAAAATACAGGATAACTGCCACGATAATGGCCATTAAGATTGGTAGAATTCGCATGTATTGCCTCGTTCAATTCATTGTGCGGGTGTTAAAGCCCGCTAAAACTAAAATACGCAATGCCCGATTTGGATGGACACAGCGCATCGAATACCCTGCGCTCACTCTTGCTCTCTTACAATTGGGGCCAAAGGTCGCAGCATTCTGGGGTTTACCGCAAAAATTAGGCCGTTTTTAGGCAAAAGTGCATGTGATTGGTCATTGTTTGAGTTTTTTGGGTGTAGCTGTTTTAGCAACGAATTGTTCTGTCTCAGCGAGGAACTGATAAGTATGGCCCGATTTCCCCGCTGATATAGGCCTTTGAATGTGCTCGGGTCTTGGCTTGGCCCTTTGAGCGCTGTATGGGGGGAAAGTGGGGTCAAAACTGATCCTCAGTACCTTGGGGGCCGTTATGAGCAACACAGATAGTTTTATCGAAGAAGTCACCGAAGAAGTCCGCCGCGACAAGCTATATGCAGCTTTGCGCAAGTATGGTTGGATCGGTATTCTGGCAGTGGCTGCAATTGTGGGCGGAGCTGCGTATTCTGAATACAACAAGGCCCAAGCACGTGCACAGGCTGAAGCAACAGGTGATAGCATGTTGGCGGCTCTGCAATTGGACGAAAGCGTTGAACGCGCGGCAGCTTTGGCATTGGTCGAAGTCGAAAACCCGAGCGCCAGCGCAATCGTGTCTTTGATGACCGCAGCAGAACAGTCCTCTGCTGGAGAAACAGAATCGGCAAATGAAACGCTCCAAAGCGTTGCTAACGCCCAAGACCTTCCGTTGATCTATCGACAAATAGCGTCATTCAAGGCTTTGGGCTTGTCTGCTGCTGAGTTGCCTGTTGAAGAACGCCGCGCTGGCTATGAAGCCTTGTCACAACCAGGCAATCCATTGCGTTTGTTGGCAACCGAACAGTTGGGCCTGATTGATATCGAGGTGGGGGACACTGCAGCGGCATTGGTTGTGTTCCAAGGGATCATCGATGATTCAGAGGCAACCGCAGATTTGCAGCAACGTTCCGTTCAGTTGATGGTTGCTCTGGGTGCTGAACCTGACCTTACTCAGTTGACAGAAGCTGGAAATTAACAGTTTTATAATCTCCAAGGCCTCGATGACATTTTAAGACCGCAACAAAGCGAGCAAATTTATGACTTTTCAATTGGAAAATCGGGCTAAGTCACGCCGTTCTTGGACGCTGATTGGCTCATGCACTGCCGCTGTTATGGTGCTGGGTGCCTGCCAAGATCCTGAAGTCATTCTTCCCGGTAAGCGCGAGGATATTCGATCTGTTTTACAGTTGTCTGGGCAAGCGTCCGACGTTTCAGTATTAGCTAGAAATGAATCACGTCCGATTTCGCTGCCAGGGCCAACTGCGAACACTGAATGGACCCAAGCGGTCGGCAGCGAAAGCCACCGTATTGCAAACGCTTCATTGGGCGGCGTACTTCAGCTTGCGTGGACTTCGAAAATTGGGGCAGGTGATAGCCGTAAGCAGCGTATCACTGCGGACCCTGTCATTGCAGGTGGTTTGATCTACACTCTTGATGCCAACACTACAGTGACAGCCACAAACGCATCTGGTGCCCAAGTTTGGGTACGTGATGTCCGTGCTGAACGTGATGGGGCAGGTGATGCGACTGGTGGCGGTTTGGCTGCGTACAAGGGTGCCCTTTATGTATCTACCGGCTTTGGTGAGTTAATCGCGCTTGATGCAAAAAATGGCAATGAGCGTTGGGTACAGAAATTAAATGGCACTGCTTCTGGGCAACCAGCGGTCAGCGGCAACCTTGTATATGTCGTCTCTGCGGATGACATAGGTTGGGCAATCGAAGCCGATACTGGACGTATTGCATGGCAAATAAGTGCCACAACTTCGGTTTCAAACGTTTTGGGTTCACCTGCGCCAGTGGTCGCGGGAGACTTCACCGTCTTTGCTTTTGGATCGGGCGAGCTCCAGGCTGTGTTCCGTCGTGGTGGTCTGCGCCGTTGGGATGCATCCGTGCTGGGTGCACGTCGAGGACAAGCATTGTCTAAAGTAGACGACGTGACCGGATCGCCTGTTGTTAGCAATGGTGTGCTCTATGCCGGCAATCAAGCAGGTAGCACGATTGCAGTTGATGTCCAAAGTGGTTCACGCATATGGACAACCACTGAAGGCGCTGTTGGGCCAGTTTGGCCTGCAGGCGACAGTGTCTTCTCAGTCACGGATAGAAATGAGTTGGTACGCTTGGATGCAAGCGATGGTTCAAAGGTTTGGGGCTATAAGCTACCTAACTTTGTCAAAGATCGACCACGCAGAGTTTCCAAAATCTTCACCCATCACGGTCCAATCTTGGCTGGTGGCCGCCTTATCGTGGCGTCCAGCGATGGCAAACTGCGCAACTTTGATCCAACTGATGGCAGCTTGATTAGTAGCGTTGAAGTGCCTGGTGGTGCAACAACTGCACCGGTTGTTGCAGGTGAAACTTTGTACGTTGTGAGTGGCAAAGGGCAATTGCACGCTTTCCGTTAGGCGCGTTATAGTCTAGGGGACGCGCTTGTACCTTATCCGGAGCGGATGACATGTCCTTTACCCTTGCCATCGTGGGCCGTCCAAATGTCGGCAAATCTACCCTTTTCAACCGATTAGTCGGCAAACGTCTGGCCTTGGTCGATGACCAACCAGGGGTGACTCGCGATTTGCGTGAAGGCGCAGCACGTCTTGCCGATTTGCGTTTTACCGTGATCGACACCGCCGGTTTGGAAGAAGCGACCGATGAATCCCTTCAAGGGCGTATGCGCAAGCTGACAGAACGGGCCGTTGAAATGGCCGATGTTTGCTTGTTCATGATCGACGCACGCGTTGGCGTGACTCCAACCGACCAAGTTTTTGCTGAAATCCTGCGTAAGAAAGCCGATCACGTGATCTTGGCCGCCAACAAAGGTGAAGGCGCGGCAGCAGATGCCGGTGTGATCGAGGCCTATTCTTTGGGTCTTGGCGAACCGATCCGCCTGTCTGCAGAACACGGCGAAGGCCTTAACGATCTCTACACTCATCTGATGCCGATTTCTGACCAATTCGACCTGCTTGCTGAAAAGGACGACACCCCAGAGGTGGACGTGACTTTGGATGAAGACGAAGATGGTTTGGGTGCGGTTCCGGTCCCAACAAATGCGAAACCTTTGCAGGTTGCCGTTGTTGGACGTCCGAATGCGGGTAAATCAACGTTGATCAACCAAATCTTGGGCGAAGAGCGCCTATTGACCGGACCAGAGGCGGGGATCACCCGTGATGCAATTTCCTTGCGCATCGACTGGAACGGCACGCCGATGCGTATCTTTGATACCGCTGGTATGCGCAAAAAAGCCAAGGTTCAGGAAAAGCTAGAAAAACTTAGCGTTGGTGATGGTCTGCGGGCTATTAAATTCGCTGAGGTCGTTGTTGTACTTTTGGACGCCGCGATCCCGTTTGAGCAACAAGATCTTCGTCTCGCCGATTTGGCTGAGCGTGAAGGTCGTGCTGTGATTATTGCGGTGAACAAATGGGATATCGAAGACGAAAAACAATCCAAGCTTAAAGACCTCAAAGAAAGCTTTGAACGTCTGTTACCACAGTTGCGCGGTGCGCCACTGATTACGGTCTCTGCGAAAACCGGTCGTGGTTTGGATCGCCTGAACGAAGCGATCATGAAGGCCTATGAGGTCTGGAACCGTCGTATCACAACCGCGCAACTGAACCGCTGGCTTGCTGGTCAGGTAGAGGCACACCCGCCTCCCGCACCACAAGGTAAGCGCATCAAGCTTCGTTACATGACCCAAGCAAAAACACGTCCTCCAGGTTTTGTTGTGATGTGTTCTCATCCTGACAAAGTGCCAGAAAGCTATTCACGTTATTTGGTGAATGGTCTGCGCGTCGACTTTGACATGCCGGGCACACCGATCCGTCTGTATATGCGCGGTCAGAATGACGCGAACCCTTACAAAGGTCGCAAGAAGGCACCGCCTTCTAAATTACGCAAACACACCGATGGACGCAAGTTCGAGGGTGGTAAGCGTAAGTAGGCATTGGCCTAACGCTTTAACTTGCTAAAATATTAAAAGAAGAAGCAGACAATTTGCCTGCTTCTTCTTTTAGTAATTCTGAATTGCCGAGTTGGTCTTAGCCCCGTGTTCTGTAAATGGGCCAAAGCATTGCAATGGCACCCACGATAGCAACTGGTGCAACGCTGTCCAAAGCAAATTCGTTAGCCACCGCAATGGCGATCAACGCCCAGATGACGGAAATCCCATAGGTTGGTGTACGGCGTAAACTCCACTGGATGGCAAAGCCCGAGATACTGGCAATGCTCACGCAGATCATTGCCGCCGTTAGTTCGCTGGCCCATCCGTATCTCCTCAACAGCAGGCCGATGGCGGCAAAGCTTAGCGGCACTTAACCAACCTGCATAAAGACCAATAGGCCAACTGGCTCGTCATCTGGGCTGCGGAACAATGCCACCAGGTATGAGATTAACATCAACCAGATAAGGATTCCAGCCCATACAGGGCTAAGGCTGGCAACAGACAGCCATGCGGTGCCAATGGCAAGTGACACCAGCAAGGCAGGGCGCATGGCGGACCATGTGGACGCAGTGGCGCGCTTCCAGAGGCCATAGACGGCTGCGATCACAAGCCACGTAAAGATTGGGCCCCAGATAGCAAAGGCGTAACCCGCAGGTTGAACAGCGGCGTTCTGTTGGGGAATGGGGAACTGATCAGGTTCGAAGCCGCCAAATTCAGGCACCCAAAGTGGCGAGCCTGCAAACGCCATGCTGGCGACAAGGATAGGGAACGCGAGTGACTTTGACATAAGGCAAGCTCCATTGGCTTAAGTGGCAAATAGGTATGGGAAACCCGCATTTACATCTAGCGCTGCCTCCCTACTGCCAATGGTAGCATAGACTATTTTACTGGGGGGACCAACGATGACACGCATTACTATTTTCTGTGATGAAACATGGAATTCCCCTGACCTCGACGAACCCACCGGCATTCATAAGTTGCAGGGCGCATTTTTGAACGATCCATCCAAAGGGCAAGTCTACGCATATTTTGCCGGAATCGGTACAGATGATCGTTTTGATGGCAGTCTTTAAAAGTTCTTTCATAAATGGGGCGGCGGCATTTTCGGTTGGGGTTTGGATGGCAAAGTCAAACAAGCCTCTCAGTTCCTGTGCCAAGCCTATCAAGCAAACGACGAGATTTATCTCTGTTCGGGTTCGCTCGCGGGGCTTACACGGCGAGGTCTTTTGCGGGCATGATCCGTAAGTGTGGGATAATCGACAATCCAACACCCGAACGGATCAATGAATCTTTCAAACTGTATCGGCGCAAAGGCAGCTAAAATAGTCCCTACAAGCCGCATATCATGGCAGAGCGAAAACGCTTATCCCCGCGGTTTGCCACCTCTGTCAAAGATGCTGATTGGCGGGGAAGTGGCGCAATTGTGAAGTTCGCTTATGTCGGTGGGTTTGACACTGTCGGCGCAGGTGGCATGCCGCCTTCGTTCCTGGGCCCCTTAGCGACGGCGTGGCACAGCCAATATAAGTATAAGTTTCACTACATGGCGCTGTCCAGCTTAGCCAAAAGTGCACGGCATGCTTTGGCGATTGATCAACAGCGGGTGTTTTATGTGCCCGCGAAATGGGACAATCTGGACAAGCAGGGGTTAAAGAACGGCCTCAACAATGGCGATGTCAGTGCCACCCGACCATACCAGTAGATGTGGTTCACAGGGGATCATGGTGTGATTGGTGGCAGTGCCAACTAACAGCTGCTGTCGACCATTGCACTTGAGTGGATGTTGGATGGTGCCCAGGGGCTGAAATTGGAACGCGGGGTTAAGTTTCCTCCAACGCCATCAAACCCACTGTAACCGCTTGACCGGCTCACGAAGAAGCGTAAGCTGTTCAAAAAGTGGCGTGAGGGGCCGGTGTCTGATTGGGAACCGCCGCCCCCATCGGCACGCAAGCGCGTGAACGCATTAGCGGCGTACGGGCCCAAAAACCTGCCCAAGATTTTCTAGAAAAGTAGGGCTGGGCTATTAGCCCAGCACCCCTTCAGCGCTGATTTTTGTTTTGCCACCAAGGTAGGGGGCCAACACGTCAGGCAATACAATCGAGCCGTCCGCTTTTTGTCCGTTCTCAAGCACAGCAATCAGGCAACGACCCACGGCCAAACCAGAACCGTTCAATGTATGAGCGAATTGTGGCTTACCACCGTCCGCTGGTTTGTAGCGGGCGTTCATGCGGCGGGCTTGGAACTCACCTGTTGAGGACACAGATGAAATCTCGCGATAGGCATCCTGACCGGGCAACCATGCTTCGATGTCATAGGTGCGGACCGCGCCAAACCCCATGTCACCAGTGCACAATTCAACAGTACGGTAGGGAATATTCAGGCGTTCCAACAAGTCTTCGGCACACCGCAACATGCGTTTTTGCTCAGCGGCGCTGTCGTCGGGCAGGGTGACAGACACCATCTCAACCTTTTCGAACTGATGCTGGCGCAGCATGCCGGATGTGTCGCGCCCTGCTGAACCCGCTTCGGAACGGAAGCAAAGCGTGTGGGCGGTCATGCGGATCGGCAACGCGGCCTCTTCCAACACGTCACCGGACACGGAATACGTCAAAGGCACTTCAGCCGTTGGAACCAACCACCAACCGTTTGTGGTTTGATAGCTTTCGTCGGCAAATTTCGGCAGCTTGTCGGTGCCGTGCATGGCCTCGTCGCGCACCAAAACAGGGGTGTTGTATTCTGTCAGGCCGTTTTCATCGACGTGGGTGTCGATCATGAACTGGGCTAATGCGCGGTGCACACGTGCGATTGCGCCCTTAAGCACAACAAAACGGCTGCCAGACAATTTGGCACCGGTTTCAAAATCCATCGCGCCACCAACGGCTGCGATTTCAAAATGCTCTTTCGGGGTGAAATCAAAGGTTGGCGGCGTGCCCCATGTGCTGACTTCCACATTGTCATCTTCATCCGCACCATCAGGCACATCGGCGGCCGGAAGGTTGGGGATATAGGCCAGCGCCTCGTTCAACTGCGTATCAAGTGCATTGGCCTCTTCACGCATGGCGGCAACTTCGGCTTTTTTTTCGCCAACAAGCACACGCAGGCGTTCAAATTCCGCGTCATCACCGCGACCCTTGGCAGCACCAACTTCTTTAGACGCTTTGTTCTGATCCGCTTGGGCATTTTCGGCGGCCAAGATTTTGGCGCGGCGCGATTCATCTAAAGCCAACAAAGAGGCAGAGACAGGCGCGTCCCCGCGGCGCTTAAGAGCGGCGTCAAAAGCAGAAGGGTTTTCGCGGATGGCTTTGATATCATGCATGGCGTTGGTCCTTGGTGTTGGTCGAGTCGTCTGCCCGTTCAAAAGGACTTATGCATCAATGTGGCGCGAGGGGCTAGATGGGGTTTTCGAGGTGTTTTGAGGGGTGGGCTTGTAGTTCCTATGGAAACGCCGGTTCCTGATTGATTGATGCCTGAAACCGATGCCATTCTGAAATAAATTTTTCAACACTCAGGTTTTCTTTAATCCAATGCTTAGGGTGGTTTCGATTCTCAGATTCGATATTGTTTGCCGGCGTGACGGTCGCGTCACCAAAAATTGAAAGTAACTGAGGGTCAGTAAGCTTTGTTAAACTAAGGTCGACGTAACTCATGCCTGCTCCATCAAGAAAAGCTTCATTTGGTAAATTTTTAGCGTCAAATGCCGAAAAATATAAGATCGGTTCGTTGCAATTGTGCTCGCCAGAGATCCGCTCCTTGCATCATCGAACAAAAGAGGCCCGCCGCATGCATTTGAGCAAAGGTCAGAATGGCAGTTTTTAAGTTTGCACGCCGCAAATCAGCACCTTCTAGGCGAACGAAAGATAGGTCTGCACCATCGAGCTTGACATTGATTAGATCTGCCCCTTTCAGGTATTCCTTCCTGAATGAGGTGCCTGAAAGGTTCAACAACGAAAGTTGAAGCCCCTGAAGGTTTGTTTCTGATAAGTCAATTTCACCTTGATCTAATCTTTGCCCAGATGCTTCGTGGAGCTTTTCTAAGACTTAAACGGCATTTTCGACATCTGAGCGACCTGCTTTTAGTGACAGTGCCCAATCCCGAATTTCTTTGGGAAAACTTGTATCGGGGATTGCTTTGGCTTGAATGGCTCGACTTAGCTCTTTGACCTAAACCGACAGCATGCGCGCGATACGAGATGCGGATTGGGGGTCTTCTGTCGCCAGACCTAAAAGCTGATCAATAGCGCCATTGCGACGGGTAACGTCATCATCCCAGCCGTTTGCTGCCTTGCCGTTTTGCCATTTCGTGATTTGTAGCTGGGTGTGTAGGTCTGTTATAGAGGCTTTGACCTTATCATTGAAAAGCGCTTCTTTGGCGTTCTTTGTTTGGTCTTGAGCGATGGATGTCCGCCAAACAACCAATGCTGCGACGATCATACCGCTTAGCCCGAAGCTCGACGCTGTTCCTTTTGGGGTAGTTCCGAAAAGTGCAGAGCCCAACAACTTGAATGCAGTTGAAATTGCTAGACTGAAAAGTATAATGATTAGGACGCTTAGCATCGGTTCCAGTGGTTTCGCCCTATCAAATGAAAAGTGCTCTTTTGATCTGAACCAAGATTTCAGGTCTTTAACTTTATCATTGTCCAAATCAAATACGCCTAAATCACTTCAAATACCCCACCACCATGCCGTGCAATTCTCCTCTCGCCAACCCCAATTTGTGTTGTCGCAAAATACCCCTGGTCTCCACCTTGCAAAGCCCCACAACACTCCATAGGTTCTGGCCAAATTCGCGATATGCGATCAAAGCTTTGACAAGGACGCTACCATGGAACAATTCGGTCAATTTATCCCACTTTTGCTCATCTTCGGCATCATGTATTTTTTGCTGATCCGCCCACAGCAAAAGAAGATGAGAGAACATCAGGCAATGGTGAACGGCATGCGTCGTGGTGACAAAGTTGTGACTGCTGGCGGTATGTTCGGCAAGGTTGTTAAAGTGCATGATGAAGGCGAAATCGAAGTTGAAATCGCTGACGGCGTTAAAGTGCGCATGGTTCAATCCACCATCGCTCAGGTCGTTTCCAAGACTGAACCTGCGAAGTAAATCGCGTCTGTTAAATACCTAAAAGGTCAGCCCAATGCTGCAATTTGAATCGTGGAAACGGGTCCTGATCTGGATCACCTGTTTGGCTGGTCTACTCTTGGCCGTCCCTAACGGGTTCTACACCCGCGTCGAGCAACACAATGACGCGGTTGCTGCGGTTGAATTGGGGGCTGATACCCCTGAGAACCAAGAGATGGCGGCACAGTGGCCTAGCTACTTGCCATCATTCTTGGTGAACCTTGGCCTTGATCTGCGCGGCGGTGCCCATTTGTTGGCCGAAGTGCAGGTGGCTGACGTTTATCAGGCCCGTATGGAAGCCACATGGCCAGAGGTACGTGATGCGTTGCGCCCACTGCGTTCCACTATTGGTACCATTCGCAAGCAACCGTCCCCGGTGGATGAATTGCGTGTGCGTATCGGTGATGTGGCTGGCATGCAGCAGGCCCTTAAAACTGTACGTGCATTAGCCCGTCCGGTTCAGTCTTTGACAGGTATCGGCGCGTCCGACATTGCGGTCAGTGTAGTGGACGACATGATTGTGGTGACACTGTCCGACGCTGAAAAGCTGGCGACAGATGAGCGTACGATGCAGCAGTCGTTGGAAATTGTACGCCGTCGTATCGATGAGGTTGGCACACGCGAACCTACTATCCAACGCCAAGGTACGGAACGAATCCTGATCCAAGTGCCGGGTATTGGCTCTGCGGCCGAACTGAAGGCTATCATCGGAACAACCGCCCGTTTGACATTCAACCCAGTTGTGAACCGTACCAACGATGGCAATGCGATTGCCGGTGCTGGCAACTCTGTCATCCCATCCATTGACGAGCCGGGCCAATTCTATGTGATCGAGAACGCGCCTGTTGTGGCTGGTGACGATCTGGTGGATGCGCAACCATCCTTTGATCAAAACGGTGGTGCAGCGGTTTCATTCCGTTTCAATACCGCAGGTGCACGCCGCTTTGGCAACTACACCGCCGACAATATCGGCAGTCCTTTTGCTATCGTACTTGATAACGAAGTGGTTAGTGCCCCTGTCATCCAATCCCACATTGCGGGTGGTTCAGGTGTCATCACAGGCCGCTTCAGCGTCGAAGAAACCACTAACTTGGCCGTTCTTTTGCGCGCGGGTGCTTTGCCAGCTAAACTGACATTTCTAGAGGAACGCACAGTTGGTCCAGAGTTGGGCCAAGACAGCATTGATGCTGGTAAGTTTGCAACGATGGTCGCGTTTGTTGCTGTTCTTGTGTTTATGTTCCTCAGCTACGGCCTGTTTGGCGTGTTTGCTAATATTGCGTTGATCATCAACGTTGGTTTGATCTTTGGACTTCTTAGCCTTGTTGGTGCGACGCTGACGTTGCCAGGAATCGCTGGTATCGTTCTAACTGTTGGTATGGCGGTTGATGCGAACGTTCTGGTGTTTGAACGGATCCGCGAAGAGTTGAAGACCTCAAAGGGTCCGGCACGCGCGATTGAGCTGGGCTATGAAAAAGCGCTGTCAGCGATTTTGGATGCTAACGTGACTACGTTTATCACGGCCGTGATCTTGTTCGTCATGGGCTCTGGCCCTGTGCGCGGCTTTGCCATCACCTTGGGTCTTGGCATTATCACATCGGTCTTCACGGCCATCTTTGTCACACGTCTGATGGTTGTCATCTGGTTTGAACGCCGCCGTCCCAAAACGATTGAGGTCTAACCCATGCGTCTCAAGTTAGTAAAAGAGAACACGAACTTCGACTTCTTTGGAGGTTGGAAGCTTTGGCTTGGTATATCCTTGTTGATGATGATGATCGGTTTTGGCTCTTACCTGTATCAGGGTCTGAACTTTGGTATCGATTTCCGCGGTGGTACAACCATTCGTACTGAAAGCACGGAGCCGGTTGATATTGCTGCTTACCGTGATGCGCTTGAGGGCCTTGAACTTGGCGATGTGTCTATTTCCGAAGTGTTTGATCCGAATTTCCGCGATGACCAGAACGTGGCAATGATCCGCATTCAGGCCCAAGTCGGTCAAGAAGCGGTGACTGTTGATACAATTGGCATCTTGGAAAACGCACTACATTCCATCGATCCGGATATGAAATTCCCATCTGTTGAATCTGTTGGCCCAAAAGTATCGGGCGAATTGATCAAGACGGCGGCCTTGGCTGTTGTTCTCGCGATTGGTGCGGTGTTGATCTATATTTGGCTGCGCTTCGAATGGCAGTTCGCTTTGGGCGCTGTTGCGGCCTTGGTGCACGACGTTGTCCTGACTATTGGTGTTTTCTCTGAACTGCAGATCAAATTTGACCTCGCAATTATTGCGGCGTTGCTGACCATCGTTGGCTATTCGTTGAACGATACCGTGGTTGTGTTTGACCGCGTTCGTGAGAACCTGCGTAAGTATAAGAAAAAGCCGTTGGCTGAAGTGCTTAACATCTCAATCAACGAAACCCTAAGCCGTACTGTGATGACATCTGTCACGACATTGCTGGCGTTGACCGCATTGTTTGTTCTGGGCGGTGACGTGATCCGTGGTTTCGTCTTTGCTATGATCTGGGGTGTGATTGTGGGCACGTATTCGTCCGTCTTCGTAGCCTCCACGATCCTGCTTTACTTGGGCGTCAAACGTGACTGGTCCAAAACAGATCCAAAAGCTGGCGGTCAATACGCTAATATCGACGCCTAAGAGTGGGGGAAACCTTACTCTTTGCAATCCAACCGAGGGCCTTTGGTTCTTGGTCTGCGGCGCGCTTATCGCAGGTGTGGTTCGCGGATTTTCGGGCTTTGGCACTGCAATGATCTACCTGCCCTTTGCGGCCCAAGTCGTTCCGCCTCTTTGGCAATACTGACGTTGATGGCCATGGATTTGATTGGACCGATCCCCTTAATTAAGCCAGCGTTCAAAGATGCTCAGCGTCGCGATCTATTGCTGTTGTTGGCTGGTTCACTTTGCCTGTTGCCTGTTGGGGTGGGACTGTTGTCCACAATATCACCCGAAACATATCGCTACCTTGTGTCTTCGGTTTCTATCGTTTTGCTGGTGTGTCTGGTCTTCGGTTTGCGTTACAGCGGTAAGATGTATCCGCCCCTTGTTGCCGCTGTTGGAGGCCTTGCTGGTTTTTCCGGTGGCTTGGGCGGCGTGCCGGGATCGCCTGTTGTTTTGTTCTATATGGCCAGCACATTGCCTGTCCGTGTTGTGCGTGCAAACATGATGTTGTTCCTGTTTTTCAAGAATATTCTTATCATCTTTGTGGTTGGTATTCGGGGTGAGCTATACATTACTCCTCTGATCATTGGCATTCTGATGGCAGTGCCCAATGGGATCGGCAATTTGATAGGTGCGGCAATTTTCAATCCTGACAAGGCTGGCATCTATAAGGCAGTCGCCTATATGGTAATCGCAGCCTCGGCCATTATGGGCCTCCCTATCTGGAACGGATAATATGCGCCTGAACGAAATTAATTATACAGATGCCAAACCTATTGAGGGATATGGGCCCGGATTTTTCCGCATCGGCGGTGAGGTGACCTATGGTGGCATTTTGACTGGTGCTCGGGGTACTTCTGAGTGGGGTGGGTATGATGACACTACGCCATTGCTGGACTTAGCAGGGTCAATCGACGTCCTGTTTATGGGCACTGGTGAAGAGGTGTCGCACATTCCCGCTGACCTACGTACTAAGCTAGAAGATGTAGGTATAGGCGTCGAAGCCATGGCGACACCTGCTGCTGCACGGACCTATAATGTCTTGCTTAGCGAAGGGCGGCGCATCGCGTTGGCCATGATCCCTGTCTGATTAGTGACTTGATGTGGGCCGTCAATAGGGTAAGCCTAATTTCATGACATTAGCCGTAACAAACCTTACAATTGCGCGTGGTGGTCTGCCTGTTCTGGCAGATGTTTCATTCGTGTTGGAAACGGGTCAGGCGCTGATTTTGCGCGGTCCAAACGGTGTGGGAAAAACCACGCTGCTGCGTACCATTGCAGGGCTGCAACCGTCACTGAATGGAACAGTGGCTGGTGCACAGGACCAGATCGCATATGCGGCCCACTCTGATGGGTTAAAAGCGATGCTGAGCGTCACTGAGAACCTGACATTCTGGGCTGAGGTCTTTGGTCAGTCCGACATTTCCCATGCTTTGAAGGCTTTTGAACTGGAAAACCTATCGGATCGTTTGGCGGGCACACTGTCGGCGGGGCAAAAACGCCGCCTTGGCTTAGCGCGTTTGCTGGTTACAGGACGGCCTATCTGGGTTCTGGATGAGCCAACAGTATCATTGGATACCGCTTCGGTTACGATGTTTGCGGCGGCTGTTGTGGCCCATCTGAACAGTGGAGGAATGGCTTTGATAGCCACTCACATCGACCTTGGAATTGAACAGGCGAGCTTGCTGGATTTGACACCCTTCATTGCACTTAATGACGTGGCAATGGGTTCCAGCGACGAGGAGTTCCTATGAAGGCGTTGTTGATCCGTGATATTCGGCTTGCGGTGCGGGCAGGGGGCGGCTTTGGCCTTGGGCTTGCGTTTTTCTTGATCGTTATTGTGATGGTGCCCTTTGCGGTGGGCGCAGATACCGAATTACTGTCTAAAATCGCACCTGGGGTTCTTTGGATTGGCGCGCTGTTGGCTTGTTTGCTGTCACTGGATCGATTGTTGGCGCTAGACTTTGAAGACGGAACACTCGACCTGCTGGCGACAGCGCCATTACCATTCGAAGCAGCCCTAAGTGTAAAATCGCTGGCGCACTGGATCACAACGGGCCTGCCGTTGGTCATTGCTGCCCCTGTATTGGGGGTCCTGATGAACCTGCCAACGCAGTGCTATGGCTGGCTTGTCTTGTCGCTACTGCTGGGCACGCCCGCTTTGTCCGTTATCGGTACATTTGGTGCTGCGCTGACCGTTGGTATCAAACGGGGTGGGCTATTGTTGTCCTTGCTTGTTCTACCGCTCTATGTGCCAACGCTTATTTTTGGTGCAGAATCTGCACGGCGTGGGGCCGTAGGGGCAGACGTCAGCACGCCGATGCTGTTGTTGGCAGGAATAAGTGCTGCAGCAATCGCGTTGATGCCATTCGCCAGCGCTGCAGTCCTTAAAGTGAACTTGCGGTGATCGCTTTGAAACAACAGACAAACCGCATTGAGCCAAACAGTCGAAAGCACTAGGTAAACCACATGTCACTTTGGGAATACGCAAATCCGGTCAAGTTTTTACGCCTCAGCGAACGGGTGCTCCCGACGATGTGGGTTTTAGCTATTTCTTCTACATTTGTAGGGCTGGTCTGGGGGTTCTTCTTTACCCCTGATGACATACGCCAAGGGTCGACTGTTAAGATCATTTATATCCACGTGCCAGCGGCTTTGATGGCGATCAACGCATGGTTTATGATGTTGGTGGCCTCACTGATCTGGCTGATCCGGAGACACCACGTCAGTGCATTGGCGGCAAAGGCCGCTGCGCCTGTTGGCGTGGTTATGACGTTGATTGCGCTGATCACGGGGGCAATCTGGGGGCAACCGATGTGGGGCACATGGTGGGTTTGGGACCCACGGCTTACTTCGTTCCTGATCCTTTTCCTTTTCTACTTGGGTTATATTGCGCTGTGGGAAGCGATTGAAGATTCCGACACAGCAGCGGATTTGACCGCGGTCCTATGCATGGTTGGATCAGTGTTCGCTGTATTGTCACGTTACGCGGTGAATTTTTGGAACCAAGGGCTGCATCAAGGGACCTCGATCCCTGTTGCCACAGGTGAGCGCAGCGTCGCGGATGTGTTCTTTGTTCCTTTGCTGATCTCAATGGTTGGCTTTGGATTGTTGTTCCTTGCACTGACATTGTACCGCACAGGCACTGAAATACGAATGCGCCGCATCAAGGCGCTGCTGGCTCGGGAGGGACGCAACTGATGTTACCGGATCTTGGAAAATACGCAGATGCCGTTTTGTCGGCTTACGGCGCATCGATCGTACTGATGGTCGGATTGGTTGTTATGAGTGTGCTGAAAGGACGACGTGTGCGCAAGCAGATGCAAGAGATTGAGGCACGTGGTGAACAGAATGGGTAAAATTTCACCTCTGATGATCGCACCGCCATTGATTTTTGCAGGGTTCGTCGCGTTGGCTGCGACAGGTATGTTTCGTGCTGACAAAGACGTGCTGGAAAGCACTCGTATTGGCAAAATAGCGCCCACGATTACACTAGAGGCGTTGGGTGAGTTCCCCAATGTCACACCAGAGCGCTTGAAAAGCGGTCAGCTTACACTGATCAATTTCTGGGCCAGCTGGTGCCCGCCGTGCCGTGCAGAGCACCCTAAATTGTTAGAGATGCAAGCCGCAGGCTTTCCAATCATCGGCGTGAACTTCAAAGACACCGCACGTGATGCAGGCAGCTATCTGACCAATGACGGCAACCCGTTTGTTGCGGTCGCCTTTGACGAGAAAGGGCGCACAGCGATTGACTGGGGCGTTACCGCACCGCCAGAGACGTTCATTTTGGACAAGGACGGAATAGTGCTGTTCCGCTTCGCAGGACCGCTTGTTGGCAGTGATTATGAGCAGCGGTTTCTTCCTGAGCTGACCAAAGTACAATCCAATTGAGCGTCTAAACGGCGCACTATATTTTGCTGGCCGTTTCTTCTGTTTTTAAATATCCCAGCCGGAGGCACTGTTTTCTTTTTATCCAAAGCCTAATGTAGCACCTTCGGTGAGGAGGATATTTAAAAACAAAAGAAACGCAAAAGGCCCCGCAATTGAAAGCGGGGCCTTTGTTTTTGATTTGATAGTTTTACGCAGCCGCGAGTGAGCGCAGAACGTAGTGCAGCACGCCACCGTGTTCGATGTATTCAATCTCGATCGCGGTATCGATGCGGCATTTCAGGGCGATCTTGTGCACAGTTCCGTCGGCCATTGTGATGGTGCATGGCACCTCTTGCAGCGGTTCGATTGTGTCGAGACCTGAAATAGACACGGTTTCATCACCGGTCAGACCCAAAGATTTGCGGCTCACACCATTTGTGAACTCAAACGGGCTAACACCCATGCCAACTAGGTTGGAACGGTGGATGCGTTCAAAGCTCTTAGAGATGACAGCCTTAACACCCAACAGTGCAGTACCCTTAGCAGCCCAGTCACGCGATGATCCCGCGCCGTACCGTTCGCCGCCAAAGATAACCAGCGTAGTGCTAGCTGCTTGGTGCGCCATTGCGGCGTCATAGATGGACGTTTGATTGCCGTCTGGGCCTTTGGTGTATCCGCCTTCAACGCCGTCGAGCATTTCGTTTTTGATGCGAATGTTGGCGAACGTGCCGAGCATCATGACTTCGTAGTTGCCACGACGTGAACCGTAAGAGTTGAACTCACGTGGAGACACTTGACGATCAACCAGATACTGACCCGCTGGTGTATCGGCCTTGAACGAACCTGCAGGAGAAATGTGGTCAGTTGTGATAATGTCACCCAACAATGCCAGTACCTTCGCATCGTCGATGTTCGAGATTTTACCTGGCTCTGAACCCATGCCTTGGAAGTAAGGCGGGTTTTGAACGTAAGTGGATGCGGTTGGCCAATCGTAGGTCAACGCATCGGTTGTTTCCACAGCCTGCCACTTTTCGTCGCCTTTGAACGCGTCAGCATATTTGGTTTGGAACGCTTCACGGGTAACCGTTTGCTCAACCAGTTCTGCAACTTCTTGTGTCGTTGGCCATAGATCTTTCAGGTAAACGTCGTTGCTGTCTTTATCGACTGCGATCACGTCTGTTGCCAGATTGATGTCCAATGTGCCTGCAATTGCATATGCTACTACTAGGAGTTGCAAGAATTATCTAGGGGCGTCATGCCCCAGTTTTGGTCATTGTTCAACCTAAATTGGATGCTGAATAAAAAAAGTATACCATTGTGTACTGAGAATTTACTCAATTGCGTAAAGATATGTGACGAAACGCTCAAGAAACTTTGATTGGCGTTTCACCGTTGATAAATTTAGGGATCATTAAGCCACTAAAATTAGAACTTGGACTCACCAATGAAACATCTACTCTCCACGACGTTTGCTGCACTCATGGTGCTTACAGCACCAGTGTTTGCAGATTCTCCAGTGGTGGTCGAACTGTTTACCTCCCAAGGATGCTCATCCTGCCCTCCGGCAGACAAAATGCTGCATGCGTTGGCCGAGCGTGATGATGTTATCGCATTGGCGTTGCACGTTGACTATTGGGATTACATCGGTTGGAAAGACCAATTTGCGCAGGCCAAGTTCACTAAGCGCCAACGCAACTATGCGGCATTGGGCAATCGCCGCTCAATCTACACGCCACAGATGATTGTGAACGGCGTTACGAGCGTTGTTGGCGCTAAGGCAATGAAACTGTCTGAAGCGATTTCTGCACATGCGGCGACCCCTTCAGGGGTTGACCTGTCGCTGACCCGCGAGGGCAACATCGTGATTGTTGATGGTGCCGCAAACGGTGCTGAGGGCTCATTTGTTGTGCAGATCGTCCGGTACGAACCGCGCAGCGAGGTCCGCATCACCCATGGTGAAAACGCTGGCAAAACTTTGGCCTATACCAATGTTGCGACGGAATGGAGCGTTTTGGGCGAATGGGACGGCGTTAAACCACTGTCGATGTCTGCACGCCTTAATGCCGAGGTTCCCATCGTTGTGATCGTTCAGAAGCAACAGTTTGGGCCAATCTTAGCGGCGGCGCGTCTGCGCTAGCGACAAAATTAGTGTGGCAAAACAGATATCTAGCTATTCGTCGCCTTCTTCCTCAACAATAAGCGTAATTTCACCTGCGGTTTCCAGTTTGCGAATTGCGTTAACGAAACTGCCCATAGCGCTTTCGGCATCCACAGCTTTGGGCGCGCCGGCTTCTTGCACATCTTCTAGCAGTTGGGTAGCCATCCGACCTGACATGTTTTCCAGGATGTAATCAGCACTGGCTTGCATCCTGGCGGTTTCTGCCCCAGCGATCGCACGGATCAAATCATCTGGGTCTACATCGCGTAGAATGCGTGTAATATCGCGCCCAACAACCCGTGTAGGGATGTTCGCGAAGGTAAAGATTGCTTTGCGCACAGCGGTCGCGACGGTCTCGTTGGATTCCTGTAATCCTTCCAACATATCGTCGCGGGTTAGGGTGGTGGATGAATTGAGGATCGCAGCAACCTGTTCCACAGGCCCCTCGTCAAAAGCCATAACTGGAACGACAGACAGTTGTGCGGCCAACGACAAGCCAATACGATCGACCGCACTGGGCAAACCACCACTGATTTGCCAAACGGCATAGGTGATTTCACGCGCCCGTGGGCCGGGCATGGCCCCCAGCAATGCTGCGGCTTTTGGCACGTTCAGTTTTGATAGAACGACGGCCGCTACTTCGGTGCTTTTGTTTTCCATCACGGGTACAAAGGTTTCGACATCTATTTCCTGAATTCTTTTCCACGGATCACCTGTTTGAAGCACGCCTTCTTCTTTTCGTAGGCGATCTGCTGTCTGTTTGCTGATTTTGCCATAAAGTGCGGTTAAAGCCCCGGAAATTCCTTGCGGGAAACTTACGCCGATGCGTTCAAGTTTATGGTTGAATTCAGCGATAACATGGGTAACCGTATCGCAGTTAACGACACGCATCTTACCCATTTGTTGTGTCAGGGTGGCTTGTAGATCCTCGGGCAGGTCTTCCAACGTGATGCCAGCACCGTTGGTTAACAACATGCGCACCACAATGGCCGCTTTGGCTTTTCGGCTTAGAGTTAGGTCAGGTTTTGGTAGTTTTACAGTGTTGGACCCGATCACAGCGGTTGCTGCATTCGGGTCCATCGGGATCAAATCCATATTCTACCAACCTCAGTGTTCTTTCAAACATCCTTGGCAGACAGATGTGAAGAAACCCTAAAATCAGTGGCTATATGTTACGCCTGTTACGATCGCGTTTGACAGTGACAAAGAAGCCCATGTGTCCGCACCCCTGCGTGCATTGATTTCGCGCAATTGGGCCACAGCACTAATTTTGTTGCCTTGATTCATCATGCCGTGGCCCTTGTAGGACCGCGCAAGAATGTTATTGAGGTTTTGATTGATCGCCTTTTGATAAAACACCATGGCGACGTCAACATTGCCAAGCTTACAGTTAGTAAAGCCTTTGTACGTCAGCACACGATCGTCGTTTTGATCAGACATCGCATCCATAACGCCCATCGCTTCAAAATAACGGCCAGCATAAGCCAGCTCGCGCACAGCGTCATATAATGTGTTGTCGTCCAGATTGGTCGCTTCTGGATCTCCACATTCCTTTTCCTTCTCGTCCCAAACCCGAACACCTTCGCACTCAGTTGTGGTTTCGGTCGGTTTTGGTTCTGCACTGTCGCTTGAGCCTGCGGCAAAAACGGATGCTGAAAGGCCTAGTGCCAGTGGAAGGGCCAATGCCGCTGCAAATTTATTCATTTAACATTTTCTGTTAGGTTCAAGTCTTGGATGACGTTATCCCCATGCCTAACATCAAATCCAATCAAACAAGTGTCATTTTCCGTACAAGCGGGAATTGTGTGCAATTCTGCAAACAAAAAAGGCGAGACCGCAAGTGAATGCAATCCCGCCCAAACTATCAATTGGTAGGCATGATTAGTCTTTGAAGACGCGTTTGAAAATCGTGTCGACGTGTTTGGTGTGATAGGCCATGTCGAATTTTTCGTTGATTTCTTCAACGGATAGAGCTTCACAAACTTCTGGATCTGCGAGTAATTCTTCGCGGAAGTCTGTGCGGAATTCCCATACTTTCAACGCATTGCGCTGAACCATGGCATAGGAAGCTTCACGGCTCACGCCTGCTTGGGTCAGAGCCAACAAAACCCGTTGGGACATAACAAGTCCTGGGAACTTGTTCATGTTGTCCATCATGTTTTCAGGGAAGATCAACATGTTGTCGATCACGCCTGTCAAACGGTGCAACGCAAAATCCAAAGTGATTGTCGCATCTGGACCAATCGCACGCTCAACGGATGAGTGTGCAATATCACGCTCGTGCCACATCGTGACGTTTTCCATCGCTGGGATCACGGCCATACGCACGGTACGGGCCAAACCAGTTAGGTTTTCTGTCAACACAGGGTTCTTTTTATGCGGCATCGCAGATGAACCCTTTTGGCCTGCTGAAAAGAACTCAGCACCTTCCAAAACTTCGGTGCGCTGCATGTGACGAACCTCAGTGGCGACGTTCTCGATAGAGCTCGCAACAACGCCAAGCGCTGCAAAGAAGGCAGCGTGGCGGTCACGTGGGATGACTTGGGTGCTGATCGGCTCTGGGGTCAGGCCAAGCTGGTCACAAACGTGTTCTTCGATCGCTGGGTCAATGTTTGCGAATGTGCCAACTGCGCCAGAAACGGCGCCAGTTGAAATCTCTTCGCGTGCCGTGCGTAGGCGTGCCAGGTTGCGATCCATTTCGGCATAGAAGCGCGCGAATGTCAGGCCCATCGTTGTTGGCTCGGCGTGGATGCCGTGGCTGCGGCCAACACGAACGGTGTCTTTGTGCTCAATAGCGCGGCGTTTTAAGGCGGCCAATAGCAATTCAACGCCCGCAATCAAGATGTCTGCCGCGCGGACCAACTGGACGTTAAAGCAAGTGTCCAACACGTCAGAGGATGTCATACCTTGGTGTACGAAACGCGCTTCATCGGACCCAACATGCTCGGCCAAGTGGGTCAAAAATGCGATAACGTCGTGCTTTGTTACAGCTTCGATTTCGTCGATGCGGGCCACGTCGAATTCAACGTCTTTGGCTTTCCAAACGGCGTCCGCGTTTTCACGTGGGATTGCACCGATGTTGGCCATAGCTTCACAGGCGTGCGCTTCGATTTCGTACCAGATTTTGAACTTGGATGCAGGGGACCAAATGGCCACCATATCAGGACGGGAATAGCGAGGGATCATAATGCGCACCTTTTTGTGGCTGTTCACAGGATTGCCGTCCCCTTAAACGGGATGTGACCTGACGACAACCTAGGGAAGCTGAAAATGGATCGGTTTACGCTGAAAATAGGGGTGAATTGCCTGAAAAAGGGAAGAAAAACGTGAGCCGTATTCTATCTGATTTCGCAGGGCGTTGGAAAATTGAGCGTGATATCACACCTGCTAGCGGACCCGTTGCGCGGTTTTTGGGGTTTGCGGAGTGGAGGGCCGAAGATGGGCTAATGCACTACATCGAAAAGGGAAATCTAGAGATCGCAGGGCAAACACCTATGATGGCGGAGCGGCGGTATCGTTGGGACGCTGATTTGAACATCTATTTTGACGATGGGCAATTCTTTCATCAGCTGCCTGCACTGGGCGGGGACGCTACGCACTGGTGTGACCCTGACCAATATGACGCGACCTATGATTTTACGCACTGGCCACAATGGTCTTGTACGTGGCGGGTCAAGGGGCCGCGCAAGGACTATACGTTACACAGCCAGTACTCAAAAACTTGATTATAGACTTGCGAAAAATACGGTGTTTTGTAACAAGTGACACAAACAATAACCCTTCAAAGGAACGAAGAACATGACTTCAGCAACCAATAACAAAGTACTTACCGAGCTGTTCGGTGCCACTGAAGGCACCATGCGTTTGGCGAAACAAGCGGCCTTGGTCGTGGCTGGTATCGCGGTTCTTGCGATCGCTGCAAAGATCAAAGTTCCAATGTGGCCAGTGCCTATCACTATGGGAACATTCGCAGTTTTGAGCATCGGCGCTGCATATGGTGCGCGTTTGGGTCTTGCTACAATCTTTGGTTATATGCTGATCGGCGCACTTGGTTTTGACGTGTTCGCAGGCTCTTCTGCTGAGAAATTTGGCCTTGAATATATGATGGGCGGCACAGGCGGCTACCTGGTTGGCTACGTTCTGGCCACTTTGCTTTTGGGCATTTTGGCGCGCAAAGGCTGGGATCGTTCAGCACCAAAAATGGCTGGCGCTATGCTGTTGGGCAACGCACTAATCTACATCCCGGGCCTTATCTGGTTGGGTATGTTGTACGGTTGGGACAAGCCAATTTTGGCATGGGGCCTGACACCATTCTTGGTCGGTGACGTGGTTAAGCTGGCATTGGCCGCAGCCTTGTTCCCAGCAATTTGGAAGTTCGTAAGTCGCACACGCGACTAAGATCTACCACCACCAATTTTACGAAAAGGCGTGCCCCAAACGGGGTGCGCCTTTTTCGTTTTGGGATGGGTGAAGGGAAGGAGCAAGGGCGCAACAAGGCAAAGGTTAAGGTCGCGTACGGTGGCTTGAACGGGCCAAACTGCACAGAAGCAGGCGCGAACTGTACAGCACTCAAGGCCGTGGGGGCGTGAATTTAGGGGAGGATTGGGCAAACTGCATAGAACAGCGGGTGGTCTGTACAGTTTGGCAATTTTGGTGCGTTAACGATTTGGCAGGGGATGTCGGCGCGTTACCCTTTGGTTGGGAAGGTTAGGGATTTGTTAGGAAATTACTTCTGTGGTGCAATCACAGGGAGCAATTTAACCCCTTATGGTCGAAAATAATTAGGGTGAGCTTAAGTGCTGTTCGGGTGTTTGATTTGGTTGTAAACTAAAGCGACATGGGCTAAATCATTGCCAAACAGGAATTAAGCTGCGTCGCGTCCACTTGGACCGCGCAGTGGGGTCAACCCGTCGAACCGATCAAGGAACTGAGTAAAATCATGCGTTTTAACAGTGATGCAGCCATCGATTTAGTCTTGCGCGGGATTATCTCTTTCACGTGCCTGTTTGCCTATCGCAAGCGGGTGAAGCTTTTTGGCTTTATCGCTAGCTATGTTGCGGCCCCGGTGTTTGGTTTTATTAAAAAAGGAATGCGCAATCTGCAACTGGTTCATCCTGAAATGTCCGCAAGCGAGGCCCGCAAGATCGCGCATGAGGTTGCTGCCAACTTTGGCAAAAACATGATCGAGAACTATTCTAAGCATGATGTGGCCACTGCGTTGAAACCTGAAAATATCGGTGGTGCTGGATACCATCAGATGATGGCGGCCATTACTGAGGGCCGGCCTGTGATGTTGGTTTCCGGCCATATCGGGAATTACGAGGCGATGCGCATTGCGCTTTATAAGTTGGGCCATCAATCGGCCTGCCTGTTTCGTCCTGCATCCAATCCGTATTTTAATGAACATTACACCCAGAACTATGGCTATTTGACGGGGCCAGCTTTCCCACAAAGCCGCAAAGGATTTTTGGGGTTCACCCGTCATTTACGTGAAGGCGGAATTGCAACAATGTTGTTTGATGTACGGGCGAACCAGTATCAAGACGTTGATTTTTTTGGCATTCCTGCGCCAACATCTGATGTGTCTGCTAAAATTGCGATTAAGACGGGCGCGTTGTTTGTGCCATGTTTCGCCCACCGTGGGCCAGATGGGGTGACCCATCACATCGAATTCGAAACGCCTATTGAACACAGCACGTCTTATGAGATGATGGCTGAAATGTCGGACCGCCTTGAGTCGCAGGTGCGCAGCTTTCCTGCGCAGTGGTTGTGGTTTCATGACCGTTGGGGCACGGCCGATGTGCGCGCGCAACGTGTGGCTGGTAATGTGGCGACAATCGCCACTGGCGGCAAAACGACAGAATTGAACACGACCAACAACAAGGACCACTAAGATAAAAATTGGCACACGCTAGATCGGCTATGGCTACGCGCCACTGGTGATTGCAGAGATTGGCATCAACCATGGTGGTTCATTGGATGTGGCCAAAGAAATGGTGCGTCTTGCTGCGGTCTCTGGCTGTGAGTGCGTTAAGCACCAGACGCATATCGTCGAAGATGAGATGACGGACGAAGCCAAGCAAATCTTCCCACCAAACGCTGATTTGTCCATTTGGGAAGTCATGGCGAACTGTGCATTGTCTTTGGACCATGAAATCGCGTTGAAGGATTATACTGAGAGCTTAGGGATGATTTACATCTTGCCTCCGTTTTCCCGTGCGGCTTCGGATTTCCTGAATGAGATTGATGTGCTCGCGTTCAAGATTGGGTCGGGTGAGGCGGATAACCTTCTGCTGATCCGTCACATCGCCCGTTTTGGAAAACCTGTGATCATGTCTACGGGTATGCAAAGCATCGAGACGATCAAAGCCAGCGTAGACATTTTGGTTGAGTCCGGTGTGGAGTTCGCATTGCTTGAGTGCACCAACCTGTACCCAAGCCCGCCAGGAATTGTGTCCTTGCATGGTGTCAGCCAATCGCGCGGCCTTGCCTGGGGTACCTGTTGGTTTCTCTGATCACTCGATCGGCCCAGAAATGGCACTGGCATCGGTTTCTTTAGGGGCCTGTATCTTGGAACAGCACTATACAGACAGCCGTTACAGAGCAGGGCCCGACATCATCAACTCAATGGACCCAAGTGAGTTGCGTCACATCATTGATCGTTCGCGTGAAATCTGGATCGCTGCCAACAACCCAAAACAACGGGCCGAAGCAGAAGAAGCCGTTTACAAGTTTGCGCGCGCTTCTGTGGTTGTTGGCAAGGATTTACCAGCAGGTCACGTTATTACAGAAGCCGACATCTGGGTGCGTAGTCCGGGATCGAGTGAAATTGCCGGGTATGAGTTTGATAAGGTCGTGGGCAAGCAAATCAACAGTGACATCACACGCAACGCGCAGTTAAAGTGGAGCGACTTCAAATAATACGGACTAGGGCCTGTGTCTCTCTAGTTTTTTGTCAAAACTGTACGTCTAGCGTGGGAATCTTTGCCCTAATACCGTTTCAAGGCCACGCGCCTCTTGCGCATGGCTTACCTGCCCAATAGAAGGGCACAAATTTTCTGCCAGCGCCCTACAAGGCGCCCTAATCCTATGGAGCTAACATGCAGGTCACCGAGACACTTAACGAAGGTCTAAAGCGCGCCTATTCAATCACCGTGACTGCGGCTGAATTGGATGCGACAGTGAACACCAAATTGGTTGAAGCGCAGCCAGAAGTCGAAATGAAGGGCTTCCGTAAGGGCAAAGTTCCTATGGCTATGCTTAAGAAGCAGTTTGGCGATCGTCTGATGGGCGAAGCTATGCAAGAGTCAATTGACGGCGCGATGAACAAGCATTTTGAAGAAACTGGCGATCGCCCTGCGATGCAGCCTGACGTTAAAATGACGAACGAAGACTGGAAAGCTGGCGACGACGTAAATGTCGACATGAGTTATGAAAAGCTTCCTGAGATTCCTGAAGTTGATCTAAGCGACATCAAATTAGAAAAAATGGTTGTTAAGGCAGACGAAGCTTCTATCGACGAAGCTTTGGCTAACTTGGCTGAAACAGCGCAAGACTTTAAAGCACGCAAAGCGGGCTCAAAAGCAAAAGACGGTGACCAAGTGGTCATGGCCTTTCTTGGTAAAGTTGACGGCGAAGCGTTTGATGGCGGATCTGCTGAAGATTACCCACTTGTTTTGGGTTCAAACTCATTCATCCCAGGTTTTGAAGAGCAATTGGTTGGCGTTAAAGCCGGCGAAGAAAAAGCTGTCACAGTTTCTTTCCCAGCTGAATACCAAGCTGAGCACCTTGCTGGCAAAGAAGCTATCTTCGATTGCACAATCTCTGAAGTTAAAGAGCCAGTTGCTGCTGAGATCAACGACGAGATGGCGAAAAAATTCGGCGCTGAAGATCTAGCTGCTTTGAAAACTCAAATCGGTGAACGTCTTGAAGCTGAATATGGCGGTGCATCACGCGCAATCATGAAGCGCAGTCTTTTGGATGCAATGGACACATTGGTCAGCTTTGATTTGCCACCGTCCTTGTTGGACGCTGAAGCGGGTCAAATCGCACACCAGCTATGGCACGAAGACAATCCAGAAGTTGAAGGTCACGATCACCCTGAGATCGAAACAACTGACGAGCACAAAAAATTGGCAGACCGCCGCGTGCGCCTAGGTTTGTTGTTGGCTGAATTGGGTCAAAAAGCTGCTGTTGAAGTAACAGATGCTGAAATGACACAAGCGATCATGAACCAAGCGCGCCAGTATCCTGGTCAAGAGCGTGAGTTCTTTGAATTCGTTCAAAAGAACCAGCAAATGCAGCAGCAGCTTCGCGCACCATTGTTCGAAGACAAAGTTGTAGACCACGTGTTTGCACAAGCGACTGTGACAGAAAAAGAAGTTTCTAAAGATGAACTTCAAAAAGCTGTTGAAGCGCTAGAAGAAGAATAAGTTCTGCGTCACTTGTTGACGTAAAGCTGGGGCCGCTTTCAATATTGGAAGGGGCCCTTTTTCTTTCGAGGTTCAAATTTCTAAAGGGGTAGGGCAGATGACCGTGTTTTCGTATCCAAACTTTAAAACCCAATACGGGTAAATGACCAAGACAGCGCAGACTGCCTTTGTGGGCAATGCGATGGATGCGGGGCTGTTGCCCCCTGACACGATGCGTCGCGCTAATCTGGTTACCCTGAAGGCCCCCAATGACTCAAGCCAGCCGATCCAGTTCTGGCAGTTATTTTCTGTGCTTGGTCCTGATCCCATGGTTGCTATTGTCGAAACCTTTTTTGAACGCGTATTTGCGGACGAGCCGTGGTTCACATCTGTATTTGAACGCGTGGGTGGTGTTGAGCACTACACGATAACCCAAGCGTCCATGTGGGCGGATGTGATGGGGGTGGCCCGTATTATCACGGCGCTGACTTTTGCCTAAGCTTCCACCATACCCACAATGCAATTGCGCTGATGAATGACCGTGGTGCTGAGCGTTGGGTGAAGTTGATGAACGCGACCTTGGACGCCACTGGGGGCCATATGACAGATGACCCTAGGGTGCGGATCGCGATTAATACCTTCCTCATGCATTTTTTAGGCAAATACGCGCAAGAATTCAATTTTGGCGATATTGGCGCGTTTGGAGAAACCAACGCAGCTGTTGCCTGAGGTGATTCAGCCCGTCACAATACGTCCGCTTGTACCCGCAGATGGTGCTGTTGCGGCAGAGGTCTTCTTTGACGCTGTGCACGGTGGTGCGGCGGATGTTTTTATACTCTTGAGCAACACAAAGCATGGGCAGGTGATGCGCCTGATCCCGCTGCTTGGATCCGCAGGTTTCAAAGTCTGAGCGGCTTTGCTGCTGTGCGTGATGGTGCGCTGGTTGGGTTCATGACCTTGGATTTTGAGCGGTACATCGATCTGGCGTTTGTACACTCTCAACACGCGGGCCATGGTATTGGCCGTCTCTTATATTCCGAGGTCGAGGTAACGGCCGCTGCCAAAGGTATTTCACCGCTCACAACGCAGGCAAGCATACAGGCAAGACCGTTCTTTGCTCCAATGGGGCGGCAGCACGATACCGCGCAGGTTATCGTGAAGCACGGTATCGAGCTGGTCAACTTTAAGATGTCTAAGGTATTAATTTATCCTAGTGAGGATTAAGTGCGCCTCACGCACAGATGATCTGCATAATTGTGTTGGCTTGTGTGAAGCGAGCGGGGCGTTTAAGCCAATCTCAACATATATTAATGGGGGCAAACCATATGACGACCGCTTTTGTATTTCCGGGCCAAGGGGCACAGACCATCGGCATGGGCCGCGATCTGGCTGACGCATATTCTGTGGCACGTGCGGTTTTTGAAGAAGTTGATGATGCACTAGGTGAAAATCTGTCAGATCTGATCTGGAACGGCGAGCAAGATGCGCTGACACTGACCCAAAACGCCCAACCTGCGTTGATGGCAACCTCTTTGGCCGCAATGCGCGCCCTTGAAACCGAGGGCATCACGTTAGAGCGCGCAAGCTTTGTGGCAGGTCACTCATTGGGTGAGTATACTGCATTGGCTGCGGCGGGATCAATTTCGATCGCGGATACCGCGCGTTTGTTGCGCACCCGTGGCAAAGCCATGCAAGAGGCTGTGCCAGTTGGTATTGGCGCTATGGCTGCCTTGTTGGGTTTGGATTTTGCAGCAGCAACCGAAGTGGCTGCAGAAGCAGCCCAAGGTGAAGTATGCCAAGCCGCCAATGACAATGATCCGGGTCAGGTTGTGATTTCGGGCCATAAGGACGCTGTTGAGCGTGCATTGGTCATCGCCAAGGAAAAGGGTGCGAAACGCGCTGTTTTGTTACCTGTGTCCGCACCGTTCCACTGTGCATTGATGGAACCAGCAGCGGCCGTAATGGCCGAAGCACTAAGCCACGTTGATATTGCATCCCCAGCGGTGCCTTTGGTTGCGAATGTGCAAGCCGAAGCGGTCAGCAGCGGCCAAGTGATCCGCAACTTGTTGGTGGATCAGGTGACCGGTTCTGTGCGCTGGCGTGAAGGCGTGTCTTGGATGGCGGCAAATGGCGTTACTGAGATTTGGGAAATCGGTGCAGGCAAAGCCCTATGTGGTATGATCCGTCGCATCGATAAATCTATCGCGACGCGCAACATCGGCACCTCTGCAGATATCGCGGCGGCACTGGAAGGTTAATCATGACCCTTGAGGACGCAATGGCATTACAACCTGCATGGGTTGGGATTTGGCTGAATTTCTTATTGGCAGGGGCCTTTGTTGCACCCTTTCTTTTGCTGATTTGGAAATCCAGCTGCAAAGCGGGGATCGTAACACTGCTGTCCAGTGTCATTGCTGCCTTTTGTGTCCAGTACATGTTTAACGCGATGGGCGATGTTAAGTTGCTTGGCCTGCCGCATCTGGTCTTTTGGATCCCGACGGTTGTGTTCTTGATCGCGCAGCAATCACGTGGAGATATGACAATTTGGCCCCGTCGGATTATTTGGCTTATTATGACTGTCATCTGCATTTCATTGGCGTTTGATATTGTTGATGTTGTCCGCTGGATTTTGGGTGAACGCGCACCATTGGTGTAAAGAATTGAAGAATAAGGAAGAATAAATGTTTGATTTTACAGGTA
>JAOEQC010000011.1 GCA_028388995.1 Ascidiaceihabitans sp. | reverse complement strand
AGGGCTGCGTCTATGGCTTCGCGGGTTTTGGCAATCTCGCCCTTGATCCAGTTGTTCAACGGGAGGGTTGTTTCAGGCACACCATCCGCATGTGGCACATCAAAGGTGCCTTTGAAATCGCCGTAGGTACCGGCATTCCATAGCTTCGTCACAAAGTTTCGGTAGCCCTCAATCCGTTTGGTATCGAGTTTCAGCGCACCACCAAGCGATGCCATAGCTGCATTGGTAAAGCGCAGCGCGTCGGCACCATATTCGTCAATGATGTCGAGTGGGTCGATGACGTTGCCCGTGGATTTGCTCATCTTTTTACCATTCGCATCGCGCACAAGGCCGTGTAAATACACGTTCTTGAACGGGATTTCGTCGACGACCGCCAGCTGCATCATCATCATCCGCGCGACCCAGAAGAACAGGATGTCTTGGCCAGTGATCAGGTCAGAGGTTGGGAAGTAGCGTTTGAGCGCATCGGTTTCTTCGGGCCAGCCGAGGGTGCCGATGGGCCAAAGGCCAGAGGAGAACCATGTGTCTAGGACGTCGGGATCACGGGTCAGCTCAACACCTTTGCCAGCTTTAGTCTGAGCTTCAGCCTCTGTCGTTGCGCAGAATTGATTACCGTCAGCATCAAACCAAACCGGTATCTGATGCCCCCACCAAAGCTGGCGCGAGATGCACCATGGTTCGATGTTGTCCAACCAGTTGTAATAAACCTTCTCGCCGCTTTCCGGCATGATCTTAACGTTGCCATTGCGCACAGCATCCAAGGCTGGGCCAACGATCTGGTCCGTGTCCACAAACCATTGGTCCGTCAGCAAAGGCTCAATCACGACCTTGGAACGGTCGCCGCACGGCTGCATGATCGGCTTGTTCTCAACGTAAGGGATCAAGGTTGTTGTCTCTTCACCCTCATCATCCGTTGTCGTGACGGGCATCATAACGGCCAGCCCCTCATCGGTGATGTCTTGGACAACCTTCTTACGAGCCTCAAAGCGATCCATGCCACGGTATTCTTGGGGCACAAGGTTCATCGCGGCGATCATCGCCTCGTCGAATTCTTGGGTGCCATTCGCAATCGCTTGGGCCACGGCAGCTTCTTCAGCATATGGCTTACCATCGGCGCGCATTGCGGCTTTCGTGTCCATTAGGTTGAACATCGGAATGCCGCCACGTTTGGCAACTTGATAGTCGTTAAAATCGTGGGCACCCGTGATCTTCACCGCACCAGATCCGAAATCCTTGTCAGGGTATTCATCCGTGATGATCGGGATCAGGCGGCGAAATTCTTTCGGACCAACAGGAATTTCGCACAGCTTACCAACGATAGACGCGTAACGTTCGTCCGATGGATGCACAGCAACCGCGCCATCACCCAGCATGGTTTCTGGACGTGTGGTTGCGATTGAAATGTAATCACGGGTCTCTTCCAACGTGACATTCCCGTCCTCATCTTTTTCGATGTAGGTATAGGTCGCGCCACCAGCGAGTGGATATTTGAAGTGCCACATGTGGCCTGGTGTCTCAACATTTTCGACCTCAAGATCGGATATCGCTGTCTCGAAATGTGGGTCCCAATTGACCAGACGTTTACCGCGATAGATCAGGCCCTTGTTATACATTTCAACAAAGACTTTGATCACGGCGTCAGGGAAATTGCCCGACATGGTGAAGGCTTCACGATCCCAATCACAAGACGCACCAAGGCGTTTAAGCTGATTGATGATCTGACCGCCGGATTCTTCTTTCCACTCCCAAACCTTTTCAAGGAACGAATCGCGTCCCATTTCAGCGCGCGAAGGTTGCTGTGTTTCAGCCAGTTTGCGCTCCACAACCATTTGCGTGGCGATGCCCGCGTGGTCGGTGCCCGGCTGCCATAACGTGTCAAACCCCTGCATTCGTTTCCAACGCATCATGATGTCTTGAAGCGTGTTGTTGAACGCGTGACCCATATGCAAAACGCCCGTGACGTTTGGCGGTGGGATCATGATGCAATAGCTGCTGGCCTCTGGCTTGGCGTTTGCGCCTGCCACAAAACAACCGGCCGCTTCCCATGTTTGATAGAGACGGGGTTCTGCGGTTGTCGCGTCGAATTTCTTTTCCAGCGCCATGGCTACGGTATCCTTTGGTCGTGGGTGTTTTAAGTAAAACATCAGATAGCGAAACGCAGGCGCAAGGGAAAGGCACTAAGTCTTGATCGGGGCCCCACCTGCAAAGGAATTGCCATTCACATAGTCACAGGGCGCTTCTTGCATTTCTAAATGTAGACCATCGTCAGTGTATGGGTGGGCGCGCGCCAGTGCCTCGTCGACCTCAATGCCTAGGCCAGGTGCTGTTGGAGGGGTGATAAAACCGTCCTCGACGCGAATGCTGCCTTTGATCAATTGGTCGTGGAATGGGGTTTCAATGCACTCACACATCAGGATGTTTGGGATGGATGCCGCGTATTGGATGTTGGCGGCCCACTCAATGGGGCCCGCATACAAGTGCGGTGCCATCTGCGCGTTGTAAACCTCAGCCATCGCGGCAACCTTTTTCATCTCCCAGATACCGCCTGCACGACCCAATGCAGGCTGTAAGATCGCGGCGGCCCCGCTGCGCAAGACGGGGGCGAACTCGGCTTTGGTTGTCAATCTCTCACCTGTCGCAACAGGTATGCGGGTGCTGCGTGCCACTTGGGCCATTTGCTCCACCGCGTCTGGTGGCACAGGTTCTTCATACCAAAGTGGGCTGTAGGGTTCGATGGCTTGGGCCAACCGAATGGCACCCGCAGTGGTGAACTGACCATGGGTTCCAAATAGCAGGTCCGCCTTATCACCAACGGCCTCGCGAATAGCTTTGCAAAAAGCCACCGACTGGCTGATGTCACTCATGGCAGGCATATGTCCGCCACGCAGTGTGTATGGGCCAGCAGGGTCAAACTTAACGGCCGTGTATCCACGTGCCACGCAATCAAGTGCAGACTCGGCAGCCATCTCTGGTGAAGTCCAAAAGGCATTTATGTCGTGGTGAGGCAAAGGATAAAGGTAGGTATAGGCACGGATGCGATCATTCATGCGCCCGCCAATTAGGGCGTGAACAGGCCGATCACGGTCTTTGCCCAAAACATCCCAACATGCGATCTCAAGTCCTGAAAAAGCGCCAATAACGGTAAGGTCAGGACGCTGCGTAAATCCAGAGGAGTAGACACGGCGATACATCAATTCGATGTTCTCAGGGTTCTCGCCCTGCATATGACGGGCAAAAACGTCCTCGATGACCGCTTTCATCGCGGCTGGCCCAATGGAAGAGGCATAACATTCCCCCCAACCAATAATGCCGGTGTCCGTTGTGACCTTAACCAAGATCCAATATCGACCGCCCCACCCAGGTGCGGGTGGCGCTGTAACAATGACTTCTAAATCTTGCAGCTTCATAACGGGCCCAACTTCATCTTACCAAATAAACTCCGGAGGAGATCGCCAAATGCGAGCGGGGCAGCGCCCCAATCCTACCTATCGAACATAATCACGTTACGCCGCGCAGAACCGGTTTTAGTATCGGCAATCGCCTCGTTGATTTGATCCAATGACCAGCGGCCAGAAATTAACTCATCCAACTTCAAACGTCCTTGGGTGTACAAATCGACCATCCATGGAATATCGCGTTGAATAACAACGTCACCCATCTTTGACCCAATCATGCCCTGACCAACAGCCGCCAACATGACGGGCTCAAATTCAGCCATTGCCCCTGAATGGGGCATGCCAACCATGATGACTTTGCCACCACGGCCCAGATATTTGGGTGCTTGCTCATAAGCTGGGATCGCACCCACGGTGACGATAACCGCTTCCGCACCGCGCCCACCCAATGCCTTATAGCTTGCGCGCCAAGGTTTTTCGGCAGTGGCCAGCACACCATGGGTTGCTCCAAATTCTTTGGCGATGGCCAGCTTTTCTTCGCTCATATCAACCGCTACGATGCGTCGCGCACCTGCGATGCGGGCACCTTGAATGGCGTTCAGGCCAACGCCACCAGCACCGATGACAACAACGTCTTGACCGGCACGCAGATGAGCAGCGTTAATAACTGCGCCAACGCCGGTGATCACGCCACATGCAATCAAACTGGCAGCATCTTTTGGAATGTCATGTGAAATTTTGACCAGTTGGCGTTGATCAACAACGACTTTTTCTGCAAAACCACCGGTTGCCATCGCTTGGTGTAATTTCCCACCTTCAGCTGTTTTGATCGGCCCGTGGTCACCGTCATAAGAGGTTTCGCAGACCGTTGGTTTGCCGCCAGCACAGCTTGGGCATGTGCCGCAGGAGCGGATCAATGTCACAACAACACTGTCCCCAACCGCCAATCCTTGCACACCATTGCCGACAGCACTAATGCGACCAGCGGCTTCGTGGCCGTATACTGCTGGCAATGATCCACCCCATGCGCCACCTGCGAATGAGATGTCGGAATGGCAGATCGCAACAGCATCCAATGTTACTTCGACTTCGCCCATTTCTGGTGAGCGCAATTGTATATCCTCAACGCGCAATGGTTCTCCAAATGCGTGGCAGACGGCGGCTTTGATTGTTTGCATGACGGCTCCATTATCTCAGGCTTTTCATCATGCTGGCCTGTGTCGGCGCATAGCTCAAGAAAAAAGGTAACCTTGGGGGCCGGACTGCTTATTCCGTAGCGTCACCTGAAGTACGGTGGCGCATGAACAAAGCGATTGCGATCAACGTTAGGATAAGTGCCAGAAAGAATGGTGCACCTGGCATGTAGAAGAGTGCTGTCTCAGCGGTGAATGCGGCAAAGGTGCTGGTCATCAACATTGGTGAAATGATCATGGCCAGTGCGGACAATGACGTCAGTGCGCCTTGTAGCTCCCCTTGTTGATAATCTCCAACGGCCCGTGACATCAATCCTTGAAGCGCTGGCGAAACAATCCCTGCAAGTGCAGCAACAGGGATGAAAAACAAGGCAACGGTTCCAGAAGTCAGAAGGCTTAGAAAGCCAAACGCTATGATATCAAAGAACAATCCATAAATGATGGTTCCCCGTTCCCCCAAATATTTGATTGCTGGGCGGATCAGAAACCCTTGGACAACCGCCATCATGATCCCAAACAGCCCCAAGGATAAACCGATGGTTGCAGGATCCCAATCAAAGCGTTCCTTGCCAAAATAGCTCCAGATGGCGGGGTATACTGTGTGCGCGATCGAATAGACAAAATAGACGCCAAGTAGCGGACCGATCATTGGTAGCTTGCTTAGGGCTTTAAACGCGCCAAACGGATTTGCGCGTTTCAGTGAAAATGGACGCCGGATCGCATCAGTGACTGTTTCTTTTAACACGACCCATCCGAACAGTGCATTTAGTCCTGAAAGAACTGCGGCGGCATAGAACGGGGCACGGGTGCCGTATTCGGCCAACAAGCCACCAATCAATGGCCCAATGACAAACCCGAGCCCGAAGGCCGCACCGATCAATCCAAAATTGGCAGATTTATCTTCGGGTTTGGAGATATCCGCGATGTATGCATTGGCGGTTGAGTGTGTCGCGGCCGTAATTCCGCCAATGATGCGGCCAATCAGAAGCAACCAAATGGTGCCTGCGACTGCCATCAGCAGATAGTCAGCGGCCATTGCCACCAAGGAAACCAACAAGATTGGACGGCGCCCGAACCTATCAGATAGTCCACCCACAACAGGTCCAAACAGGAACTGCATCGCGGCAAATGACGTGGATAACAACCCACCCCACAAGGCGGCTGCCCCCAAAGTACCGCCACCCACTTCGACCATCAAATCGGGCATTACGGGCATAATCAGACCAATGCCCATCGCATCGATCATGACGGTGAAGATGATGAACAGTAAGGGTAGGCGCATTTCTAGAGGGCCTTAACAGCTGCAGCGAATGCGCGCGCTTGATTGGGCCCACATCCCATTTGTTCTGTGGCTTTGAATGTCGCAGGGGAAATCGACGGATGCGCGGCCTGTGCAACTGTTGCCAGTTCTTGGCCCTTTTCGATCGCTTGCGCGCAGAGCTTTTTAGTTTCAGCTTGGGCATCGGGGCGCGGCATAGTTTCAGCAAGTGAAAAGCTTAGCGCTTCAGCGTGAATTAACCCAAGACCGCCCAAGGCATCATTCATATTTTCGGTTTGGGGAGTCATGTTGGCGCTTAGTGTTTTTGCATGGGCCAAAGCAGATGCACTGGACAACATGATTTGGGGCAGTGTCATCCACTCAGTAAACCATGCAACACCATCGCGTTGGTGTTGGTGAACGGCAGCTAGATGCAAGCTGCTGCTAAGACCAGAAACCTGATTTGACAGCGCGACAATGGCTGATGGCGCGACTGGGTTTTGTTTCTGTGGCATTGTGGATGATGCACCGGGTATTCCAAGTTTGACTTCGCCGATTCCACCAGCGCTAAGCCCAATCAGGCTTTGGCCCATTGCGCCTAAGATTGTAGTGACCCGTACGCTCCAGTCTGCGATCCGTAACACCGGGGTGCGGTCAGTATGCCAGCTGCGTTTGGGATCATTCAAGCCAAGAGCTGCGGCCAAATTCGTGCGTGTTTGATCAGCTTTGGGGCCAAGTGCGGCTGACGTGCCTGCCGCGCCGCTTAGGGAAACCCAAAGGGATGAGGCGCGCAGTTCGTCCAATTCCTTTAGTGCATCGAGCAAAGGCATGCCCCATGTTGCAATCACAGCGCCCCAACTGGTGGGCGTCGCATGCTGGCTATAGGTGCGCGCAGGCATTGGCTGATCTGCATATTTCGCCGCTTGATTGGCAAGCGAACTTAGGATGGTTTTGATATCGGTTTCTGCCAGCGTCAGCGCTTGACGCATACGCAACATCAACGCGGTATCGATGATGTCTTGGCTTGTGGCACCCCAGTGGACGAACGCGCTGTGCACTGGCGCTTCCATCTCTTTGCGAAATGCAGCGACCAACCCAGGAACACACACCCCGTTTTGTCCTGTTGATGCCGCGATGGCACCTGGATCGATGGTGATCTCAAGGCTTGCGCGGTGGATTGCAGCACCGCTTTCATCTGGGATCACACTCAATTTGCCTTGGACTTTGGCCAATGCGCCCTCAACCAAAAGCATGGCCCGAATGGCTGCACTGTCTGTAAATAAGCGGCCAGTGTCGCCTGATGGAAACAATTTGGCGTAAAGTGGGCTGTCAAAAACGGAAGCTGCCATGGGTTAGATATGTCCTGTACTGCGCATGAAGTCTGTCAAAACCTGTGCATACTCGATCGGTTGCTCGACGCAAGGCAGGTGGCCAGCTTTACGTATCAGATGGAACGTGCTTCCGGGGATAAGATCAACGGTTTCGCGCACCAAATCGGGTGGGGTTGAACCATCTTCTGACCCCGCAAGGCCCAATGTCGGCAGACGCAAGCCTGAGGTTGGCGTGTAAAAATCAGTACCTGAGATAGCTGCGCAACAGCCAGTGTAACCTTGGACGCTTTGTTGAACCAACATGTTGCGCCATAGTTCAAGGTCGGGGCCCGCACAAAACGCTTTGCCAAACCAGCGCTGCATGACGCCGTCGGCTAGTGCTTCGATGCCTTGCTTTTGGACAATGTCAATGCGGTCCGACCACATCAGAGCATTCCCGATTTTGGCCGCTGTATTGGATAAAACCATTGCACGGATCAGATCCAAACGCTTCACGGCCAACCCTTGAGCGATCATGCCACCAATCGACAGACCCACAAATAAGGCGTCTTTGAAACCGGTATGATCCATCAATTGTTCGGTATCGGTGATCAACGATCCCATAGAATATGGGGCAGGTGGGCATGCGCTTAGGCCATGGCCACGCTTGTCGAACCGCAAAATGCGCAGGCCTTTGGGTAGCAATGGCAGGATTGGATCCCATAGGCGCAAATCAGTGCCAAGGGAGTTGGCAAACACAACAGGTGCGCCGTCCTCTGGCCCATCAATCTTGTAGTGCAGTTTTGTGTTTTCAAGATGCGCATACTTCATGAATTAGCCTCGTTTGTTGCGATCGTTTAGGCGCATATGCGCGATGATCTGGCCGTGATCTGACGCCAGTTTGTTATACGGGGCTTCAGGATGGCTGCCGTCTGTTAGGTGATCGTTCAGGATGCTGAAATATTCCATCTCACCGATGCTATTAGGGGTGTCAGCCATAAAATGGCGAGACATGTAGATCTGATCGATGTTTTCAAAGTTGCCACCAAAGGCCGCAGTGAACACCATGTCGCGGGCTGATTTACGCACGAATTTTTTTCAGCTGAGTGTAGGCGCACGCGTTCGATATCTTCGATAATTTGGATTTTTTGTTCTTTTGAATAGCGATCATTAGAGGTTTTGGCATCATGGCGCAGCATCCAAGAATAGTTTTTGAACGGGGCTTCGCCGCTGCTGATTTCGCTGCTGACTGCGTGTTCGCCGTCATTGAAATCACCCATCACCATAACAGGATTGCCAGCATGCAGGTCTTCAATAATCAAACGGCGCAGCACGCAGGCTTCGGCCATGCGGCGCATTGAGGCACGCATTGCCCCCATCGCGTGGCCAACTGGATCGTATTCAGTCAAGACTGCTTCTGCTGGAAACTCTGCACCTTCAGGCACATCATATTCACCCAGCTTTGATTTTAGATGGTAGTTAAAAATTGTGACGACTGCATCACCAACAGTAACACGGACTTTCAGGATCGGGCGTGAAAGGCGTTTGAGGACATAGCTGCCTTGCTGACTTTTACCGGTCCATTTAATTTGGTCTTCGTCCAGGCCTTGGATCACCTCAGGTTCACCGACAAAGCCAAAGCGCGACAGGATCGCAAGACCGGGGCAGCGTTCAACGGCACCACCATCATTCAGGTTAGGTGCAAATGTGAGCGCTGCATTCGTATAAGGGGTGTAAGCCAGTTTGCGGAAAATTGCGCGTTTGCGGCAGCGTTTGGTTTTGTCCGGAATATGGGCAGCGTTGTCTTCGATCCCTTCGGCGTTGGCCTCTGTGATCACATCACGCAGCGCACTTTCCTCAAATATTTCCTGAAAACCAACTATATCGGCATTCATGGTTTGCAACTGTTCACACAGCCAATTTGCTTTCCATGCGTATTCTTCTGGCGTGTATTTCTGGAACTTGTAGTACTCTTTGTCCTCACCAATTAAATTTTTGACGTTGAAACTGGCGATTGTAAAATTGGTCATATCAAACCCCGAAGCGCGAAAGGGCTGTTTTGAAAAGGGCTGCGTCGACGTTGCCGCCGGAAATAACGACGATAACATCATCGCCTGCTATTTGGTCAGATCTGTATAGTGCAGAGGCAAGCGCGATTGCGCCCCCGGGTTCTGCAACAAGTTTCAGGCGGCTAAAGGCCTGCGCCATGGCTTGCAATGCTTCGTCTTCAGAAACGGTTAGACCAGAACCACATAGCCGTTTCATGATAGGAAAGGTAATGTCGCCGGGTTGTAGCGTTATGACCGCATCACAGATGTTACCGGAGGTCGCTGCATTGCTGCGAATTACATCGTCTTTGAGTGAGCGGGCGACATCATCAAAGCCCTCAGGCTCAACAGGGCGCACCAACATGTCAGGCGCATCCGCTTCCAAGGCAAGGGCGATGCCGCTGGTTAGACCACCGCCGCCACAACACACTATCACTTCAGCTTTGGTGATGCCGCGCTTGGCCGCTTGGGTTGCTATCTCTAGGCCAACGGTGCCTTGGCCTGCAATCACTTCGGGCTCATCATAGGGTTTGATCAAGGTTAGTCCGCGTTCTTTGGACATAGCCGCACCAATGGCGTCACGGCTTTCGCCGTCGCGGTCATACAGAACAACTTCGGCACCTAATGCTTTTGTGTTTGCGATCTTTAGGGCAGGGGCGTCAGATGGCATGATGATCACGGATGGTACGCCGTGTGAACGCGCGGCCAAGGCAACACCTTGTGCGTGATTGCCACTTGAGAATGCGATCACACCCTTTGCGCGGGTTTGTTCGTTGAGTGCCGATAGGGCAGACCAGCCACCTCGAAATTTGAAACTGCCAGTGTGTTGTAAACATTCGGGTTTGATCCAAACACGGCGGCCAGCAATTTGATCCAAAAACGGCGAATTCAGCAAGGGCGTATAACGTGCGTGACTCTGGATACGTTGTGCAGCAGCACGGATCATATCGATGTTCATGTCAGTTCCTTATGAATTGCGAGTGGATAGGGTTGGGGGCTTGGATCAAAGCCCGACAATTTTGGGGATGTTGGTAAGGTCGCGCAAGACGTGTTTTGGCTTCCACGGCATACGGTCCATAGGTTCGCCAGAACGGTTCACCCATGCGGTTGTGAACCCATAACCAGTAGCACCCGCGGCGTCCCATCCATTCGAGGACACGAACAATACCTCATCTTTGGCGCAACCGAACCGTTGCCCCACAAGGTCATACACACGTGAATCCGGTTTGAAGATGCCAACACTTTGCACAGACAGGTTATCATCCAACAAGGTTTCGATTCCAGCCGATTGGACTGCACCATCCAACATATCAGGGGACCCGTTGGACAAAATGGCCGTGTTCAAGCCTGCTGCCTTTAAGGTTTGCAGCATCTGGGGAACCTCTGGATAGGCCTGTAGTTCCCAATATAGTGCAAGTAGACGTTCGCGCAGCTCTGCATCACCATCAACGCCGCATTTCTCCAATGCCCAATCTAGGCCGTCTTGGGTCACTTCCCAAAAGTCGGTGTGGGCCTGTATGATGGCACGCAGCCAAGTGTATTGTAGTTGTTTGAGACGCCAGTGTTCTGCCAGTTGTGGCCACGTGTCCTTAATCTTGGAAAACTGTGGTTCGCTTGCCGCCTGGCGTGCTGCAGCAGCCACATCAAACAAAGTGCCGTAGGCGTCAAAAATACACGTGGTAATAGGCATGTGTCGTCTCCTGCTTTTTCAACACAGTGGCACGCGATGTGGCGATCGAAAAGGCTAAAAGATGGGTTTACCCGATGATCTGTTCGGGGCAGTGTGCGCGAAATTTAAAATACGGCACAAAGGACATCAACGTGGCCAAGATCAAAACAGGCGACAACGTGAGCATTCACTATACTGGAACCCTTGAAGACGGCAGCGTTTTCGACAGTTCAGAAGGCCGCGAACCGCTGGAATTTGAAGTGGGTTCTGGTCACATCATTGTTGGTCTTGATGAAGCGATGCCTGGCATGAAGGTTGGCGAAAAGAAGATCGTACAAATCCCTTGTGAATTGGCATACGGTGAAGCTGTTGAAGAGATGAAGCAAGCGGTGCCACGGGAAGGTATCCCTGAGGATATTCCATTGGAAATCGGCCTCACGCTTCACATGCAAACACCAAGTGGTCAGCCACTGCCTGTTACCGTGGTTGCGATGGACGAAGCGACTGTAACGCTGGATGCAAACCACGCACTTGCAGGTAAAGCTCTGACATTTGATTTCGAAGTTGTATCAATCAACTGATTTTTTGAAGCTGGGTGCCTATTGCCTAGCTTCGATCTCGCGAAGCATTTTCTCAATTTATTTAGACATGGTTTGACTGGTAGCAGCATTAAGTTGGGCCTGCCGGGTAATGCCACGTCTAACTTTAATCCGATCTTTAGGCATAGTGTTGCGAATTACAGCGATAGGCGCATTTTTGTGAGTAGTAACCTGTGTAGCCTGGGAAGGCTCAGCAAAATAATTTGCGATCTCGTTAACCAATTGAGGGTTCAGGCGCAAAGTTGCGCTTGCGCCAACAGCTACCACGTAAAAAATTAGGTGGCCCAGTTTCTTGGATCGCATCGCACGCGCCTGACGGCGGGCTAATAGTCTTTCGAAATGTGGGGTTTGTTTTCTCATGGTCAAATAGCTAATTGAGGCTGTGGGCCATGTTAGGGCGAAAATCGGGCGAATTTATGCAAGGTGAACTGCGTGTTACGCCCGAATTCTATAATTGCTTACAGGTGGTCTGGTTGTGGCATACCCAAAACGTGGTAGCCGCCATCGACACGAATGACTTCGCCGGTGGTGTAGGCCCCAACGTCAGATGCAAGATAAACTGCTGTGCCTCCCACCGCTTCTAAGGTAGCGTTTGAGCGCATTGGCGCATTTTGATCTGTGTGTTTATAGGTCTTGCGTGCCCCGCCGATCGCGGCACCTGCCAGTGTCTTCATTGGGCCAGGTGAAATTGCGTTAACGCGAATGCCATCTGGTCCAAGGTCGTTGGCAAGGTAACGTGTCGCTGATTCAAGAGCGGCTTTGGCAACACCCATGACGTTATAATTTGGTACAACGCGATTTGAACCTTGGTACGTCAATGTCATCAACGTCCCGCCATTCTCAACCATCAATGGGTGCGCACGACGCGCAACTTCGATGAAGGAATATGCTGAGATATCCATTGAATGCTTAAAGTTAGCACGTGACGTGTTCAGAAAACGACCTGTTAGCTCTGATTTGTCAGAAAACGCGATGGCGTGGACAACAAAGTCGATTGTCGGCCAACGTGAACCCAAAGCTTCGAACGCTGCGTCTAGGCTTGCATCATCCGTTACATCAACGTCGACCATGAAGTCGGAATCAACAGAGGCAGCCAAAGGCTCAAGGCGTTTGCCGAATGCTTCACCTCGATAGGTAAAGGCAAGCTGAGCCCCAGCGTCGGCCATAGATTTTGCTATGCCCCAAGCGATGGAGCGTTCATTGGCGACACCCATAATAAGGCCGCGTTTTCCTGCTAACAGATTCGTCATAATGAAATTTTTACCCGTGATATTTGGAAAGGATCATTGATCCATTAGTGCCGCCAAATCCAAATGAGTTGGTCATCACGCTATCAAGACCAGCGTTTTGAACCATTTCAAGTGCGATTTCTGAGGCGTCGATGGCTGGATCAAGGTTTTTGACGTTGATCGAGCGGGCGATGAAGTCATTGTCCAACATCAAGATGCTAAAGATTGCTTCGAGTGCGCCAGCTGCCCCTTGGGCGTGACCTGTCATGGATTTGGTTGAGCTGACAGGTGGTGTCGTGCCTTTGCCAAACACGCGGCGAACCGCTTCGACTTCACCAACATCGCCAACTGACGTGGATGTGCCATGTGCGTTGATGTAGCCGACTTTACGGTCTTCTGGCAGTGTGGACAGTGCAAGGCGCATGGCGCGCTCTCCGCCCTCACCAGATGGCGCAACCATGTCGTGGCCGTCTGATGTTGCTGCGTAGCCTGTGACTTCAGCATAAATTTTCGCGCCACGTGCCAACGCGTGATCTAGGTCTTCGAGAACAACAATACCGCCACCACCTGAAATCACGAAACCATCGCGGTCCGTGTCAAACGCACGGCTCGCTCGTTCTGGGGTGTCGTTATATTTACTACTCATCGCACCCATCGCGTCAAACAGGCAGGACAATGTCCAATCCAACTCTTCGCCACCGCCTGCAAACATAACGTCTTGTTTGCCCATCATGATTTGTTCTGCTGCGTTGCCGATGCAGTGGAGGGACGTGGAGCAAGCAGAGGTGATCGAATAGTTGATCCCTTTGATCTTATAAGCGGTTGAGAGGTTCGCGCTGACGGTGGATGACATGCATTTTGGAACTGCGAATGGACCGATGCGTTTTGTAGCACCTGTCTTTGCAACTGTTTGGTGCGCTGTCAGCATTGCAGAAGTGGAAGGACCACCAGAACCTGCAACAAGGCCCGTACGTTCATTCACGACCTCAGCTTCAGTCAGGCCCGCGTCAGCAATGGCTTGGCCCATAGCGATGTGGGCATAAGCCGCTGCTTGGCCCATGAAACGGAGGGTGCGTTTGTCGACGTGTTCGGCGACATCCAGTTTGAGCGTGCCAGCAATTTGGCTGCGAAAGCCGTGCTCGGTCATTTCTGGGCTTGCTACGATGCCAGAAGTTCCGGCCTGCAAGCTTGCAAGCACTTCTTCAACATTATTACCGATGCTTGAGACAATCCCCAAACCTGTGACGACAACGCGGCGCATGGCGCTCTCCTTGTTCTGTGTTGGGCCTTAGAACCGACCCGATCATGTTTTTATAACTTAAGCCGAAGTAAGATTAGGTTTCTGACAATGCAACTTTCATGTCTTTGACCATGTAAATGACTTCGCCGTCTGCTTCTACAATTCCATTGGCCACACCCATTGTGAGGCGGCGGGTTTGGATCGCTTTGGTAAAGTCAATTTTATAAGTTAGTTTTTTGCGGTCAGGGCGCACCATGCCGGTCAATTTAACTTCGCCTACACCCAATGCATAGCCACGGCCCTGCCAGCCGCGCCAGCCAAGGTTAAAGCCGGTAAGCTGCCACAAGCCATCGAGACCCAAGCAACCAGGCATGATTGGGTTGCCAGGGAAGTGGCAGTCAAAGAACCAAAGGTCAGGCGTAATGTCGAATTCTGCAACGACGTGGCCCTTGACATGCTCGCCGCCATCACCTGAGATTTCCGTGATACGGTCCATCATCAGCATGGGGGGGGCTGGTAACTGCGCATTGCCCTCTCCGAACAGTTCGCCGCGCGAACATTTTAATAGGTCGTCCTTGTCAAAGCTTGTCGGGTAAAGGGACATGTTGGCGGTTCTCCAGATCGTATTTAGTGTTATCCCCCTTTACCATCGCAATTTGTGGTCCTGCAAGGGTAGGGGTACGCATGGTGAACGGTTAAAACTGTGATGTGTTCTTTGCGATGCGCTATCTGGGCAAATTGGCAGCTTGTGCAATTAAGCGGAGCATTGTGCAGTTTATGCCCAATTCATGGAAAGCAATTGAAAACATGTGTCGGTCAGACTAGGTATGACCTGAGAATGGTTTGCATAGGCGCAATTATAATGTCGCAAGAACAGATAGGCACGAATTGGTTGGCAACTGCGGGGCTTCGCCCAACGCGTCAACGCGTGACTTTGGCGGCTTTACTGGTTGGGGATGGTCAGCACCGTCACGTCACTGCCGAAAGCTTGTTTGACTCAGCCCATGCCAAAGGCAACGCTGTGTCGCTCGCGACTGTCTATAATACTCTTAGTGCGTTTTGTGATGCAGGGCTTATGCAAGAGGTCACTGTTGATGGTTCAAAAAGCTACTTTGACACCAATACACATGATCACCCGCACTTTTACTGGGAAGATGAAGCCAGATTGACTGATGCACCATCAGAACAGTTGGTAATCGCGCAGTTGCCTGATGCACCTGAAGGTGCGGAAATCGCGTCCGTTGATGTTGTTATCCGTTTGCGCCGCAAAGCCAAAAAATAACCCAAGTTTGAGTTAGCATTTCACGTGGCGGGCTTGCCTTAATACACGATTGCAAACTAGCGTGCTCCTAAGAGTTCAGGAGCACATACATGACCCATCCACTTATTACACAAGATCACATCGACACCTTCCAGAAGGACGGGGTTGTTATGATCAAAGGATTGTTTGCTGATGAAGTGGATACGTTGCGCGAGGGCGTCGCCCGCAACATGTCTGATCCTGGGCCATATGCTGCGGAGAATTTGCATAAAGGGGAGGCAGGGCGCTTCTTTGATGATTATTGCAACTGGAACCGCATTCCTGAATTTGAAAATGTTATTCGCAACTCTGCTGCTGCCGAAGTTGGTGCGGATTTGATGCGGTCTAATTCGGTCCAATTGTTCCATGATCACGTATTGGTTAAAGAGCCTGGAACCTCAAAGTCGACACCATGGCACACGGACGGCCCATACTATTTTGTTGAAGGTCAGCAAACAGTTAGCTTTTGGTCGCCTCTGGATGCGGTAACAAATGCCAGCTTACGTTGCGTTGCAGAGTCACATCTTTGGGAAAAACCAGTTTTGCCGACCCGTTGGCTTAGCGAAACAAATTTTTACCCAGATGACGAGACATATATGACCGTGCCTGACCCTGATGCCGAAGATATGAAAGTCGTGGAGTGGGAATTGGAACCGGGCGATGCTGTGGCATTCAACTATAATATTCTTCATGGGGCGCGGGGGAACAAGGCCACAACAAGGCGGCGGGCATTTTCGCTGCGCTTGCTTGGGGATGACGCACGCTATGTGGAACGCCCAGGGCCAACATCACCACCGTTCCCTGGACATGATATGACGCCCGGTCAAAAGCTCCGGTCTGATTGGTTTCCAACATTGTTTGAACGCTAATTAGGTTAACGAATTTTGCTTTATATTAGAACCACTGCCCTGGTTCCATAAGCCCCAGATCTAGTAACTGACGTTAATGCCAATCAAACGCAGCAGAGTTGTGCCATTTGAAGGTTGAGGTGTCGAATGTGCTGCCCGGGTTTTGTTTCAACGCCTTGGCCGTTCTGAACGAACAGATGGCAGACGTCAGGTTGTGGTGCCACGGGCAGGCGTATGTATTGTACTCTTCGTCATTGCAGGTGTGATCTTCGCGCAGTTTCAGACCCTCTTTGGATTTGAAGAGTGCGATGCGGTCAATCTTACGGCGGGTCAGAAGGGACGTGCTCTTCATCGCGCCAGCGTAATCCACCGAAGAAATCCAATTGACAGTCTTTAAGGTGATTGTGGTTGTTGATGTCCGTGCGCACCAGTGCGTAATAGCCAGAACGATCAAGGTGGGCGCGATCTAAGGACACCGCATCAGCGTTAGCGTCCAGATCATCAGAATATAAATCGACCACGCAGGTGAGCATCGAATGGCGGCGTTCCTCGGTATGGAACAACAGCATTTTACCAATTGTACGTGTTTCGCAAAATGGTTGGAACAGGTATTCTGCGTTAAAACAGTATTACATCCAAAGACCGGGGGGTCGCAGCAATCACGCTGTTTACCGCAAGTTCCATGGCACCTTCGCGTGCCATGATATACCCTAAGCGGTGAACCAAGTCCTGTAGATCTCTTGGCAACGCAAATTCGTCTGGCATAAAAACTATGATGCTTGCGAAGCCTGCCTGCTGGTGATGGCGTAGGGTGGTCGCAATCTCGACATCATCCTCAACAAGAATGATCGCAACAGGCCCTTTGGCTAAGACTGCAGTCCCTTCTTCTAAGAATATATCTCGGTTTTTTTGTATTGGATGCTCGTTCTAAGTGTTGCACCTAAATTCCTTCAAATCGGCGCGCATTGCAAGCGGCACTTGCCCCTGCTAGATGACGTTCAACCGCCAAAATCATACCGGATCATGACTATGACTAGCCCAAAGAAGCTCTTCATCAAAACCTTTGGCTGCCAGATGAACGTCTACGACAGCGAACGCATGGCCGAAGCGCTGGGCGGCGAGGGGTATGTCGAGACGAAAAGCCAAGAAGACGCAGATATGATTCTGCTGAACACTTGCCACATCCGCGAAAAAGCAGTGGAAAAAGTCTATTCTGATTTGGGCCGGCTGAAGAAATTCAAAGATGCTAAGCCTGATCTTAAGATCGGTGTGGCTGGATGTGTTGCACAGGCTGAAGGCGGCGAAATTATGCGTCGTCAGCCGTTAGTCGATTTGGTGGTTGGACCGCAGTCCTATCACCGGCTCCCAGAAATGGAGGCTTTGATCCAACAGGGTAAACGCGCCTTGGACACGGAGTTTCCTGAAGAAGACAAGTTTGAGAAGCTTAAAGCACGCCCTAAAGCCCCGCACGGCCCGACTGCGTTCCTGACTGTTCAAGAAGGTTGTGATAAATTTTGCGCTTTCTGTGTAGTGCCATACACGCGCGGAGCTGAAGTAAGTCGCCCGGTAACACGTATTCTTGATGAAGCACGCAATCTTGTGGAACGTGGTGTGCGCGAAATTACCTTGCTGGGTCAGAATGTTAACGCATATCACGGTGAAGGTTCAAAAGGGACCGACTACACATTGGCACAGCTCATCTGGGAACTGGACAAGGTTGACGGGTTGGAGCGTATTCGCTTCACCACCAGCCATCCAAACGATATGACCGATGAGTTGATTGAGGCGCACGGCAATTGTGCAAAACTGATGCCGTATCTGCATCTTCCTGTCCAATCAGGAAGTGACCATATTCTGAAACGCATGAACCGCAGCCATACCGCAGAAAGCTATTTGCGCGTGATCGAACGCATTCGCGCAGCGCGTTCAGATATTGTATTGTCAGGTGACTTTATCGTCGGCTTCCCCGAAGAAACTGAAGCTCATTTCCAAGAAACATTGGATTTGGTCGAGGCCGTGAAGTATGGCTACGCGTATTCCTTTAAATACTCCACACGCCCAGGTACGCCTGCAGCAGAACGCGCATTAGTGGAGGCAGCCGAGGCCGATGAACGCCTCCAACGCCTGCAAGCCTTAATAACGAAGCATCAGCGCGAGATTCAGGACGGGATGATCGGACGCGAAGTCAGCGTCCTGTTCGAGAAAGTGGGCCGTGATGAAGGGCAAATGGTTGGTAAATCCGAGTATCTACATGCGGTCCATGTCGCGAACGCAAATGCCCAAGTCGGGGATATCGCAAAGGTGAGAATCGTTGATGCAGGAACAAACTCACTGAAAGGCGAACTTACCTGACGGTAATGGTTTGGGCAGAGATCGGCATGAGCACCTATGAAAATGTGCTTTTTTTACGACCAGGGGTGCTTTGCGCTACCATATGTCGTGAATTCACCGTCACATAGCCCGATTTATTACCGATCCTCGCATCATGATAGCACCAGCCAGTGTCTATTTCGGCGTCCAAGGCTTGTGCGGCGGAACAAAAAAAGGAAAAGGGCTGTGGGGTATAAGTTTTTTAATGCCGTACGTGACGTTCTGGCTGGGACAGCTGCAGCGGCAATCGCTTTGTCATTGGTAGGAACAAGCGCGTCTACGCAAGGTCTTTTCGGTCTGATAAAAGCGTAGAACAATAAATATGCTCCCGCAATCTGGATCGATCCAGATGGATGTGAACACTGGGTTATGGATGATGGCGTCGAGGGCTACATGTCTCCGCACACCAACCGCCAGGGTATTCCTGTCTGTAGTCGCGGCAATGTTTGTGGCGTAATGGAATCTGATCTGTTTTTTTGCGACCGATAGCGCAAGGATTTCTGCTATTGGGCGTGAGCGTTTGGCTCAGTTTTTCCAACAGGCTGGCGCAACCAGCTATATCATTATAGGTCACACGGATGTGCGCGCTTCTGATGAGTACAACATGAAGCTCTCTTACAACAGTGGTTCTTCTGTTGCTCGGATTGCACAAAGCGCTGGCGCACGTATTGCTGACGTCCGCGGTTATGGCGAGCGTATGCCTGCTGCTTCAAATAAAACAGCACACGCATGCAAAAGAATAGCCGCGTTGAAATCATCTGCATTCGTCAAGAGAACTAAAAAATAACCTTTGTAAAAATTATTACGGCCTGTTTGTTGGTTGCCTCTTTGGGCGAGTGTGAGGTTGCAGGAAGCGGCAACAAATCAGACAAACAATTGACCGTGGCTTTGACAAAAAATTACCTTAGCCAATTCGGTGCTGGTGTTTTGGTTGATCCAAATGGATGTGACCACTGGATTATTGGTGACGGTGTTGAGGGCTATTTGTCCCAACGTCTCGACAAATATGGTAAGCTTGTTCGCTCAGGGATTGCGGAATCAAACACTGCGACTGGCCCGTTCAAATCAGGGTCCAGATTCGGTGATCTAATCTAAAGTTGATTTAGTTACTTAATTTTGGGCCGGGGCGATATTCGCCGCGGCCTTTTTGTGTGGAAAGGGCGAAATCAGCTTTTGCCCTATTGTACCTACTCTGTGAACAAGCCACCCTTGGGAAAAGACATATAACCCATGAATCAGGAGCACATTTTTGTCCCCAAGCGACGTACCTCTAGACCCAGCAGGTTCTAAACCTTCGAACCCCGAAGCACGGGTTGAATTCCCAGACAACCGTTTGTTGATGGATGTTTGTGGGGAATTCGACAGCAATTTAACAACAATTGAAACATCGCTCGAAGTGCAGATCGTGCGGCGTGGAAATTCGATTGTTGTGATCGGCGACGATCTTGCACGTGACCGCGCGATTGAAATTTTGAACGCGTTATATCAACGCCGTGTCAATGGCCGTGATGTTGAGGCCGCAGATGTTGATCGAGAACTGCGTATGGGTGGCCCAGATGAAGACGCGGGCAAGCGTAATCTGGTCAAAGGTGATCAATTGGAAATGCCCGTGGGCGCGCGCTTTGAAATCAAGACCCGTAAAAAACTGGTTGAACCACGCACCGATGCACAAAAAACCTATGTGCAATCCTTGTTTGAAAGCGAACTGGCTTTCGGAATTGGACCTGCTGGAACAGGTAAAACCTATCTTGCTGTGGCCGTTGGTGTTTCAATGTTCCTTTCTGGTAAGGTTGACAAGATCATCTTGTCGCGTCCGGCCGTTGAGGCAGGAGAGCGTTTGGGTTTTTTACCTGGAGCGTTGGAAGAGAAAGTAGATCCCTACATGCAGCCGCTTTATGATGCGCTGAATGACTTTCTACCGGGCAAACAACTGGCAAAACTACGTGAAGAAAAAATAATTGAAATTGCACCTTTAGCCTTCATGCGTGGCCGCACACTGTCCAGTGCCTATGTTGTTTTGGATGAAGCGCAGAATGCCACAACGATGCAAATGAAGATGTTTTTGACCCGTCTCGGCAAGGGATCAAGAATGGTAATTACGGGTGACCGCACACAAATAGATCTGCCGCGTGGCGTACCATCAGGATTAGCAGACGCGGAACGGTTGCTTAGCAAAATTCCGAAGGTCAGCTTCAATTACTTCACATCTAAAGACGTTGTGCGTCATCCTTTGGTTGCTGCTATTATCGAGGCTTATGAGGCAGACGAACCTCATAAGCAGTCTAGCTGATGGCAGAAGTAGATATCGTTTTTGACGATGATCGTTGGCTCGCCGTTGATCTACAGTCGATTGCCAATGCGGCAGTTGCTGGCGTTTTGGAGCGTCTTGGAATTGACGGTGAGGATGTGGTAGTGGCGGTTCTGGCCTGTGGCGACGCACGAATAGCTGAACTAAATGCGGATTTTCGTGAAAAACCCACAGCTACGAACGTTTTGAGTTGGCCAGCCGCAGAGCTTAGCGCACAGGACGCAGGTGATTTGCCAAGCCAACCGGCACATGATCCGATGGGCGGCCTTGAGTTGGGCGACATAGCAATTAGCTATGATACTTGTGCATCCGAAGTGATTGCTGCGGGCAAGGCAATGCAAGGCCATGTGATGCATTTAATGATCCATGCGACGCTTCATTTGTTGGGTTATGATCACGTGCGTGACCAAGATGCCACGTTGATGGAAGCGTTAGAGGTAGAAATACTTGAAAAAATGGGCATAGATGACCCATATTGTACAAGATAGGCAGATCATCTGTCTTGGTTAACGGCAGAAATCTCTGCCCCTATAGAACGGAACCCAATGGGCGACACTGACGACGGATCGTCTGGCGCAGCGCAACGCGCGCAGTCAGACAATGTAACGACCACTTCATCGAGTGCTGTTCCGGTTTTGGAACCATCTGAAACTGTAGAAACGCCGAAGCGCAAGGGCGGAATTTTGACCCGTTTCATTGCTTCGTTCGGCGCGAAGGACGTTGGGAAGGAAGTCGAAATGGCACCCCAGCCAGCACGTTTCAAGTACAGCCATGGCATGTTGAACCTGCGCCTGATGCGGGTCGAAGATGTCGCTTTACCCAAAGCCGATATCATCGCTGTTTCTATAAATGTGTCTCTGGAAGAACTTGTTGCTAAGTTCAAAGAGAGCGGCCTCACACGACTGCCTGTTTATGATGGAACGCTGGATACCCCCGTGGGATTCGCTCACCTTAAAGACCTCGCTTTGACCCACGGCTTCAATGGTGGTGGCGGTGCATTTGATCTTGCAAAGATGCTTCGGCCCCTGCTGTTTGTGCCGCCTTCGATGACGATTGGCGTTTTGCTGACGAAAATGCAGGCTGAACGGCGTCACATGGCTTTGGTCATTGATGAATATGGGGGTGTTGATGGGTTGGCAACAATTGAGGATTTGATCGAGCAAGTTATTGGCGAGATCGAAGACGAACATGATGTCGACGAAGACCAACATTGGAACCTCGAAAAGGCAGGCGTTTATCTGACTCTTGCTAAAACACCGCTTGAGGATTTTGAGTCCGAAGTGAACCTGTCGTTGACTGAACACGAAGACGTTGACGGTGAAGACATCGAAACGCTTGGTGGGCTTGTGTTTATGTTAGCAGGACGAGTTCCTGCGCGCGGCGAAGTCGTGATGCATCCTGATGGCACTGAATTTGAGGTTGTTGATGCAGATCCACGCCGGATTAAACGCCTTCGTGTTTGCCTGCCTGATCACGCGGGATGATTGATCGCGTCAAAGCGTTGCCGCTTTGGGCGCAAAGCCTTTGTGCGATTTTTGTCGGTGGGATCGGTGCCTTGGCGCAGCAGCCATTTGCCATAGCACCGCTAATAATTGTTATGATGGCGCTGGGTTTCATGGGCATGTTAACCTCTTCCAGCATGCGCCATGCCGCACATATTGGCTGGATGATTGGCTTTGGCTATTTCCTGATCACGCTGCAGTGGATAGCAGCCCCGTTTCAAGTGGATGCACAGCAAACCGCATGGATGGGACCATTTGCTTTGGGTTTGATGGCGGGTGGCATGGCACTATTCTGGGGACTGGCCTTCGGACTGGCTCGCTATTTGGGACCAGTTTGGATATTGGTTGTGACGTGGCCCTTGGTCGAACTTTTACGGGCATATGTCTTCACAGGTTTCCCGTGGGGTTCACCGCCACAGGCTCTGGTGGACGTACTTGCGGGGCAGTCACTGTCATTAGTTGGTCCGCATGGAGTCATGTTCGCAATGTGTGCTGGAGCATTTGCAATCTTTCAATCAAAGAAGATCTCTAATGTTGTGTTCATAGGTTCCTGTTTTGTTGGGTTGCTACTCACACTTAGCCCTCCTTTGACAGGTCCTGCATTACTAACAGAGCACATTGTGCGCCTAGTTCAACCGAACGCACCACAACGCGATAAGTGGAATCCAGCGAAATTTAGCATTTTTATCGACCGTCTCTTGCAATTTACGCAGGTGGGCGATGTACCTGACTTGGTCCTGTGGCCTGAAACAGCGTTGCCGTATTTTGCACACAATGCACCTGGAATTTTGCAGGCTGCTGGTGAAGCTGGCCGTGGTGCGCAAGTTGCTTTAGGCATTTTGCGTGCTGATGGGCCTACATTATATAACAGCATGGTCGTTCTCGATCCTATCGGTCAAATCACAGCCACTTATGACAAACACCACCTGGTCCCATTTGGAGAATACATGCCTTTACGGTCAGTCTTGTCTGCGCTGGGGTTGCACGTCTTTGCGGATATGTTTGGGGATGGTCTTGATGAGGGGGCGGGAGCACAAGCCCTTGATTTTGGCGCGCTGGGGAAGGGGCTTCCTTTGATTTGTTATGAAGCCGTTTTCGCGCATTATGTTGGGGCTGCTATAGACAGACCTGACTTTCTTATTCAGCTCACAAACGACGCATGGTTCGGTACATTTGCAGGGCCAAAGCAGCATTTAGCACAGGCTAAAATGCGTGCGATTGAGCAAGGTTTGCCAATGGCGCGAGCTGCGAATACTGGGATTAGCGCTATGATCGACCCATATGGGCGCGTGTTAAACAGCCTTGCACTGAACGAAGCGGGATTTGTGGATGGACTGCTGCCCAAACCGTTGCCACCGACAGTCTATAGCGCGCTTGGGGATCTTCCGATCATGATCTTATTGCTATCTGTGGTTTTCATAACTCTTTTGCAAAAAATGACTTTTGGCCGCAGTCGCGAATGATTGACCCCCCAGCGACAGAACGATAGTCGGAGCCTTGATCTCCCACAACGGCTTCCTGGCGTGGTACACATGAAAACATTGGAGCACTATAATGTCCCGTAAAAATTATACTTTTACTTCTGAATCCGTTTCAGAGGGCCACCCTGATAAGTTGTGTGATCGCATTTCAGATGCGGTGTTGGATGCGTTCTTGAGTGAAGAACCAGAAGCGCGCGTTGCAGCTGAAACCTTTGCAACAACCAATCGCGTTGTCATCGGTGGCGAAGTTGGATTGTCTGATCAATCCAAACTTAAAGACTACATGGGGCGTATTGATCAAATCGCACGCGACTGTGTCAAAGACATCGGTTACGAACAAGACAAGTTCCATTGGAATACAATTGAGGTCACCAACCTATTGCACGAACAGTCAGCCCACATTGCACAAGGCGTCGATGCATCGGCAGACAAAGATGAGGGCGCAGGCGACCAAGGCATCATGTTTGGTTATGCAACAACTGAAACCGAAGAGTTGATGCCGGCTCCGATCCAGTATTCCCATGCAATCCTTCGCCGTTTGGCTGAGGTCCGTAAGAATGGGACTGAACCAGCTTTGGGCCCAGACGCTAAAAGCCAGTTGTCGGTGATCTACCGTGACGGCAAACCAGTTGGTGTCTCTTCAATCGTTCTGTCTACACAGCACCTTGATCCAAATCTTGAATCCTCTGACATCCGTGCGATCGTTGAACCATATATCCTTGAGGTTCTTCCTGAAGGCTGGATTACCCCTGATACCGCATGGCATGTTAACCCAACTGGTAAGTTCGTAATTGGTGGACCCGATGGTGACGCAGGTCTAACAGGCCGTAAGATCATCGTTGATACTTACGGCGGTGCAGCACCGCACGGCGGTGGCGCATTCTCTGGTAAAGATCCAACAAAGGTTGACCGTTCGGCTGCATATGCTTCGCGTTATTTGGCAAAAAACATTGTCGCATCTGGCATGGCTGACAAATGTACTGTGCAATTGAGCTACGCGATTGGCGTCTCCAAGCCGTTGTCGATCTATTGCGATACATTCGGCACGGGCCAAGTTGACGATGCCATGATCGAAAAAGCGATCGATAGCGTCATGGACCTGACGCCACGCGGCATCCGTTCGCACCTTGGTCTGAACAAACCAATCTATGAGCGGACAGCGGCCTATGGCCACTTTGGCCGTGCGCCTGAAGCTGATGGTGGTTTCAGCTGGGAGAAAACGGATTTGGTAGAAGCTTTGAAAAAAGCCGTTTAACTTTAGTTACATAATTTTTTCAGACGGGCAGCGATCATCCTTGACGCTGCCCGTTGCCGTTTTTACAGCGTGCTAACTGATGGTATTCATCGATCCGTTCCCTATCATACGCTTGCCTTGATGCGTTGCGCTGGATAAACCGCGCCCATGACACAACCTGTACGCCCACACCGCAATTTTTATGGCCGCCTCAAAGGCAAGCACCTCAAGCAATCGCAAGAAGGCTATTTGGCCGAAGACCTTGATGCATTGTCCCCGGGGGCAGTCGATTGGGATGTGAACCCTGATCGTAATAATCTGGATCTGAAGGCCTTGTTTGGTGGTAAACCTACGTGGCTTGAGATTGGTTTTGGCGGCGGCGAGCACATGGTGCATCAATGTGGCCAAAACCCTGATGTTGGCATCATTGGATGCGAACCCTACATCAATGGCGTTGCGATGCTTCTGGGCAAGATCAGAAAAGCGGGTGTCAAAAACCTTGCGGTTTATCCGGGTGACGTGCGCGATATGTTCGACGTATTGCCTGATGCTGCGATTGATCGTGCATTTCTTCTTTACCCTGATCCGTGGCCGAAATCGCGCCACCATCGTCGTCGTTTTGTAACCGAAGAACATCTGGCACCCCTTGCTCGCGTTTTGAAACCAGGTTCAATTTTTCGCGTTGCGACTGACATTCCTGACTATGTGCGTCAAACCATGCAGGAAGTCCCAAAGCAGCCGTTTGAATGGACGGCTGAGGGACCAGAAGATTGGCGCGTACCGTGGGATGATTGGATCAGTACGCGTTACGAGCAAAAAGCGCTGCGCGAAGATCGTACACCGCATTACATGACCTTTATCCGTAAATAGGCATTTCGCGTTTCGACTGGACCAAAGTCTGCGCAGACGATAGGTCTGGCGCTAACTTTAGACGATTTGAAAGACTGCATATGTCCAGCCACGGCACCCCAATTCCGATGACATCCTACGCTTGTGGGCCACTTAATGGTCACGCTGAAGTGCCGGGTGATAAATCAATTTCTCACCGGTCTTTGATTTTAGGTGCGCTCAGTGTCGGTGAAACCAAAATCAGCGGATTGTTAGAAGGTCAAGACGTCCTTGATACCGCGAAAGCCATGCGTGCTTTTGGGGCTGAGGTCACTGATCTGGGTGAGGGAAATTGGTCAGTGCACGGCGTTGGCGTTGGGGGCTTTGCAGAACCTGAAAATATCATCGACTGCGGTAACTCTGGAACAGGCGTGCGCCTGATCATGGGCGTTATGGCGACATCACCAATTACAGCGACCTTTACGGGTGATGCCAGCCTGAATGGCCGCCCAATGGCACGTGTTACTGATCCCTTGGCTGAATTTGGTTGCCAAAGCGTTGGCCGCAAAGGTGGCCGTTTGCCAATGACACTTGTTGGTGCCGCAGATCCTGTTCCTGTGCGTTACGTGGTGCCTGTGCCGTCCGCGCAAGTGAAATCAGCGGTTCTGTTTGCAGGTCTGAATGCGCCTGGAAAAACGGTCGTCATCGAAAAAGAAGCGACGCGCGATCACACAGAACGTATGCTTGCTGGCTTTGGCGCTGAAATCACGACTGAAGTAACGGATGAAGGCCGTGTTATTACGCTGACGGGCCAGCCAGAATTGAAGCCACAAACCATCGCGGTTCCACGCGACCCATCCAGCGCTGCTTTTCCAGTATGTGCCGCGATCATCGTTCCGGGTTCGGATGTTTTGGTGCCAGGCATCGGATTGAACCCTACACGCGCTGGGTTGTTCACAACACTACGTGAAATGGGTGCAGACCTTACCTATGAAAATGAACGCGAAGAAGGTGGCGAACCTGTTGCAGACCTGCGCGCACGTTTCTCACCTGATCTGCACGGTATTGAGGTTCCAGCGGAACGCGCTGCTAGCATGATCGACGAATACCCTGTGCTTTCCGTCGTTGCGTCCTTTGCTACAGGCAAAACACACATGCCGGGTGTCAAAGAGCTGCGCGTAAAAGAAAGCGACCGTATTGATGCAATGGCAACGGGCTTGCGCGCCAACGGTGTCGAAGTCGACGAGGGACCAGATTGGTGGTCCGTACGTGGTTTGGGCCATGGCAACGTCAAGGGTGGGGCCACATGTGTCAGCCACCTTGATCACCGCATTGCGATGTCTTTCATGATCATGGGCATGGCAGCATCAAACCCCGTATCACTTGACGACGGTGGACCAATCGCAACGTCATTCCCGATTTTCGAGGGATTGATGGGCTGCCTGGGTGCTGACTTAAGACGCGACGGGTGATGGTGATTAAGACAAAAACAATTGCGATTTTGGCAATTGCTTCGGCGATTGGATTTGGATCGCTGATCGTTTTTTCAGAAATTTACTTAAGTGTTGGCTTTGGCCTGCTCGATGGTCGCCTTAACGGCTATGACGTTGAGGCTGTAAACAGATATCTTGCGTTGTTGTCTTTGGGAAATCGTCAATTTTACATCGGCCCTTTCCGCGCATTGGACACCATCGTCCCTCCGCTGCTGGCCGCAACCTTTGCTGCGATCATTTGGACGCTGGGTGGTACACTTTGGCGCACTGCGGTCGTTTTCCCTCTGATCTATGTGATTGCTGACTTGCGTGAGAACGCATTGGTCGGACAAATTTTACAAGTAACCACGCTCGACGCTGAAACGGTTTCTCGTGCGAGTGATATGACACAACTAAAATGGCTGTTCACAGTGCTGTCTTTGGCAGTGGTGTTATGGCTATGGCGACAAGGACAAACTTGGGCATGACCGAACCATTTACAATTGCGATCGATGGACCTGCCGCAGCAGGAAAAGGCACGATTTCCAAGGCAGTTGCAGCGCATTTCGGATGTGCTCATCTTGATACAGGGCTGCTATACCGCGCTGTGGGTGCAAAGGTCATGACTGGCAGCGATGCGATTGAAGCCGCTGTTGGACTGCGCGCCGAAGACTTAGACGCCGAGGGCTTGCGCACAGCCGAAGTTGCCCAAGCTGCCAGCAAAGTTGCGGTTATCGCAGAAGTCCGCGCAGCCCTCCTTGATTTCCAGCGCGCGTTTGCGCGTCGGGCAGGGGGCGCGGTTCTGGATGGGCGTGATATTGGTACGGTGATTTGCCCACAAGCCGAAGTAAAACTGTTTGTTACAGCCAGCGCCGAAGTTCGCGGTAAGCGTCGCTACGATGAATTAGCTGGACGGGGTGATACAGTCACTCTGGACGATGTGATTGAAGATGTGCGCGCCCGCGATGCACGTGACATGGAGCGGGTCGAGGCACCACTAAAGCCTGCTGAAGATGCGCATGTTCTGGACACATCAGGGCTAAGTATTTCCGATGCCATGGCGCAAGCGATCGCTGCAATCACACAAAGGTTGTAGCAGCAGACACTGCTCTGCGGATTCTTTCATAAAACTCGCAGGACAGTCTTTAGATACCTCTCAGAATTTGATAACATTTTTGATCGTGATGGTCCATTTCGGGTGTTTCAGCTGAGCACGCACGATGTTTTCACCTTTAACAAGCCCCTCGCCTTTGTTGGCTTTCCGAAGGGCACTTTCCATAGTTTTGAAATCCACGGATACATTTCACTTAGGCGGTCTTCGCCACCAGAACCCTTGCGAAGGGATGAAGTCATGATTTCGGAGAGTTTCTGGTAGTCCCATTTCCAATCGGGGACTTTAATTTGGCTTGGTTTTGGTGCACCGTCGCCCTCTGAAACAACGGTAATGCTAATGTCTTGGACATTGACTTTGCCACCGCCAGAACTATCAAGTGCAAACGTCGTTACGCTCAATGCGGCAGCTGTCAAAAATGCGCCGCCTGATGGAAGCAATGTGCGTCGTAAAATCGTCATTGATGTATCCTTTGGTTAGATTTGATATCCTAAATTGCTGTGAAATACGGCTAAGAAAAATTACCCATCTTGGTGAAAGTTCCCAACTTTCCGCTATGCAGTGCGACGTCCCCCAACCCGTCTCATGCGGCTGTCTTGGCTATACGAGCGAAATCGATAAGGTGATTTTAACCGCATAAAAAACACGACAAGCAGGGCTGGAAATATTCTGATCTGGCTCTTCGTCGTCAATGCAAGCTATGAATTAAGGATCTTTAAGTTATGCCAAAAACAGCAACCCTTGCCGGCAACCGCCTTATGGACCGCCCGGAATATGCGTCCAAGCAAAAGCCATTGACCGCTACTGCCGAAACGACAGTGTTTGATGCGGTTTTGGATATGTCCAAGAAGAACTTTGGATCTGTGGTTGTGATTGATGGTGAACGCAAGATCTTGGGTGTTGTGACAGAGCGTGACGTGATGAACAAACTTGTGGCCAAAGGGTTGGATTCTAAAACCACGCTCTTGTCTGACATAATGACGCCTAATTCGCGTATCGCGCACGAGACCGATGACATGGTCGATTGGCTGCGCATCATGTCCAACGAACGTTTTCGCCGCTTGCCAGTGGTTGATGACGAAGGGCGCATCAAAGCCGTATTTACCCAAGGTGATTTCGTTCCTACACATGGCCTGACCTAATCTATCAAATGAAAGCGATCGCGCCTGCGACTGTGTTCAAGAACTGGCCAATCGTTCTGATCGGTCGTGGTATCGCGCTTTACATACTGTTGATGGTGATTGTTTTATGCTCTGTCGGCTAAGGACGACCTGTGGATGGCACATGGCTGACCTAGCGTTTCCAATTGGGGGACGAAGGTCAGCCAATTCGTCTCTCAGCGCCAACATTGCAAGGGGTGGCGGATCATGCGCGGATCGTCAACAGCCCTTGCAATTTTACAGAATCTCGCATAATCACGCAATTGTCGAAAAGGCGGGTTAACCGTTGGGCAAGATATTTACGGGGTTCGGTTTTTGCCGACCCTTTTTTGTATTTCCCGACGCCGAACCGTTCGACCAATGAAACCCCAAAGACCGGCGGAGACAACCGCACGGCCAGAATCAAATATGTAGATTAGGAAATATACGCCACATGGCTAACACGATGGACGAGTTTGAAGCACTTTTGAATGAAAGCTTCGAAATGGACACCCCTGAAGAGGGATCCGTTGTTAAAGGTAAGGTTATCGCGATTGAATCGGGCCAAGCCATTATCGACGTAGGCTATAAGATGGAAGGCCGCGTCGACATTAAAGAATTCGCAGATCCTGGTGAAGCTCCAAAAATTGCTGCTGGCGATGTTGTTGAAGTATTCCTCCGTCAGGTCGAAAACTCCAAAGGCGAAGCTGTAATCTCACGTGAGATGGCTCGTCGTGAAGAAGCATGGGATCGTCTTGAGACTGCCTACGCTGGTGAAGCGCGCGTTGAAGGCGCGATCTTCGGCCGCGTTAAAGGTGGCTTTACAGTTGATCTTGGCGGTGCAGTTGCGTTCCTTCCAGGCTCTCAAGTTGACGTTCGCCCTGTGCGTGACGCAGGCCCATTGATGGGTCTTAAGCAACCATTCCAAATCCTTAAAATGGACCGTCGTCGTGGCAACATCGTTGTTTCTCGTCGTGCTATCCTTGAGGAATCACGTGCAGAACAACGCGCCGAAGTTATTGGCAACCTTACTGAAGGCCAAAACGTTGACGGTGTTGTTAAGAACATCACTGAATACGGTGCGTTCGTTGATTTGGGCGGCGTTGACGGTTTGTTGCACGTCACTGACATGGCATGGCGTCGTGTGAACCACCCATCTGAAATCCTGACAATCGGTGAAACGATCAAAGTTCAGGTTATCAAGATCAACAAAGAGACACACCGTATCTCCTTGGGCATGAAGCAATTGCAAGAGGACCCATGGGATGTGGTTGCTGCGAAATACCCACTTGAGTCTACACACACTGGTCGCGTGACCAACATCACTGATTATGGCGCATTTGTTGAGCTAGAAGCAGGCGTTGAAGGTCTTGTGCACGTTTCTGAAATGTCTTGGACTAAGAAGAACGTACACCCAGGCAAAATCGTATCTACGTCTCAAGAAGTCGAAGTTATGGTTCTGGAAATCGACGGCACCAAGCGTCGCGTATCTTTGGGTCTGAAACAGACACAGCGCAACCCATGGGAAGTGTTTGCAGAAACACACCCTGAAGGCACTGAAGTCGAAGGCGAAGTCAAAAACATTACCGAATTCGGTTTGTTTGTTGGCCTTGAAGGCGACATCGACGGCATGGTTCACTTGTCCGACCTATCATGGGACGAACGTGGCGAAGACGCGATCCAAAGCTACCACAAGAACGACGTGGTTCAGGCTATTGTATCCGAAGTTGACGTTGAAAAAGAACGCATCTCTTTGTCTATCAAAGGCATGGGCGGCGACAAGTTCGCAGAAGCAGTGGGCGGCGTTAAGCGCGGTTCCATCGTAACTGTGAAAGTGACAGCCATCGAAGAAGGTGGTGTTGAGTGCGAATATGAAGGTATGAAATCCTTCATCCGTCGTTCCGACCTGTCCCGTGACCGTGCAGAGCAGCGCCCAGAGCGTTTCTCAGTTGGTGACAAAGTGGACGTGCGTATCACTAACGTTGACGCAAAAACACGCCGCTTGGGTGTGTCCATCAAAGCACGTGAAATTGCTGAAGAAAAAGAAGCCGTTGAACAATATGGTTCATCTGACTCAGGCGCATCCTTGGGCGATATCCTTGGTGCAGCTTTGAACACCGGCGACGAATAAGCTTGACCGCTTAACGTTTTAAGATTGGGCCCCGCAGGCAACTGCGGGGCCCTTTTTTGTTTTAAGCTAGGGATGGTGATCTCAGTGCCGCATTCAGCCTGCGGTAATTGTTTCTTACATGTAAACGGTATCCGGATTTATTGGCGTTAGGTGTTTTGTTCTGAACAGTCACACTTATTGGCTGTCGTTAACTTATAGTTATGCGAGAATTTCCACAATTTATAGGTGGATTTTTATTCTTGGACTTTTGATATTACCGATGCTTTTGGGCGCTGCGTTTTTCATGGACAGTGGAGATGAGGAGCCGAACAGAGATACTGAGGAATACAGTGAAGATGAAGGCGATTTCATTCAGTTCGAAGATTTTCATACCCGATACACTGGCACAGAATCTGGTGTTAAGATCCAAGCAAATGATGAAGACAATAATATCTACGCTGAAGGTGGCAATGACACGGTTGTCGCTTTGGGCGGCAATGATTGGGTCGAGGGCAACGGCGATGATTACACAGGTTGGACAAGAGCCAGTGTTCCATCAGATATGATGAGGGACGACTTTATTCGGGCGGGCAAAGGTGACGATATGATCGTTGATCACTTTGGTTCGAACCTCTTACTGGCAGATCTTGGCGACGACACTATTTACGCTGGAGATGGTCATTTGGCAGCTGACGCAGACGTAAACGAAGCTGATTATGACACTACGGATACGTTGGAAGGCGGTGCTGGGGACGATCGTTTGCCGGGCGACGATGGCGATGTGATGACGGGTGGCACATGTGACGACGAATTCGCTGTTGTAACGGACGTTGCTCGAGTTCAGGCCGTTGCACAGATTACGGACTTTAACGTCGAGGACGATGTCCTGACCCTGTACAGTAATGCCCAAACCGCTGAAGATGTTGTATTTGCTTTCGATGAAGCCAGAGTTGGCGTTGTTGCATCTATCGCGGGTGAAGAAATCGTATTGATGCAAGGTCTCACAGCAGCAGATATTCCTAATATCACCTCTTCATTCTTTTATGATGTGCCAGACTCGACTGGCGATTATACTGAAAGGGATGGCGACATCGTCGACCTCGAAGATACTCAATTGAGCTATGTAAGAACTGAGGCGGGCGTTGAGTTTCAAGCCAACGATCTGGCCAACATTATCGATGCGGCTGGCGGCAATGATACGGTCGTGGCACTCGATGGCGCTGATCTGGTCAAGGGTAATGACGGTGATGACGTGCTGTATGGAAACTACTGAAATGATACCGTCATGGGCGGCGCGGGCGACGATAGAATTTTTCTTGGCGCTGGTAATGATTCCTCTGGTGCGTCAGAAGCCGGCGATCCATCCGAAATGTTCGGCGATGATGAGGTTCATGGAGGTGCGGGAGACGATCTGATCGATGATAACTTCGGCAATAACGTTTTGTTTGGTGACCAAGGTGACGATGTGCTGAATGCCAAGTACGGTCATATTGAGGTTGGCCAAAGTGTTTCTGTTGTTGAGTAAGGCTCGACAGACACGTTGAGTGGTAGGGCTGGCAACGACACACTCATTGGTGACGATGGCGATATCATGACCGGTGGTGACGGGAATGATAAATCTGCTGTGGCCAGAGACTTTGCCCGCGAGCAAGTCGCTGCTCAGATCGTTGACTTTAATATGGCAGAGGATGCTTTGAAAATCGTTGGTACGGCGTCATCTATCAGCAGCATCGTCTACGTGTTTGATAGTGCGCAAGGTGGCGTAGTTGCTTCTGTTGGGGGTGAAGAGGTGGCTGTTCTACAAGGATTGGTCGCCGCTGATATTCCAGCAATTACCGCGACGTTTGTTGAAGGGTGATCCCAAGTGGGCGTTCAACTTGAGTCAGCAGTGGCGCGTGCAACGGCTGCATACCTAGATTGTTGATTGCCGAATCGCTGGTTCAGTTGGTGAAATTTCAGGCGAAACTTTGCCAGTGGGACACTATCGTTAGATTAATATGACCTTAAATACCCAAAAATTCGTAGTAAAATCAAAGTTTGCTCTGGGAAGACTATTCAGCTTTCGTCAAACTTGCCTATAATCAAAAAAACAAACCAACCGTAAATACCCGGGGGATATCTGATGATCCGATCTGAACTGATACAGAAAATTGCAGACGAAAACCCACATCTTTATCAACGTGATGTTGAACGTATCGTGAATACGATCTTTGACGAAGTGACATCGGCTATGTCACGCGGTGATCGTGTTGAGCTTCGCGGCTTTGGCGCGTTCTCTGTAAAACAACGTGACGCGCGTGTGGGCCGTAACCCTCGCACTGGCGAAACAGTTAGCGTTAACGAAAAGCATGTGCCGTTTTTTAAGACAGGTAAGTTACTTCGCGATCGTCTGAACGGGAACGCCTGAAAATGCGCTACATTCGTTTTGCCTGCATCGCAACCTTTGCGGTTGCGTTGATCGCTGTTGCTTTGGCCAACAGAACTGTTGTCACCCTCAAAGTTTTACCTGACAAGGTTGCTGGCCTATTTGTGGTGAACCCATCTATTAACATGCCGCTTTTTGTCGTGGTCTTTGGCGGTATCATTATTGGTCTGTTGGTCGGATTTTTTTGGGAGTGGTTCCGTGAGCATGCAATGCGCGCTGAAGCATCCAAATCAAGCCGCAAGGTGCGTCGCCTTGAGCGCGAAATCGCACTTATGAAAGGCCAAAGCGCTGATAGCCAAGACGATGTTCTAGCCTTGCTAGACAAAGCCAGCTGATCTGAATGTCTAAATCTGTAGCGGTTAAAATCTGCGGTTTGACTCAGCCAAGCGAGGTGGACGCGGTTGCACAGGCTGGCGCGACCTATTGTGGCTTTGTCTTCTTCCCTAAATCACCACGCAACGTGACCTTTGAACAGGCCGCGGCAATGGCCATTGATGCCCCCGTTGGTCTGTGCAAGGTTGCATTGACGGTGAATGCTGACAATGCGTTCCTAGATGCGCTGACGGCTCAAGTTCCTCTAGATATGCTGCAGTTACACGGTTCTGAAACGCCAGAGCGGGTTTTGGAAGTCAAAGCCCGTTATGGTCTGCCGGTTATGAAAGCAGTCGGCGTTGCCAGTGCTGCCGATTTACCGTCAGTTGACGCCTACATGCAGGTCGCGGATCAAATTCTTGTCGATGCGAAGCCACCTGAAAAGGGTGATCTTCCTGGTGGCAATGGACTAACGTTTGATTGGCGTTTGATCGCTGGTCGCCGCTGGATTGTTCCATGGATGTTGGCAGGTGGTCTTACGCCAGAGAATGCTGCTGAAGCGATCAGAATGACGGGAACCCGTCAGTTGGATCTCAGCTCTGGCGTAGAAAGCGCGCCAGGCGTCAAGGATGCCGCGATGATCCGCGCATTTATGGACGCGTCCCAAGGGGTTTCCAAGATCCCAACCTTATAATTTCAACATAGGATTAGGGGTGCGGTGCGGTGTCCGCTTTACGCGTCCCAATCCATAAGCTACATCCGAATGAAGCGAAGTGGAGCACTCAGATGAACGACCTTTTCAATTCTTTTATGACTGGACCTGATGAGCAGGGACGGTTTGGTGATTTCGGTGGACGTTTCGTCTCTGAGACCTTGATGCCATTGATTCTTAGCCTTGAGGAAGAATACGAAAAGGCAAAAACGGACGACAGTTTTTGGGCAGAGATGGATTTCTTGTGGAAGCACTACGTTGGCCGTCCAAGCCCATTGTATCATGCTGAACGCCTGACCGATCATCTTGGTGGTGCCAAAGTCTACATGAAGCGCGACGAGCTGAACCACACGGGCGCGCACAAGATTAACAACGTGCTTGGCCAGATCATTCTGGCACGCCGCATGGGCAAAAAACGCATTATCGCCGAAACGGGTGCAGGTCAGCACGGCGTTGCAACGGCGACAGTCTGCGCAAAGTTTGGCCTTCAGTGCGTGGTCTATATGGGCGCGCATGATGTTGAACGTCAGGCACCAAATGTATTCCGTATGCGCTTGTTGGGTGCCGAAGTTATCCCTGTGACTTCAGGTCGTGGCACATTGAAAGACGCCATGAACGATGCGTTGCGTGACTGGGTGACGAACGTTGACGATACATTCTACTGCATCGGTACTGTGGCTGGTCCACACCCTTACCCTGCAATGGTCCGTGACTTCCAATCCATTATTGGCAAAGAAGTCCGCGAACAGATGATGGAAGCCGAAGGTCGTCTACCTGATACTTTGATTGCCGCAATCGGTGGTGGTTCAAATGCGATGGGTCTGTTCTTCCCGTTCCTTGACGACAAAGAAGTGAACATCATCGGTGTTGAAGCTGGCGGTAAAGGCGTGAATGCCAAGATGGAGCACTGCGCTTCATTGACGGGGGGACGCCCAGGCGTGCTTCACGGCAACCGTACCTACCTTTTGCAAGACGATGATGGCCAAATCCTTGAGGGCTTTTCTATCTCTGCTGGTCTGGACTACCCAGGAATCGGACCAGAGCACGCATGGTTGCACGAAATCGGCCGCGCGAAATATGTATCGATCACAGACGTCGAAGCGCTAGAGGCATTCCAACTTTGCTGTACGCTTGAGGGCATCATCCCTGCGCTTGAACCATCCCACGCGCTTGCGCACGTGATGAAGCTGGCACCAACATTGCCTGCGGATCACATCCTGTGCATGAATATGTGTGGTCGTGGCGACAAAGACATCTTTACCGTCGCACGCGCACTAGATTTTGATATGGGCGAATTCGTCTAAATCAACATCGCATCGGTTTATAGAAGGCACCTCAAGTGAGGTGCCTTTTTTCGTTTCTGCCTTAAGCGGTTTGATCGCTGTATTGCGTCAATATTCGCAAGGGCACCGTCTGTAATGCGCGTTTGTGGGTCGCGGACAAATTGACCCTTGGGGCGCATCCCTCATCATGGGCTTGCAGGAAACGGCTGGCGCATAAGCACCACGCGTCACCCGCTTTGAGCCCTTGAAACCCGAACTCTGGGCGCGGTGTGCTTAGGTCATTGCCGACATATTTTGAATAAGCCAGAAATTCGGCAGTCATCACAGCGCAGACAGTGTGGCTGCCTTGATCTTGAACGCATGTGTTACAGTGTCCATCACGGAAAAACCCAGTAACTGGATCAACCCCGCATAAGCCAAGCGGAGTGCCAAGGACATTTACGCTTTCATCAGGTTCCATACTCAATCCTTTACCATCGAGGTGTGTTGCTTGAGCATAACCTAGTTCGCGGAGATGGCTTCACCAATATTTAAAAATTGTCACAGATTCAGGGTCAGCTGGAGTGACGCCAATCGGCCCAACGCCCGTGAAAATCAATACGACCCAAGTGTAGCGTCATGTTGCCGGGCCACAAACGTAACGTCAGAGCTGCTCCAACGCCACCTGTGGCGTCTCCATCGTTCTCCATTGATAACGACGCCAAAGGTGTTTCAACCGTCGCACGCGCCCCTGCTTGTTCAATCAGCTCAAGGCCACGTGCTTGGGATGAATTCGGGAAATACTGCCATGCAATGGTATTCTGGATCAGATGCAAATGCCCTGTACGTGGATTTGCCAAACGCGTTTCCAACCAGTCAATTGCATCACCCTTTTCAACCTCGACATTGGCGATCGCTGCCGCAGCTTTGGTCAGGGCCAATCGGTGGGGTTGATCCGCCCACAAATATGCCGTGAGGCGCAATAGGTCATGCGCAAGGCGCGGGTCCAGTGGATTAAGGTCTACAACCGCCCGCTCAGCAATATTGATTAAATTGGACAGGGGTAGGGACCCTGTCCAATCGGGGCTTAAAGTTAACGCAGGCGTCTGTGGGCCAGTGATCTGTCCCGCAATGTCCAAGGCATAATGTTCCTACATCAGGTTCAGGCCCGCGCTTGCCCCGAGTTCTGACAATACGATTGGGCGCTGGAAATGTTCGAGCGCAACCTGTGCACCAGCAATCAATGCGGCAGAGCGACGAACCTCGTTGGTTTGTAGGGGGCTTTGGGTCCACTGAAGCATGAAGTCTTCATGTGCGACAAGGGCATGTGAAACCGCAACTTCTAGGGCGCTAAGGTCAAACGCGTTTGGTGGATATGCCGCAATCAACGTATCCGATTGACCTGTGAGAACCAAAGCATGAAGCTCACCGGCAATACGCAATGGTAACGAATGGCCAACGGGACCGATGTCGCCTGTATAGGCAGCCATCACTTTGCCTAATTTGGTGTCCGATTGCCAGTTTTTGGAAAGTACACGTAGCAAGTGACCCATGAAAGGGGAGTCTAGCCGTTCACATGAAACAGCTTGATCTTCAAAGGCTGCGCGTAAAGTCATTTAAAGCGATCCATCAGCTTTTGCATCGCGGATCTGCTGTCGGTGTCTGGCGCGGGTTCGACAGGTTTCTTTTTAGGTCGCTCTGTCACAACCTTTTCTGGCGGACGTTTGCCTGTACTTGGACGAGGCGGCGCAACGCGAAGGGCAACCGCGTTCATGAATTTGGGTGGATCACCCGCGGCCAAAGATGGAGCCCCGTCGGCGCAACCGCGCAGCACGTCGTCCAACCAATCTTGTTCTGCTTTGGCAAAATCACTTAGCACAAAACCGGCAACACGATCCTTATGGCCGGGATGGCCAACGCCCATGCGAATACGACCGTAATTTGCGCCAATATGTGCATGGATAGACCGCAGGCCATTGTGCCCTGCATGACCACCAGACATCTTGAAACGGATTTTTCCGGGGGCAAGATCCAGTTCGTCATGGAAAACGACAACATCTTCAGCTTCAATTTTGTGAAACTTCATCGCGGCCGCAACAGATTGACCAGAATTGTTCATGAAGGTTTCGGGCTTTAGCAAAACCGCGCGATCAGACCCGAATCTGCCTTCTGTTACCAAACCTTGGAACTTTTGCTTCCATGGGCCAGATCTGTGATCTGAGGCAATCATATCGAGGGCCATAAACCCAATATTGTGGCGGTTACGGGCGTATTTCGCGCCAGGATTTCCCAAACCAACAATCAACTTCATGGCGTTTCCTCAATTCATACCTGTCTTTGATGCAGACTAGCATATGCTGCAACCAGACCTCCACCACGGTGGATACATCTTTTGATGAAACGAAAAACGGGGCCCCAAAAAGGAGCCCCGTTTCATTACCTCAAACTCTTGCGAGCTGGGTTTAGCTTTCTGCAGGTGCTTCCACTTCCGCTTCGCCCTCTGCGTCATCGTCGTCACCAGCAGAGCGAAGGCTCGATGGTGCAGAGATGTTGCCAACAACGAAGTCACGATCGATCGTGGCTTTTGCGCCTTCTGGCAATTTGATGGATGAGATGGTGATGGTGTCGCCAACTTCCAAACCAGTCAGATCAACAGTCAATGCATCAGGGATATCGCCAGCAAGAACGTTTAGTTCAATTTCTGGGCGCACAACGGACAATAGACCGCCGCGCTTGATACCTGGGCATTCTTCTTCGTTGATGAAATCAACTGGAATGAACAGGTTGATTGTTGTATTGCGCTTTAGGCGCATTAAGTCGACGTGCGTTGGCAAGTCTTTAACAACATGGCGCTGAACGTCGCGGCAGATAACGCGAACGTCGTCGTGACCTTCAACCTTTAGGTTGAAAAGCGTGGACTTAAAGCGGCCAGCTTTTACCATCTTCAGCAATTTGTTGAACGGGATGTTAATCGGTAGTGGATCAACGTCGCCACCAAACACAATGCCCGGTACCATGCCATCGCGGCGTGCCTGACGAGCGGCGCCCTTGCCTGTCCCCGTGCGTGCTAGAACTTCAAGATCAGGGATCTCTCCAGCCATAATTATTCTCCAATGTTTTAAGGGCAGGACGCCTCCAAGGCTGTCGTCCCGCGTGAAGGGGCGCGTATAGACCGGATTCGCACCTGAGAAAAGCGTTTTTTAACGGCCCTTTCACTTGTGGTGGCTCATGCTCTCTGGCACCACGCGCTCATGGGAATATTGGACGATCTTTATCTATCACGCAAAGCCTTGGCAGGTTTCACGGTCATTGGTATGGCATGGGCAACATATTTTGCGCAAATGCCTGTTATCAAAGCATCTTTGGACGTATCAGATGCCACCTACGGCTTGGTCGTTTTGGTGTCGTCATTGGGTGCGGTCTGGGCGATGTTTCTTGCGCCATTGGCCCAACGCCTTGCAGGTCCATTTGCTTTGGTCTTTGCGGCCATTGGGATAGCTGCCGGTTTTATGTGGGTTGGGGTTGCGCTGAACGCTATTAGTTTGATGTTGGCACTGGCAATTGCTTCTGCTGGGTCAGGCATTCTGGACGTACTGGTCAACGCACGCATTGCCGGTATCGAAGCACAACATAAACGATCTTTGATGAACCTTAATCATGCGGCTTATTCGTTTTGTTATGCGGGCGGGGCGCTTTTGACGGGGCTGGCACGCGAAGCAAGCTGGACACCGATACAAGTGTTTTCTGTGTTGGCTGTGGTGATCGTTGCGTGGTGTTTCGTGATGTATGGGCCCGATATCGATCAAGATGCTGACGCTGAGGTGGCAAGTTCGGCGAACCTGCCGGTAGGCCTAATCTGGGTCATAGGTGCGATCGTGTTTATCGCCTTCTTGGCAGAGTCCTCGACCGAAGGTTGGTCGGCTCTCCACATCGAACGCACGCTTGGTGGAGGGGCAGGTGAGGGCGCGCTTGGTCCTGCGTTCCTTGGATTAACGATGGGTATTGGTCGCCTCAGCGGTTACGCTCTGACCCGATATTTTTCTGATCTTGTTTTGATTGCACTGGCTTGTTTGCTCTCAGCCATAGGTATCGCCATTGCGGCGGGTGCGAGCACGGTTTTGATGGCCTACGTCGGTTTTGCCTTCGGTGGTTTGGGGATTTCGATTGTTGCACCAACAGCATTGGCCCTGATTGGACGCGCTGTCCCTGGAAAATTACGCACAATTGCGATTAGCCGAGCAACCGTAATCGGCTATTGTGCGTTTTTTATGGGGCCGTCGCTAATGGGATTTGTGTCCGAATGGTTTAGCTTGGCAATATCGTTTTTCACAATTGCAGTGCTTCTTGTTGTTGTTGCTGCGATCTTGATCCCAATGTTGTCAGTGAAGCTGCGCAATCCCGCGTAATTGACCACGACGTTAGGCGCGGCGGTTCTTCAGATATCCGCCTTCGGCCATCAACCGATCATACAAAGTGAATTCTTTTTCGCGCGCTACCCTCAGCATCGCCTCAACGTCTGGTGACAAGGTCGTATCGGCATAAGCCGAAACATTCTTTTGTTTAAAGGTCAATTTTTGCCAAATTGCTCAGCGATAAAATCCAGCAGGAGTTGCATTTTCTCGTACGCAAAAAGATGGGTTACAGCGACACGACCTCGTCTCGTCGACAGGAAATTATGTTGGCGGCCAATCGCAGCAAATACCGGAGGTTCTTCCTCAATGACCGCCAGAACAAATTCGTCGAAACTTCGGCCTTTTGTGCTTCGCTCTGAATTGGCTTCACTCACATTTTGACGATAACGATACCAACTGGCGATCTGGTCGATCGGATTACCCATAACGGCAAACGAACTTGGAGTCATGCCATAGGCATCGGTTAAAAACGGCTTAATTTTCGTTCAATAACGCGTACCGGTTGTGTGTTTGCGATGTTTCGCAAAGACAATGTCTGCTTTCGGACGCAAAGCCATTTCAATAGCTGTTGTGCCCGTTTTTGGTACGGCCAAGAAGACAAGGTTCTGTTCGGAAAATACTAACATGACATTTTGTTTATATATACCTTTCGGACGTTTCCAGCCCCAACTTACTCTTGCCAGCGACCTTCAAAATCTTTTGGGACAAGTAGGTTGTGACGCCCCAAGTTTTCAACGTTTATCTCACCACACAAAGCCATCGTTGTATCCAGTTCGCGGCGAATGATGTTCAATGCAGAAGTCACACCCGCTTCGCCCATAGCCCCAAGGCCATAGATATATGCGCGCCCGATGTAGGTGCCCTTGGCCCCCATCGCCATCGCCTTTAACACATCCTGACCCGAACGAATGCCGCTGTCCAAGTGAACGTCAATCTGATCGCCCACAGCTTCCAAAATCGATGGTAGTACGCGAATAGAAGACAACGCACCGTCAAGCTGACGCCCGCCATGGTTGGACACAACAATAGCATCGGCCCCAACCTTTAGGGCCATCTTTGCATCTTCTGCATCCAAGATACCTTTTAGGATCACTTTGCCGCCCCATTGTTCTTTGAGTTTAGCAATTTTGTCCCAATCCAGGCTTGGGTCAAACTGCTCTGCCGTCCATGACCCAAGGCTTGAGGTGTCGCTGATGCCCTTAACGTGCCCCACGATATTGCCAAACCCACGACGCTTTGCGCCTAACATTCCAATTCCCCATGACCATTTGGTGGCAAGGTTCGCCATGGTCTTTAGGGTTAACTTGGGCGGGGCGCTTAAACCGTTCTTCAGATCCTTATGGCGTTGTCCAAGGATTTGAAGATCAAGCGTTATGACTAAGGCGGATACATTCGCATCCTTTGCGCGTTGGATCAGGCGGCTGATGTAGTCACTGTCGCGCATTGTATAAAGCTGAAACCAAAATGGTTTTGTCGTGGCCGCCGCGACATCCTCGATCGAATTGATCGACATCGTGCTCAAGGTATACGGAACGCCAAAGGCCTCGGCCGCGCGGGCTGCTTTGATTTCGCCGTCCGCATGTTGCATGCCTGTTAGCCCAACAGGAGCCAAAGCGACAGGCATGGCTACGTCTTGACCGATCATCTGGGTCGCAGTGCTGCGTCCTGTCATATCAACGGCGACGCGCTGGCGCAGGCGGATTTTATCAAAATCGGTGGTGTTTTCCCGAAAGGTCTGCTCAGTCCAACTGCCAGATTCAGCATAATCATAAAACATCCGTGGGACACGGCGTTCGTGGAGACGTTGGAGATCTTTGATGTTGGTAATGACCGGCATGTTCCACCCTCAGTGTTGCATTACCTTTTGGTAGCAACTGCTGAGCGGGCTCGCAACTTTGATTTACGGCTTTGGGAGATTGGCCACTGTCGGCTTAGGCGCGGTGCGCACCGTCTGACAGTGTTTTCACAAAGGCAAGAACATCAGCAACACTTTCGCCCGCACCGATCTTGCTCACAATTGCACTGCCCACAACCGTACCATCGGCAACTGCGGCAA
>JAOEQC010000010.1 GCA_028388995.1 Ascidiaceihabitans sp. | reverse complement strand
CTATACGTGCGTTGGCTCGGATGTCGGGGTCCCATGCCTCTACGATTTTACGTCAAAATCGCAAGGTTGAGGCCCGCCGCGATGATCCGTTGGTTGACGCCGTCTTAAACAGACTTGGCACCCACTATTTCGACACGTCCCGTGAATGGTCTGTGTCCTTATCTAAGGAAACGTTTGATATGAGTTTTGACATAAAAATTACGACTGATGAGACAATTCTTGAGCAAGAGGCGATCCGCATTTTTGCGGCGTTTTTGTGAGAAGGGAGCGGTTTTAGCCGTGGCCACTGACAAGGATAAAGCAGTTGTTGTGCGTGACGGTACCAACGGTCAAAGCACTCGAACAGCGGTGGTTGAACGCGATATTTCGCAAGCTATGGCGCTGAAAAACTGGATCGAACAGCAAACATCAGGTCGCATCGTGCGGTATCAGATCACGACTGCAGGGCGGTCTGCGCTGAGCAAAATGCTGAAGAGCTCACCATATACTAGGTTTGGCGAACCCGAAGAGTACGCACCTCAGCATCGCAAATGGGGCGAAAAGACTCTGCCTGATACTGATACAGGTCGGCCGAAGCGGATATGTTATAACCTGTCTGAATCTCCCTTAACTGGGTTGTCACGTCGTCGGGACAAGGATGGTAAACCCTTTTTAAGTGACGCGCTGGTCCATGTTGGCGAACGACTTCGTGAAGATTTTGAGTTGGCCCAAATGGGACCACGGGTTGCGCAAAATTGGGATCGTTTTCTTACATCAGGTGGACGCGGTGGTTTTGCACCCGACAGTGGTGTTGGCGATGGACCGTCCGCCGCGCGCAAGCGTGTGGCCGATGTGATGGCCGATCTAGCGCCTGGTTGTCTGATGTCTTGCTGCGTTGTTGTTGTTACCTTGAGGGGCTTGAGGCGGTAAAAAACGATTGGGTTGGTCTGCACGATCTGGGAAGATAGTCTTGCGGATCGCATTGATGCGGCTTCATCAACATTACTCGCGTACATTAGGGGTCGACGGCGATTTGATTGGTTAGTTGTTTGGGGCTGTAGATAAAAAGAGTGATATCGCGCTGGAACATAGCTGGTTTGCACTACATTGGGTTTTAACCATAACGGTTTAAGGTTAAACTACACTAACTCTTGCTGCCAAAGCGCAGCCCAAAAGGCCGATAACATGCGTGATCTGAAAATTCCTGAACAACGCCACCCTGAAAAAGCACGGCGTCCAGACAGTCCACAGCCTAAAAAGCCAGATTGGATTAGGGTCAAAGCCCCCAACAGCAAGGGCTATGATGAAACGCGCAAAATCATGCGTGACAACAACCTTGTGACGGTCTGCGAAGAAGCAGGTTGCCCAAACGTGGGCGAATGTTGGAGTCAAGGACACGCGACCATGATGATTATGGGGGAGGTCTGCACGCGCGCATGTACCTTCTGCAACATCGCGACGGGTAAGCCACCTGAAGATTTAGATGCATTTGAACCGGGGCGCGTGGCCCATGCGGTTGAAAAACTAGGCTTGAACCACGTTGTTGTGACCTCGGTTGATCGCGACGATATCACGGATGGTGGTGCGGATCACTTTGCACAAACCATTCGTGCGATCCGTCACCGCAGCCCCAATACAACCATCGAAATTCTAACACCGGACTTTATCCGCTGTGACCCATCCGTATTGGAAGTGGTCGTTGAGGCGCGTCCAGATGTCTTTAACCACAACCTTGAAACGGTTCCGGGACTGTATCCAGAAGTGCGTCCAGGCGCGCGGTACTTCCACTCATTGCGTCTATTGCAGCGTGTGAAGGAACTGGATCCAATGATGTTCACCAAATCGGGTATCATGGTTGGATTGGGAGAGGACCGCCAATCGGTCATGCAAGTCATGGAAGACATGCGCGCCGCTGATATCGATTTCCTGACTGTGGGACAGTACCTGCAACCAACGCCAAAGCACCATGCTGTTGACCGCTTTGTACATCCCGATGAATTTGCAGCCTATGAGAAGGCCGCCTATGGCAAGGGGTTCGTGATGGTGTCCGCAACTCCGCTCACGCGGTCTAGCTACCATGCAGGTGATGATTTCGCGCAATTGCGTGCGGCACGTCAGGCCAAACATGGTTAATTTGCGGTTTTCCGCCTGATACTACTGAAATTCAAACTGTATTTCCGACCTTAAATGGCTGGAAACGCTTTATTTTTGGCTTTTTGAAAGCCGTTCAGCTGAAAGCTGCGTAGGCACATTGCCACGCTTTGACGACGGCCTTTACTTGGAAACAGTTGCCTAAATAGGCAGAAGTGGTTCTATCTGTATTTTACAGTTTATTGCAAATCAATCTATTGTTTCCATATTAAATACAGTTACGTTTTCAGTGGTTTAACTTGTTTCACGTAACTGTTTCCATTCTGACATAAATCCGTGAATGCATCACTTTTTTGACATTTTTTGAACGTGAGATCACCAAAACCTGAAGTTTTCACAAAACATGGTTAACAGCACTACTAGTTTGAGCTCACTATTTATAAATGGAGTACTTATTATAAAAACTACAATTTTAACAGCAGCAGCCGTTTTGGTTTCTTTCGCAGCGCCAGCAATGGCTTGGGAAGGTAAAGTCGTCGCTTGCTACGACAGCGTTTGGGTTCCAGCAAAAACTGAAACACACAAGTAATTGGATTCTGCAGCTTACACTAAGTGGGAACACCGTGATGGCCAATTGGTAGAAGTATATTACGCACCAGTTTACATCCAGCACTCACACCAGAAGACCAAAGGTTATTACCTAAAAGTTAAAGCTGCTCGCAACAAGTAAGCCTTTAACCAAATGCAAATTAAGAGGCGTACATCTGCTGTGCGCCTCTTTTTTTGTGGGTTTTCACCCGCAGTTTCGTATTCTTGTCAGAGAGGGGCCGCTTTTTAGCCCTTTTTCTTAGTTAACCAAAAGCCAGTTAACTTTTAAAAGGTTATGTTATGAAACGTTTTTTGGCCCCATTAGTGGCAATCTCATTTGTTGTCGCAGCACCGGTCTCTGCTGCAGGCGAGTCACGCGCAACACGCGTCGGATGCTATCAGGAAGTTAAAGTTGCTGCACAATACAGCGTGAAACGCGTCAAAATCAAAGACTAGTATCGCCAGTATATCAAACGCACCAACGGCCGTATTGATCTGATGGAATTTCCAGCAGTTTATCGCGAAGACAAAACTAAAGTTGCCGAAGCACACACCGTTATGCGTGAAATCGTCTGTAACTAAGACCGATTCATTTCAGATCATGTGAACCGAACCTTCCCGATATAGGGGAGGTTCCGGTTGCGTTGAGCAAAATCAATTCCATAACCCACGACAAATTCATCTGGGATATCAAAGCCAACATAGTCCGCACGAAAATCTACTTCGCGCCGTGACGGTTTATCCAACAAAGCCACAGATTTCAGACGTGCAGGGTTGCGTGTCAAAAGCATCTTTGTGACGTGGTTCAAGGTGTGACCCGTGTCGACAATATCCTCGACAACCAAAACATCGCGACCTTCAATTGCGCCGCGCAAGTCTTTGAGAATGCGAACTTCTCTTCTGCTTTCCATACCGTCACCGTAACTGGATGCTTCCAGGAAATCGACTTCGATTGGCAAATCCAACTCGCGTACAAGGTCAGCAATAAACACGAACGAGCCGCGTAAAAGGCCAACAACAACCAGTTTATCGGTCCCGTTGAATTCGTCTTGAAGCACGTGACTTAGCTCTTCAATCCGTGCCGCAATGGATTTGGCCGAGATCATTTGATCGATGACATATGGACGCTGTGGCATGTTCACCCCTTGTATTTGCAAGGGTTTCGTAACACATGGATTCGAACGATAACCATATTAAAATGCAAAAAAGTTATGCCCACACACTCAGAAACACGTCCTCTGCCATACACAGCCCAACAGATGTACAATCTGGTGGCAGATGTGGCATCTTATCCCCAGTTTTTGCCGTGGTGCGCCGCTGCACGTATTCGATCCACAACACCGGTTGAGCAAAGCGTGGTGCTTGAGGCGGATTTGGTGATTTCTTTCAAAGTTTTCCGCGAACGGTTCGGCAGCCATGTCACGCTTTTCCCGGATGATATGAAGATCGACACCGAATATTTGGATGGTCCGTTTAAGTACATGAAATCCAATTGGGCGTTTGAGGACACTCCAACAGGGTGCAACGTCATCTTCTTTGTTGATTTTGAATTTAAAAACGCCATCCTACAGGGGATCATCGGCCTTGTGTTTAACGAGGCGATGCAACGTGTTGTCCGTGCGTTCGAAGCGCGGGCTGTCACACTTTACGGCTAAGCAAATCCGCTTTGGTCGTTCACCTGACCGGAGCCATAGATGACCCTTACCAACGATCTGATCGCTTTTGCGAACGCACAACCAAACAGTGATGCGCGCGATGTCATGCAATTGTCAGTGTTAGATTGGGCCGCTTGCGGATTGGCGGGCGCCGCAGAGGGCAGTTTTGATGGCTTCGTCACAGCAAATGCAACGCAGGGCCCGTGCCAAATTCTAGGTGGCGGCACAGGATCACCTAGCAATGCGGCGCTGATAAACGGCACACTGTCCCATGCGTTGGATTTTGACGACACGCATTTCGCACATATCGGGCATCCCTCAGTTGCTGTTGTTTCGGCGGCTCTCGCAATTTCGCAGCATGTTGATGCATCGGTCCCTGATATGATCGATGCCGCCCTCATCGGCACCGAGTCCTCCGTTCACGTCGGTCTATGGTTGGGGCGTGATCACTATCAAATCGGCTATCATCAAACCGCCACGGCAGGGGCTTTCGGTGCAACGATCGCGGCGGCACGGTTGCTTTATTTGTCTGACACACAAATTCGCGCGGCAATTGGCTTGGCCAGCACGATGGCGTCAGGACTCAAATCCCAATTCGGGACAATGGGCAAACCATTGAATGCAGGGCTGGCTGCGCGCTGCGGCGTCGAAGCAGCGCTTTGGGCGCAATCGGGCATGACGTCTGCGGACGATGGATTGGAAGGTCCGCTTGGATTTGGGGAAACTCATCACGGTCAGCACAACCCAACAAATATCGGGCAGGGCGCATGGCAGATGGAAACCGTCAGCCACAAATTCCACGCCTGTTGTCACGGTCTACATGCGATGCTTGAGGCCTTGGCAGATGTGAGCGTCGAAACTGAAACGATCCAAAGCGTCTATGTAACCACGCATCCAAGTTGGTTGACTGTGTGCAATATCGCGCAGCCACGAACAGGTCTTGAGTGTAAATTTAGCTATTCACAAACCGCTGCTATGGCTTTGTCAGGGATCAACACAGGGGATATTGAGCAGTATAATGATGATGCAGCAAAAGATCATGCGCTCACCCGTTTGGCGCAAAAAGTAGCAGTCACCGGGGATGAAACGCTATCAGAGATGCAATCCTGTGCGCGCATCGTCACGGACGTCAAAGATCACACAGTCACCCATGATCTTGCAGCGCCAATGTCCCTTTCACTGCGCAAAGATAAGCTGCTGAAGAAGGCAAAAGGACTGGTGGGACCGGACGCGGCCAACGCACTTTGGGTCGCAGTGCAGGGTGAAGATCTAAGCGCCCTAACAACCCTCTTAAACGCAAAACGGGCCCACTAGGGGCCCGCATTACCTATCTTATTATGCTCAGTGTTTAACTGCTCATGTCGTATGCACGTTCGCCGTGGATCGCGAGATCAAGACCGTTCACTTCAGTCTCTTCGTCGACGCGGATCGGGATGAACAAACGAATGATCAAAACCAACACAATGCTTACAACCAGCGTATAAATCCCAACGATTGCCAGTGAACCCAACTGTGCGGTCCATGTGCCCGCACCGAATACAGCGATCATGATGGTACCAAAGATACCGCCAACACCGTGCACCGCGAAGACGTCCAATGTGTCGTCGATTTTGCATTTATTGCGCACAAAGTTTACCGCTTCTTGGCAGCCAACACCTGCGATCGCACCAATGATCAAGGCCTCAACCGGGCCCACAAAGCCAGATGCTGGTGTGATGGATGCGAGACCTGCGATTGTACCGGTTACGATACCAACCAAAGACGCGCGACCAAATTTGATACGCTCCCACAGTGCCCATGTCAGCGATGCTGTTGCAGCAGAGATATGTGTGACTGTGATCGCCATTGCGGCGCCGCCATCGGCAGCAAGCTGTGAACCACCGTTAAAGCCAAACCAGCCAACCCATAATAGGGCTGCACCAATCATCACCATGCCAGGGTTATGTGGCGGTGTGTTTTGGTTTTTGCGCGCGCCCAAGAAGACGGCCAGAACAAGTGCGGCAATACCTGCGGTTTCGTGAACCACAATACCACCCGCGAAATCACGAACGCCGGTTTCACCAAAAATGCCACCGTCAGCTAGGAAGCCGCCGCCCCATATCCAGTGAACAACTGGCGCATAGCACAACAACATCCACGCGGCTGAGAAGGTCAAAACGAAACCAAAGTTCATACGTTCAACGTATGCACCAACAATCAATGCAGGCGTGATGATTGCGAAAGTCATCTGAAAGGCAAAGAACAGAACCTCAGGCAATGTGCCCGATAGGCTGTCTGACGTAACGCCAAGCAACATCATCTTGTCCAAGCCACCCCAGTAACCGCTGTCGCCGCCACCAAATGCGATGGAGTAGCCAAAGAAGAACCACAAGACGCTCATCAAACAAGCAATCGCATAACAATGCATAAATACGCTAAGGACGTTGCGCGCCCGTACTAGGCCACCATAAAAAAGGGCAAGCCCCGGTAATGTCATCATTAGCACCAATGCGGTGGCTGTGATGATCCAAGCTGTATCAGCTCCGTTCATATCTTTTCTCCCATCGGAATCAGTTTAATTGCGGTGGTCGTAAACGAACTATGGCTAGAAAAAGCAGCAAAATGACATTTCAACGCTTAAAATGAGGGCGATAGGGGGAGTGCTTAATAATCATGCGGACTAAGGGCGTGATTGATTAAATATTGTGCGAAGTGAGGTTTTGTTGTTTCTTAGGGCTGCACCTACGCGATACCGACATAATACCGACGTTATACCGACGTTGGATTTAGCGGCTAATGCTGCTGTTTTGGATCAATCGATCCAGTAACATTTGCAGGGCATGATCACGTGCCGCTTCACGTACTTTGGACCGACCCACCGTCCCAAATTCGACAGTCTCTGTAACGCAGTTTTTGTTGTCAGCGATGCCAAAGCAAACGCGTCCTTCGGGTTTATGATCTGATCCACCCGGTCCTGCAATGCCTGTGATTGAAACGCCCAAGGCGGCCTCAGAATACCGTAGTGCACCCTTTGCCATCTCTGCGGCGACCTGTTCGCTGACGGCGCCGTGTGCGTCCAATGTGGCACCAGAAACACCCAACATCTGCATCTTGGCATTGTTGGTGTAGGTGACAAATCCACGCTCAGCCACTGCTGATGAACCGGCAATATCAGTCAGTGCTGCCATAACCATGCCGCCAGTGCAGCTTTCTGCGGTGGCAATCATTATTCCACTTTGTTTTGCTAAATCAAGTATTTGTGTGGCAAAGCTCATCCTATGAATAGCCTGTGCGCAACACCCGCCATAACAATCACGCCGATGGCGGCAAAGACGCCTGCGATGACATCATCCAGCATTACACCTAGCGCATCGCCACGTTTGTCAGCCCAGCCGATGATCCATGGCTTCCAAATGTCGAACAGGCGAAACAGAGCAAAGGCCGCGATCCAGCCAGGCCACATTACGTGAATTGGGATGTCGCTGTTCCATGCTGCAAAGGATAAAGGCATCAGCGCGATCCATTGGCCCACCAGCTCGTCAATGACGATTTCTGACGGATCATGGTCGTCCGACCCTTCCGTCATTTTGGACGTGGCCCACCAGCCCTTAAAAAACGCAGCAATTGTGCCAATGAGCAAAAGCGGGAAGCCGCCAATGATATGAACCAACCACGCCCAAGGTAGGGCAACAAACGAGCCCCAAGTGCCAGGAGCAGGACGGATATATCCAACCCCCATTAGGGTACCGATCATCGTTGCAAGTTTCATAATTTCACCAGTGTACAAGTTGCAATGCAGGCGATTCCTTCGCCCCGTCCGGTAAAGCCCAAGCGCTCGGATGTTGTGGCTTTGACCGACACGCGGTCCAAATCCATCCCCATCAAGCGCGCCATTTCAACGCGCATTTCGTGACTGCGTGGGCCGATTTTGGGGAACTCACAGATCAAGGTGCAATCGACGTTAGATATTGAAAAGCCCATGTTTTTCGCCAACTCAACCGCATGGGTTAGGAAGATATGGCTTTCTGCACCCTTCCATTGTGGGTCGCTTGGCGGAAAGTGCTGTCCAATATCACCCTTGGCCAAAGCGCCGTAGATTGCATCGGTCACCGTGTGCATACTAACATCTGCATCCGAGTGCCCAGCCAGTCCGTGGGTGTGCGGAACTTTAACGCCACATAGGGTGACATGATCGCCCGATCCGAAGGCGTGCACGTCAAATCCGTTGCCTAGTCTAATGTCCATTGCGTCTCTCTAATATTTGTTCAGCCCGCGCGAAATCAGCGGGTAGGGTGATCTTTAGATTGTCTTCGTCTCCATCCACAATCGCAACTGTAATTCCAGCTGCGCGTGCGACTTCGACGTCATCGGCTGCAACGCCATCAAATGCAGCATGGGCAGCGGTGATTGCATCTAGCTTAAAGCCTTGGGGTGTTTGTGCGCGGAACAATCCGTTGCGATCTTGGGTGCCCGTTACCATTCCACCCGCACCAGTCCAAAGTGCGTCTGTCACGACAAGTGCTGGTGCCGCGCCATTGGCCGTTTCAAGCGCAGCTATAATGTTGGTGATGGTCTGGTCCGTCACGCATGGCCGTGCAACGTCATGTATCAGAATGTTTTTCGTACCAGATGGAATTGCCTGAAGGCCCAGCTTAACCGAATCCGAACGCTCAGCCCCACCAGTGGTGACCGTCAGGCCGTTGATGTCTGGTGCAAGGTGCAAGTCATCTGGATGCAGCACCAAGATAACGCTGGAAATCGCGGGGTGTGCGGCAAAAGCTTGCAGGGTATGAGCAATCACAGGCTGACCTGCGATTTTACGCCATTGCTTTGGCACCTCACCACCCGCACGTGTTCCACGTCCAGCAGCAACGATTAAGGCTGCGTTGCTCATATTTTGGTTCGTTTCATCATTTGCATTCTTTACGCAGTTGTAGCCTTGGTGGCAAATATTGGGAAATATGCCTATTTTTTGTGCGTTAGGTCGTTTATTGAGCGCCTGATTGCGGCGCACGGATTGAGTGAACCAAACAAAACCCGTTAAATCATATCAAGTACTACAGGATTCCACGCCTTGACCAATCCAATGACCCTAAACCCACCTGTGATGTTGGCCCCTCTGGCGGGAATCACAGACCTGCCATTTCGTAATTTGGTTTCGTCCTTTGGGGCGGGCATGGTCGTGTCTGAAATGATTGCCAGCCACGATATGCTGAACCAGACGATGGGCAGCCGTGAAAAAGCAGAGCTGGGGCTAGGCCACGTGGGCACAGCAGTTCAGTTGGCAGGCCGTGAGCCCGAACCATTGGCAGAAGCGGCCAAGATGGTTGAGGCGCAGGGTGCCAAGGTGATCGACATCAACATGGGTTGTCCTGCAAAAAAGGTGGTCAGCGGTTACTCTGGATCTGCGTTGATGAAGATACCCGATCATGCGCTTAGCTTGATTGAGGCTGTGGTCGCAGCCGTAGACGTACCTGTGACCCTCAAAACCCGACTTGGTTGGGATGATGACCTACTGAACGCACCTGACATTGCGCGTCGCGCTGAGGCGGCGGGCATCCAGCGTGTTGTGATACACGGACGCACACGGTGCCAGTTCTACAAAGGCAGTGCGGATTGGAAAGCTATTCGTGCGGTTAAGGACGCCGTTTCGATCCCAGTCATTGCGAACGGCGATATCGTTGACATTGCCACGGCACGTATGGCGCTTGAGCAATCAGGCGCGGACGGCATAATGATTGGGCGCGGTGCACAAGGACGTCCTTGGCTACTTGCGGAAGTTGCTCATGCTTTATTTGGCACGCCGGCACCTGTGATCCCAACGGGGCAGGCTTTGGCGGATATGGTTATTGGTCACTATTTGGCGATGATCGATTTTTACGGCGAAAAGATGGGGCTGCGTATGGCGCGCAAGCACCTTGGTTGGTTCATGGATACAGCTGGAACGCCAGCTGAATTACGCCGCAAAGTTCTAACTGAAAAAGATGCACTTGAGGTCATAAAGATGATCCCCGAAGCAATGGAAGGGGGCGCAGAATGAGTGATCCAAATATCTGGGCATCGTTGCCTGTACCTGGGGTTCTTATCGGGCCTGATGATAAAATCCTTGATATCAATTCTGCCGCCGAAGGTTTCTTGAATGTTTCCGCCAAGAATGTGCGTGGCGTACCGCTATGGGATCAGATTGCAATTGATGCACCCCTTGAAGAAGCTTTCGCGCATGCCCGTGAAAATGGGACACCGCTGTTTGTAAACGACGTGGATGTTGGTAGTGGCCAACGTGCACCTTTGCAATGTGCCTTACAGATCGCGCCGCTGATTGGTTCTGAGGGTCAGATGATCCTCATGATTTCGCCACGTGAGTTGGCGGGGCGAATGACACAGAATGATACTGTAAAGTCGGCAGCGAAATCAGCGATAGGCATGGCAGAAATGTTGGCCCATGAGATCAAGAACCCGTTGGCTGGCATTACAGGGGCTGCACAATTGCTTAGCATGAACCTTGCGCCAGAAGACCTTGAACTGACTGATCTAATTGTTGAAGAAAGCCGTCGAATTGTTAAGCTGCTTGAGCAGGTTGAACAGTTTGGAAACCTTAGCGTCACCGAAATGCAGTCAGTCAACATCCATGATGTTCTAGACCGCGCGCGCCGCTCTGCTTTGCTGGGGTTCGGTGCAAATATGAAGATCATTGAAGACTATGATCCGTCATTGCCAGCTGCATCGGGTGATCCAGACCAATTGCTACAGGTCATTCAAAACCTTCTTAAGAATGCGTCCGAATCTGCAGGCGAGCGAGGCGGTACAATCCGTTTGCATAGCTACTTCGAACACTCTTTCCGTTTGCGACGCTCTGATGGTTCGGGCCACTCTTTGCCTTTGCAAATTGAGATTATCGATGATGGTCCGGGGCTTCCTGAGGGGATCAAGGATGATATTTTCGATCCGTTTGTTTCCGGCAAGGAAAATGGAACGGGCCTTGGCCTCGCCTTGGTAAGCAAAATCATCTCAGACCACGGCGGATGGATTTCGGTCTCTTCTGTACCGGGGCGCACAATTTTCCGTATTTCGCTACCGCGCTGCAAAGAGCAGGCATCCAACCAAACAAAGAAGGATTAAGTCATGGACGGCACAGTATTGGTCGCAGATGATGATCGCACCATTCGAACGGTTTTGACCCAAGCACTGACACGGGCAGGGTGTAAGGTACATGCCACCTCCAGTCTAACGACGCTGATGCGTTGGGTGGCTGAGGGTAAAGGCGACGTTGTTATTACTGACGTTGTTATGCCAGACGGAAATGGCCTTGAGATGCTGCCAAAGATTGCTGAGGACCGTCCCGGTTTGCCTGTAATTGTTATTTCGGCACAGAACACCATTATGACTGCGATCAAAGCGGCTGAAGCGGAAGCCTACGACTATTTGCCCAAACCCTTCGACCTGCCTGATCTGATGAAGCGGACAGCGCGGGCGTTGGAATTACGTGGCCAACACCGCAGCGCACCTACAGAAGTCGCTCAAGAACGCCCTGAAGAGTTGCCATTGGTTGGTCGAACCGATGTAATGCAATCGCTTTACCGCGTCGTTGCCCGTGTAATGAACACGGATTTACCTGTGCTTATTTGGGGTGAAAGTGGTACTGGAAAGTCATTGATTGGGCGCGCGATCCACGACTTATCAGACCGACGCATTTTGCCGTTCGTGACCGTGACGTCGGCGGATTTGCAAGATATCGAGGGATCGGCGCGTGTTTTGGCGCGGGTTAAGGGCGGTACGCTTTTGATTGACGAAATCGCAGACATACCTGATGAGATACAAGCGCGTATCGTGCGGATGTTGGACACGCCAGGCGAGTATGTGCCGCGGTTTTTAGCAACTAGCCAGTCCGATTTAACAGGTGCGATGGAAAATGGCACTCTGCGTAAAGATCTGTATTATCGCCTAAGTGGCGTAACTTTGAACGTGCCATCGCTGCGCGAACGGGTCGATGATATTCCATTGCTTACGGAACATTTTCTTTGCCGGATCGAACACGCAGGCAGCGTCATTCGCAGCCTGTCGGAGACTGCGGCCGAAACTTTCCGCACCTACAGCTGGCCGGGCAATGTGCGCCAACTCGAAAATGCAGTGAAACGATTAAGTCTTACCAGCCGAAGCCCCGAAATTACGGCGGCGGAGGTGCAGCAAGTGTTGGGTCATCAACCAGATCTTGTCCCATTGCGCGGTGGCGCAACGGACACCGAAAAGTTAGGTGCATCCGTTGGGCGTCATCTTCAGCGATATTTCGATCTACATGGGGATATGTTGCCCCCGGAGGGTTTATATGGCCGTATTTTGCGCGAGATTGAGGTGCCCTTAATCGAGATCGCATTGGACGCAACACACGGCAATCAGGCCAAATGCGCTGATCTTTTAGGGATCAATCGAAACACGCTGCGTAAAAAGATTGCAGAGCTTGAAATTGAGGTCACGAGGCGTCGAAAATTGATGTAAAATAGCCACAGAAACTGTGGCATTCTTAACGCGCCCATGTTATCAACCACGAGATGTAGCGGTGGGTGCCTGATTTACCGCATTAACTAGGTAGTATCTCTTGGCAATCCCAACGCGCCAAACTCCTTGGGCAGACACACTGCGTAAGTTGCGCAGGCAACGTCGTGCCCGTGATTTCGCGACAACTGGATTGGTTGTTTTGGGGCCATTTCTGGCTCTGGCAACGTTCCTGATCTTAGGGCCATTGGATCAGGGGGCGAATGACCTTTCCCTTAGGCTCATTTTACTAGCTGATGTTGTCTATATACTTATAATTGCTGCGCTGGTTTTGGCCCAAGTGGCTCGCATTATTTCAGCGCGTCGTGCTCAATCCGCTGGGTCACGCCTTCACCTGCGGCTCACAGCAGTCTTTGCAGCTCTAGCGCTATTCCCTGCGGTTATCGTGGCTGTGTTTGCAATGTTGACGATCAATATTGCACTGGAGGGTTGGTTTTCTGAACGTGTGCGAAACGTTGTCGGTTTCTCACTTGCTGCTGCAGAAGCTTATGAGCAGGAGCAACGTGAAGGTCTGATTGAGGACGCACGAACTTTAGCAGCACGCATGGATATCGTGCGGGCCGAACGTGTTGAGTTAAGTGACAGCGAGTTGCTAGGAATTGAGCAACGTAAAATCCAACGTGGGCTGCGCGAGGCGTATTTGGTTGATGGAACCGCGTCTATTCGGGCGCGTGGTGATCGTTCCTATTTGTTTGATTTTGAGCCACCTGATGCGCGACAGATGGCAGTTGCGCGTGAGACAGGTTTGGCGATTATTCAGGATTGGTTCATCAATGAGTTCAGGGTTTTGGTTCCACTAAAAAGCTCACCTGATCGATATTTATACGTAACGCGTGACGTCGATGGTGAAATTCTATCTCTATTGGATGAGACACAAAAAACCGTCCGGTTATATCAGCAACTTGAAAGTGACCGTGGCAAACGGTTGTTCGAATTTGGTCTTCTTTATTTAGCATTTGCTGTCATTTTGATCCTTGGTGCCGTTTGGCTAGGACTTGGCTTTGCAGAACGTCTTTCTGGTCCTGTTGGACGTTTGACTGGAGCAGCGCAGCGAGTTGGGGCAGGGGATCTGGATGTTCAGGTCCGAGAAGAAGATGGCGATGACGAGATTGCGATGCTGGGCCGTTATTTCAACCAAATGACCCGCCAGCTTAAGGGCCAGCGGGAAACCTTGTTGGACAACACAGGCCAAATTGAACGTCGTCGACGGATGTTTGACTCAGTTCTAAGTTCTGTAACGTCTGGCGTTGTCGGTTTGGATCCTGATGGTCGTGTGGCTTTTGTAAATAAATCGGCTGCCAGATTGTTAGATTGGCATGAAGACCAGCAAATGGTGCCATTGGTTGTGGCTATACCTGAATTTGGACCTTTGTTTGAAGTTTTGCGCAGCGGTCCTGGAGAAGCTTCACAAAGTGAAATTAAGGTTAGCCGCAATGGGCATTTAGAGAACCTGTTGGTGCGCATGGCGACCCGTCGAAATGAAGGAGGCAATCTTGAAGGTTTTGTTGTGGCCTTTGATGATGTGACTGATTTGGTTAGTGCCCAGAGAATGGCGGCGTGGGGTGATGTGGCGCGCCGGATTGCGCATGAGATTAAGAACCCGCTAACACCCATTCAACTGAGTGCTGAACGGATTAGACGTAAATTTGCGCCCAAACTTGGCGACGAAAGCGAAAATCTGGAGCAGATGACCGCTGTGATCATTCGTCAGACTGGCGATTTACGGCGCATTGTTGATGAGTTTTCAAAATTCGCACGGATGCCAGAACCTGATCGCAAGACGCATGATTTGGCTAAATTGGTTAATGATGCAGTTCTTTTACAGCGCCTTGGTCAACCAGATGTTGAAATTAAATTGACAGGTGCGGAATCCGCTTTGATGGCTGAGTTTGACGATACGATGATATTTCAAGCGATGACAAATTTGATCAAGAACGCAGGCGAAGCAATCGTTTCATTGGTCAAAAAGGGTGCACCAGCCGATTTGCGACCACAGATTGTTGTCGAGGTCTCTGACGTTGATGGCCATGCCTGCATCACTATTGCAGACAATGGTATTGGGCTGCCTGAAGATCGAGCACGTTTGTTTGAACCCTATGTGACGACACGCAGCGAAGGCACAGGTCTTGGCTTGCCAATTGTTAAAAAAATTATCGAAGAACACGGCGGAACTTTACAGCTGCAAAACGCACCTGTTTTTGACGGTCAAAATCATTTTGGGGCGATGGCGGTTATCAAACTTCTTTTAGCCCCATCAGACATCGCAGCAGCGATCAATAAATAAGAGGTATAAACCCATGAGCGACATTCTGATTGTAGACGACGAACGTGACATCCGCGAATTGATCTCTGAAATTTTAAAAGACGAAGGCTTTACAACACGCTTGGCGGGAAATTCTGATAGTGCGATCGCGGCAATTGATGCTGAGCCACCTGCGCTGATGATCCTTGATATATGGTTAAAAGACAGCCGTATGGATGGAATTGATATTCTTAAAACGGTTAAGAAGGAAAACCCAGAAGTGCCTGTTGTTATCATTTCAGGCCATGGCAATATTGAAATTGCAGTTGCTGCGATTAAGCAGGGTGCCTATGATTTTATCGAAAAACCGTTTAATATTGACCAACTCTTGGTGGTTATCCGTCGCGCAATGGAAACCAGTCGACTACGCCGTGAAAACCAAACGCTGAAACGTCAAGATGGTGTTCAATCCGAAATGATTGGTGCCTCAGCCTCCTTTCGTACGTTGATTAGCCAGTTGGACAAAGTGACGAAGTCAAATGGTCGCGTTATGTTAAGCGGACCAGCCGGCAGCGGCAAAGAAGTGGCGGCACGCTATATCCACGCCAATTCTAACCGCGCAAGTGCACCTTTTGTTACTGTAAACTGTGCGGGGGTGACCCCTGATCAAATGGAAGAGATGTTGTTTGGCCGTGAGGGTATAGATCGTGGAGTGGAACTAGGGTTTCTGGAACAAGCCAACGGCGGCGTCATCTATTTTGATGAAGTTGCGGATATGCCTTTGGGCACACAGACCAAAATCCTGCGCGTTTTAGTTGACCAACAATTCTTGCGTGTTGGCGGTTCAGAGAACGTGCGCGTTGATCTGCGTGTGATCTCTAGCACAAACCGTAGCCTCGAGGTCGAGATCGAAGCTAAACGGTTCCGCCAAGAATTGTTCCACCGCTTAAACGTTGTACCAATTTCGGTTCCTTCACTTGAAGATCGCCGTGAAGATATTCCATTATTGGCCGAGTATTTTATCAAGGAATGCAACTCAAACCAAGGTCTAGCCTTGCGCGTGCTGAGTGATGATGCCTCGGCCTTGATGCAAACGATGGTTTGGCCAGGCAATGTGCGTCAGTTGAAAAACCTTATCGAGGGTGTTCTGATCCTTAGTGATGGCAGTGGTCCAATTGAGGCCCGTGAATTGCCGGGTGAAGAAGAAAGCAGCAATGAGGAAGGTCGGGTCGTTCTATCGGGTGTATTGGCGACCTTGCCACTTCGTGAGGCTCGTGAGGCGTTTGAACGCGAATACCTGTTAACGCAGATTAACCGTTTTGGTGGCAACATTAGTCGCACGGCCAACTTTGTTGGGATGGAGCGCAGTGCGCTTCACCGTAAACTTAAGTCATTGGGTGTGGTTACCTCTGCCAAAGCTGGTGTGCGCGTCGCACATGTTGAAGAAGGTGATGGCGAATAGGCACCAGAAAATTCCAAGTCGGGGTATGTCGCTAATTGAATTGACCCGACTTGGGCCTTCTGTCATCCCTATGAACCAAACTACGACAAAAGGTCAAAGGATGAACTCATGAAGGTCATCATATGTGGTGCAGGTCAGGTTGGGTGGCAAATCGCCCGACATCTTTCCGGAGAACGCAATGACGTGACAGTTGTAGATCAAGACCCGGAACTGGTTCGCCGCGCAACAGATTCACTTGATGTTCAAGGGGTTGCAGGCTTTGCCAGCTATCCTGATATCCTTGAACGTGCTGGTGCGCGCGACGCAGATATGATCATCGCGGCGACCCATTCTGACGAAGTTAATATGGTCACTTGTCAGGTCGCACATTCTGTTTTCGGAATTAACCGTAAGATAGCTCGTTTGCGCAGTCAGTCGTATTTGGATGCGATTTACTCCGATCTATATCGCCGTGAACACATGCCGATCGACGTGGTTATCAGTCCAGAGCGCGAAGTTGCTGCTGCGGCGTTACAGCGGCTTTCCGCTCCGGCCGCATTTGACACCGAGCGTTTCATGGATGGGCAGGCCCAATTGCTGGGTATTCTGATCGAAGAAGAATGTCCGGTGGTCCATACACCACTGCGACAGTTGACAGACCTGTTTTCAACATTGCGTGCAGTCGTTGTTGGTGTGCGCCGCGAGGGTGTGTTGTTTGCGCCTAATGCGGGTGATCAATTGTTCGTTGGCGATGAATGTTATGTCTTTGCGCATGTCGACGATGTTCCACGTACGATGGAAGTGTTCGGCAAGCGCATAGCTAAACAGGAGCGCGTCGTTATGGTCGGTGGCGGTAATGTCGGGTTGGCAGTTGCCTCTGAACTAGAATCCCGTGCCAACCGCGTGCGCGCGAAAGTAATTGAAAAAGACCGTAAACGGGCGGAAATCGCTGCCGAAGCGCTGGAACGTACCATTGTGCTACATGGGGATGGCTTGGACGTCGCCTTGTTAACTGAAGCAGGGGTGAGCCGTGCGGACGCGATGTTGGCCGTAACAGACGACGATAAAACTAATATGCTAGCGGCTGTACGCGCTAAATCTGAAGGCTGTCCTTACGCAATTGCCCTGATAAATGACCCGACTTTGGTTCCCTTGATGGGGCCGCTTGGGATCGACGCATACATTAATCCGCGTGCAACAACCGTCAGTTCGATCTTACGTCACATCCGCCATGGTCGTGTACGTGCTGTATATTCCATCGGCGATGCTGAAGCCGAAGTTATCGAGGCTGAAGTGCTTTCAACTTCGCCGATGGCTGGAAAACGGATCGCTGACATCGACTTTCCTGAGGGTGTGCTTGTTGGGGCCGTCCGCAAAGGTGGCACCGTTACGCGTCCCTTAGGCAGTACGCGTATCGACGAAGGGGACGTTATTGCCCTATTTGCATTGACCAAAGACGTTCTAGAAGTGGAACGGCTGATGCAAGTTTCAATCGATTTTTTCTAACATGAAACAGAAGCTTGGCTTTATTGAGCAGTTGTTCCATTTACCCTTGTTTCTATTGGTTTTTGGCTTGGCATCAATCATGATGTTAATACCCGCCGGCTACGCCGGTGTGGTACGTGAATTGGTGACTGGCAGAGCTTTTCTATACTCAGGCTTGCTTGGGGTCATAATCTTTGTTTTGATCGCAATGGCCCATCATGGGCGTATGCCCGGACACGGAGCACTTGGCCCCTTGATGTCTTTGTTCTCAACATTCGTGTTTCTTCCATTGATCTTGGCCATTCCGTTTCATGAAGCACTGCAAACCACCAGTTTCTTTAACTCCTACATGGAAATGGTTAGTTCAATTACAACGACGGGCGCAACACTGTTCGATGATCCAAAGCGGTTGAACCGACCACTCCACCTGTGGCGTGCACTTGTTGGCTGGTTGGGTGGTTTAATCATGTGGGTGGCCGCATCTTCTATTCTCGCGCCTTTGAATTTGGGTGGTTTCGAAATTACAGCGCGCGCAGAACCTGGAAGACGTGCATTGGGGCAGGGGCAAGTCGGGCAAAGCGAAGGTCGCCTAAAATTGATCAAGATCGTTGCTACATTATTCCCGATTTATTTTGGACTTACCTGGCTTCTTTGGGCACTTCTTTGGGTGAACGGAGATGAATCACTCGTCGCTTTGTGCCACGCCATGTCGATCTTAGCGACATCGGGCATCTCACCAGTTGGTGGATTGACGGGGGAGTCTGGCTTCACTGGCGAAATGCTGATGGTTTTGTTTATGCTGTTTGGTCTGTCGCGACTGACGTTTTCAAGTGATACGGTCACCAGCGAAAGTGGCGGCATTACACATGATCCGGAGTTTCGAATTGGAATCGCCCTAGTTGTGGCCGTGGCCACAGTCTTGTTCTTACGCCATTGGTTAGCGTCCTATGACGTTGCTACTGAGACGACGATGATGGATGCAGGGCATGCTTTTTGGGGTGCATTGTTTACGGTTATGTCATTTTTAACGACAACTGGCTTTTCAAGCAATTCATGGGGTGATGCCCAGCAATGGTCTGGCCTTGCCACTCCTGGTCTTATTTTGATGGGCTTGTGCTTAATCGGTGGGGGTGTCGCGACGACTGCTGGCGGCGTGAAATTATTGCGAGTCTTTGCGCTGTATCGCAATGGCCGCCGCGAAATGGAACGGTTGGTTCATCCTTCATCCGTTAGCAATGCAGATCCAATGGCACGACGTTTGCAAAAAAACGGAGCGTTTATTGCATGGATTTTTTTCATGCTGTTTGCGTTATCTTTGGCAGCGGTTACAATCTTACTGGCAGCATCGGGCGCATCCTTTGAGGAGTCTGTAGTGATGGCAATCGCAAGCCTGTCAACAACAGGTCCATTGCTAGAAATGGGTGGCGATATACCTATCCGTCTCATCGAACTGAACAGTTTTGCAAAGTCCGTATTTGTTGGTGCAATGGTACTTGGACGACTTGAAACCCTCGCGATTATTGCGCTTTTGACGCCGGATTTGTGGCGCGGCTAGCTAGTGGCAGGTAAATTTGGGGTGCCAAGGCCGTTTTTGGGGCTAGAAACTCCTCAAATCCTTATCCATAATATAACAAAGAATGATTTGGTCCGCAGATAATTAAAAAAAAGGCGAAAATGCAATGGCTTCGGATAGACAGAACCTGCAGGATGCATTCCTGAACCACGTACGTAAGACCAAAGTTTCAGTAACAATCTTCCTGATCAACGGTGTAAAGTTGCAAGGTGTCATTACGTGGTTCGACAACTTCTGCGTGTTATTGCGTCGCGATGGTCAATCTCAGCTTGTGTATAAGCACGCTATTTCGACCATCATGCCTAGCCAGCCAATCAGCCTATATGAGGGCGAAGACCAAGCTTGAGCAAAGAGCAATTCCAGATAGATAACACCGACGGGCCGGTATTGACCCGCGCGTGGGTGCTTCATCCTGATATCAAATCAGATCATCTTCGCCGTAATGCGGCTCTGTCTTTGGCAGAGGCGGTTTCCTTAGCAAATGCCCTTAGTGAACTAGACGTCATCGGCAGTGATGCTGTGCGTCTGCCCAAGCCGCATGCCGGTAAGTTATTTGGCTCAGGCAAAATCAAAGAGCTTCATGATGTGTTTGAAGAGGCGGAAATCGATCTTGTTTTGATCGATGGTAAAGTCACGCCTGTTCAACAACGCAATCTTGAAAAAGAGTGGGGTGTGAAGGTCTTGGACCGCACTGGTCTGATCCTCGAAATCTTCAGCGAACGTGCAGCCACCCGCGAAGGTGTGTTGCAGGTCGAGATGGCTGCACTTACCTATCAGCGTACACGCCTTGTACGAGCATGGACCCACCTCGAACGTCAACGTGGTGGTTTGGGCTTTGTTGGTGGACCAGGTGAGACGCAGATTGAATCTGACCGCCGTGCTATTGATGACCAATTGGTGCGCTTGCGCCGTCAGCTTGATAAAGTGGTTAAAACCCGCGCACTGCACCGTGCTGCGCGCAAGAAGGTTCCTTATCCTATCGTGGCTCTTGTGGGGTACACCAATGCCGGTAAGTCGACGCTGTTTAATTACCTAACGGGTGCGGATGTGATGGCGGAGGACATGTTGTTCGCTACGCTTGACCCAACGATGCGCCGTTGGACCATGGATGATGGACCCGAAGTTATTTTGTCAGATACAGTTGGTTTTATCTCTGACCTGCCGACTGAATTGGTGGCATCCTTTCGTGCGACTTTGGAAGAAGTACTTGCTGCTGACGTGATTTGTCACGTGCGTGACATCAGCCACCCTGAGACTGAAGAACAAGCCCGAGATGTCCGCGAGATCATGAAAGTTTTGGGTGTTGATGCGGAACGCCCAACCTTTGAGGTTTGGAACAAGCTAGACGCGTTGGATGATGAGGCTGCTGAAGCGGTGAAAACCCGCGCTGCACGCAACGAAATGGTTTATGCGACGTCTGCAATAAGTGGTGCTGGCACCCAAGTATTGATGGAAGCGATTGCCGAAGCATTGCAAGGTGCATTGATCACTGAAGATCTGACCTTGTCGTTCGCAAAAGGGCGCGAACGCGCTTGGCTGTTCTCAAATGAGGTCGTGCTGGAAGAGACGCAAACAGACGAGGGGTTTGTGGTCACAGTACGTTGGAGCGGACGTCAGAAGGCTGAATACAAAGCCCTTTAAACGGTTAATCGGTCGATGTACCCCAACGAGTTTGCAGCTTGTTTAGCGCATCGATCCGTTCGCTTGTTTTGGGGTGGCTAAGCAACCATGCTGGTGCATGACCGTTCATTGAACCACTCATAGCGTCCAGCTTTTCAAATAGTGAAATTTGACCTGATGTGCCAATGCCTGATTTAGTGAGTAAGGCCGCGGCATATGCATCTGCCTCGTATTCGTCGGAACGGCTTAAGCGGGCAGCTAGCATCGATGTTAGCATGTTGGCGATCCAAACGCCTACGAACGGTATGAAACGTCCCAGCACCATCGAAAGCATCGAGCGTAGCGCGTTTTGACCTGAGAAGTCGATCATGCGACGTCGTGAGTGACCAAGGGCAACGTGGCCCAATTCATGCGCAATGACACTAGCTAGTTCATCCGCACTAACTTCACCGTTTTGAAATTTCTTGTAAAAGCCACGTGTGATGAAAATCCGCCCATCTGGCGCGGCCAAGCCGTTGATCTGGTCAATCTCATAAATATGCACGCGAATTTTGGGCAAATCCAAAGCACAGGCCATTTGATCACTTAATTGACCTAGCATGGGGTCATTCAAGACCGTGGATTGTTCATCTAAACGCTTTGCCGTTTGCCATGCAGAAAAGCGATACATTGCTAGGCCATAGATTAGGGCAAGTAGAATTGGGGTGAGTTTCAACATGTCTTAGATATGGGGTTAAGAGGTGCGGATCGCAACTCCTTGTCTCACTTATCCCACGCGACACTCATTTTTGTTGGGCCCCGGAAGGCCCAGCCTTTGTATGGAACAGGTTTTAGCAATCTAAGATTGGGCAGGTGTTCGAACGCCAACGGCAAGGCGACTTCGTTGATAAGGCATCTTGCAGCTGCGGCCCCAGCGCAGAAATGTGGTCCAGCACCAAAACTGATGGCAGGCTGTGTGCTGCGCGAAATGTCAAAAGTATCAGGTGCTGAGAAATGGGTTTCATCACGTCCAGCCGATCCAAACATAAAGAACACGCGATCTTCCGGCTGCAGCGTAATGCCATCAATGGTGTCCTCTTTAACCACTACACGAGGGGACATCCCAATAGGGGCCATCCAGCGTGCGTATTCATTGAAGGCGTCTAGCCATTTAGCTTTACCGCTGCGGATCATCTCCAATTGGCTGGGATGGTTTATCAATGCCCAAATGGTGCCAGCTATAGCGTCACGCGGTTCGTTCTGACCTCCTGAGATTATCAGTTTGATATTGGCGTGCAGGCTTTTATCATTTAGCCCTGCTTCCGCCATGACTTTGAGCGCGCTTTGTTGCGGCGCGTCCTCACGCGCAAATTTAATATGATCATCTATAAGGCGAGTCGCCTTGTTGCAGCGTTCTGTAACTTTCTTTTTGCCCTCAAAGTTTGCACAACCGTCAATCATTGCTTGGCTGACAGTATCCATCTCCAAATTGCTCATGGATTCCAAACCTGTGATTGCACGTAATGCCGCCGCAGACACAGGCATTGCAAAATCACGTACTAGATCGCATTTTCCTTTTGTCGCAAGGGTTTGCAGCAAGTCTGTGGCTGCCGCCTCAAATATTGGTTTCCAATGGTCTTTAACCGTTCGTGGGCTTAACGCGGGAAACAACGCACGACGTTCGTTCATGTGTTCCTCACCGTCTTTACGCATCATGTTTTGACCCATCAATTGGTTCATCAATCCTGCAGGCTGATTAGAGGAAAACACGTCTATTCGTTTTTCCTGCAAATGGATGTCATCACGGCGGGTGAACAGTGTAGCGTTCAGCTCGGGCACAAAGGTGATGGGTGCGTGTGCACGCATGTGGGAAAGAGCGGGATATGGATCGACCAGAAAACTGGTGAGATCAATATGGGTAATGGGTGCATTTGACATGTATCAACGCTAAACGAGGGGGAGGCGTTTGTGCAATGTTTTAACGTAAAGTTGAGTGCAGAGAGTTTCTCGCTCATACTGCCCTAACCAAAACAAAGGACGAGACATGAGCGATCAAGAGGCGACATTCTACGATATTGAGCATGGAATTTCTGAAACAGAAGCGTCGCAGAAGTTTGGTAAGACGTGCTTTAAGGTCTCCAAAGGTGGCAAACCTTTTGTGTCTTTTTTGAGGACTGCATGGTGTTCAAACTAATTGGTGACGATCACGCGCAGGCGATGGTTATTGAAGGCGCGCATTTATTTGATCCTTCGGGCAAAGGCCGCGCGACGAAGAAATGGGTTAAGGTGCCCTGTAGCCACGCTGCTATGTGGCAATCTTTTGCGGATGGGGCCCATCGGTAAGTATCATCTCTTTAAATTACAAACAGGCCGCCCAATTTGAATTAGGCGGCCTGTTTGTTATGGAAAATTAGAGTCTTGATTTGCAAAAGAGAAATTGAAGACTGTGTAGATTCTGCCTGCTCAGCGATTTGTTTTGTCGCGCCAAAGTGCCATTCAAGACAGGTTTGACCACGTGTCGCAGCATTCTCCAGATTATTGGTAGCCAAATTAGCTTGTGACGCACTTAGCGAAAGGGAATCGGCCAGTGCAGTACGGCTTTCTTGGATTTAGGAATACTACTTTTCATAAGCCCCTTGAGACATCGTGCCCGTATCACGATTAAATGAAAGCACCTCGAGTTCTTCAATTTGTGCTGCCAATAGGTCAGGAAGAGAAGTCGTTAGGGTTTCCATGGTATTGTTTGTTTTACAGATGTTACGAACAAGCTGATTTGGGTCAACTAACTCTACGCGTTGCGCAATTTGTGTTTTACCAGAACTATGCCCAATCAAAGCGCCTGTTGCACCACCAGTAACTGCCCCGAAATAAAATTTTTGGCGTTTGATGCAGATACTATGGCCAAGCTACAACTAACGACGGCACCAATCTTTGCACCCTTAAGCATTGATGCAAGTACAAGATGGTTGCTGAGACCGTTCAGGGCATCAGCTTGATGTGAAACCGTATTTTCATGCTGTGAATTATTGTTGAAAAAGACAAGAGATGCGGATCCATTCTCACCAATCTGACTTGTCACCGTGTTGTCAGTGTAGGCAGCTAGTAAGTAACTGAAAGTAGAAGAAGCAGCGTAAGGATTCTAGCCATCGACAAATTAACTTTATTAAAAATTATTGGTTCGTTTCTGATAATGGTCCAATGTGGCTTAATATAGACTATTGTTCAGATAAATAAGGTAAGCTTGGGCTGTTTTTGGTACAACACGCTAAGATTGAATAACTTAACGTGTTAAACTTTTAATTCCTTTTTCGAGACCGGAAAGTGTCATTCCAACCATGCGATCAGCACCAAAGATCTCTTTGATCATTTGGATTGAGTGGGTGTAGGTCCAATATTTCTCTGGAATTGGATTGATCCAGAGATGACTGCCCCATTGATCGCGGGCACGTTCTAACCAAACCTGACCACTTTCTGCGTTCCAGTGTTCATTCGCACCACCGGGATAGGCAATCTCATAGGGAGACATCGACGCGTCACCTACAAAGATGCATTTGTAATCAGGACCATAGGTGCGAAGGATTTCGTTGGTATCCAGCTGTGCATCCCATCGGCGGCTGTTATCACGCCATACGCCTTCATACAGACAATTGTGGAAATAAAAGTGTTCAAGATGTTTGAATTCGTTTCGCGCAGCAGAGAATAATTCCTCTACTACTTTGATGTGAGGGTCCATTGATCCGCCCACATCTAAAAACAACAGCACCTTCACTGCATTACGCCGCTCTGGACGTGTTTTGACATCTAGGTATCCGTTTTCTGCTGTAGCACGGATAGTACCGTTCAGATCAAGTTCTTCGGTCGCGCCATCACGTGCCCATTTGCGGAGGCGTTTCAGGGCGACCTTAATGTTGCGAGTGCCCAGTTCGACCGTATCGTCCATGTTTTTGAATTCACGCTTGTCCCACACTTTGATGGCGCGCTGGTGGCGGCTTTCGTTCTGGCCGATCCTAACGCCTTCAGGATTGTAGCCATAAGCGCCGAATGGTGATGTGCCGGCGGTACCAACCCACTTACTGCCACCTTGGTGGCGCTTTTCTTGTTCCTCGAGGCGTTTTTTCAACGTCGCCATCAGCTTTTCAAAACCGCCTAAAGCTTCGATTTTGGCCTTTTCTTCTGCTGACAGATGTTTTTCTGCCATCTTCGTCAGCCAATCAGCTGGAATATCAACAGCTTCAAGAACTTGCTCTAGTTTGATGTTGTCCAAGCCTTCAAAGGTGGCCGCGAATGCACGATCGAACTTGTCGATGTTGCGTTCATCTTTGACCATTGAAACACGGGCTAAGTAGTAAAATGCATTTATGTCATAGGTTGCCAGCCCAGCCTTCATTCCCTCAAGAAACGCAAGGAACTCACGCATGGACACTGGCACGCCGTTCTTTCGCAGTGCGTCAAAGAACGGAATGAACATCAGGAAATAATCCGTTCCAATACAACTGTTGCGATCAGGCCGACCACAACAAAGGCCATTCCAAAGCCTGTCGCGTATTGAGCGATGTCTAGTTTATTACCACCGCGACGTTTTGCAGTGATACCGCCGAAAATTGCGCCAATTAGTGCTGCAACGATTACGATCATATGTGTTTAGCCCCACGCTGTTAAAGTCAGAATTTTTTCAGCGGGGATAGCGATGATATTTCACGCAACTTGGCCCGCACCGCCCAATCTGGATCAAAGCCGTAACGCGCCCATCCAAGACTGTCCAGTCTGACGGTACGTGCTTCTGCAGAACGTCCAGTCAGATCAAGAGCTTCAGCACGAAGTAACAGAAGGGTATAAAGCAGGACTGCGATTTTTGTTGCGCGCCGCGCGATCAATATGTGGTCCAATCAATGTAAGCGCACGAACGCCGTCACCTTTGGACACTGCATGTGCAGCATATTGAGTGGCTAAGTATGCCCGATGTGGTTCTGCATCTGGGGTGGCAGCATAACAATGGTCAGCTGCGACAAAATGTTGAAATGCAGCCTTCGGATAAGAGGCTAGCATAGGGCGACTACTTGGATAGTGGGCAAACGCCAAACGGTGATCGCTCCAACCCATTGCTTTGGCAATTTTCAATGCTTGGTTTGCTGCGGTTATACGTTGGGACGTTTTGCTACCTGGGCCAAGTGCTGTTTGAACGGCTTGTGCCCATGACTTTGGCGTTCGTGTTGGAAACTTAGCTGCGCGTCCGTTACCATCTTGATTGATACGATTGAAAACGCGTGACAGTACTTGGACCACTTGCCCGCGGTTCATACCACTACGAAGTTAAGGCGAGCAGTATGCCTTCAGCAACATCATATCAAAGCTCGTTAAAACAGTGTGGACGTTGTCGTCATTAAATACGCTGTCGGGCAGACGGTACAGATCGTTCAAAAGCCCAATCGCTTGCGCTAACTCTTCATGTAAGCAATTGCGCACATCTTGGGGACTTGCATCATTCGGCAAGAATATTGCCAATTGTTCGCGCTTTTGAAGATTTGCCCAATTTGTTTTAAGAGTACGGCGCGCGCTTCGTTATTCATCGATGCTTGAGATGTTAGGAACAACAAAACATGCAGCATGTGGCAATGTGCGTCGAATTTTTGCGCGGCTTACCGCTTGAATCGTCATATTTGCTTGCGCGTTTGCGGAAATATGACTGATGCTGATATTCTCTTCGGCCTGCAATCGGTGCAGCAATTTTGTTAAATCAGAGCCAAGACTTTGTGGTGGTGCACCAGTAACACGCACTGTAATGGGTTCCTCAAAGCGCGTAAAGACAGGCAGGTCGCGACCACTTTCCAAACGGAAAGATTGATCGGACGTGAGGGGTGCGGGGCCCCGAACGTTTTCATCGGTGGGAATGTGCTGTCGGCAATTGCCGCACGGTTTGCTGTGTTTGAAGGGGTGACGGAGACACAGGCACTCAGTATCAAAGCTAACGGCAGGATCAGGCGACGCATGCGGTTCATGCTTCGCCCCTCCCGTATTTGATAAAGTTGGTGACCTTAGCAATTCGGTCATAAAGTTTGCGCGCTTCTGTGTTTTCTCCTTGGTTCAACCAATAAACCTATGGTGTCCCATTTGCGTCAGCGGCGGCGTAAACACCTTCAATAAGTGCACGTCCAACTCCCATGCCGCGCAAAGATGGATCAGCATATAGATCTTGAAGATAATAAACGTTTTTGACTTTCCAGCCATGACGGTGGAATAAGTAATGGGTTAGACCCATCAGCTTGCCATCAAGGACAGCGACGAGACCATTAAAGTCCTGTGGATCAGCGCTCAGAAGGCGATCAAAGTAAACGATGAATGTAGCCGCAGGTAGGGAGGTTTTATAAAAATCTAGATAGGCCAACCAAAGGGCTGCGCAAGCGTCCCGGTCGGACTCTTGCAAAGGACGCACTTCAAGTGTGGGTTCACTGGTCATTTGTACTGCCAGCTTACTAAATAGCCCTTGATGGAGATCTTATAGCCCCTCAACCACACCTTATTAGGGAGAAATTAAGTCAAGTTTGAGGCAACATGTTCCAATTTACAGTGGGCGTGGCCCAAATGAGGCAGTAGTTTTTTTGGTTCAGCTTTTTAATTTATGAGAAATAATTGATATATTGAGTATATTCAATACGGGCAACAATATGGCAATTGCCGCAATTGGCCTTGCAGTTCTTGGTCGTGGATTGGTTTTTCGCTCTGTCAAAAACAATTCGTGGGGCAACGCAGAGTGCTTGAAGTTGAGGTTAGGTACCCCTGCGCCACATTTAACTGCTAGCGTTGGCCACGCGCCATAAACGCTATGCGTTCGAACAAATGCACGTCTTGTTCGTTCTTCAACAGCGCACCGTGCAGTTTGGGTAAAGCGGCAGTTCCTGATTTTAGGTCTTCGGCTGTCATATCCTCGGCCAGCAGCAACTTAAGCCAATCCAACACTTCAGAGGTTGATGGTTTCTTTTTTAAACCAGCTTGTTCACGAATATCGAAAAACTGGGTGAGGGCGGTCGTTAATAACTGTTCTTTGATCCCAGGGTGATGGACTTCTACAATTGCACGCATAGTTTCCATGTTTGGGAAACGGATGTAGTGAAAGAAACAGCGGCGCAGAAACGCGTCTGGCAGTTCTTTTTCATTGTTTGATGTGATGATCACGATCGGGCGGTTCACCGCTTTGACCGTTTTACCAGTTTCGTAGACAAAGAATTCCATCTTATCGAGTTCTTGCAAAAGGTCATTTGGAAATTCGATGTCAGCTTTATCAATTTCGTCGATTAATAGCACAACCTTTTCACTGGCTTCGAAAGCCTCCCAAAGTTTTCCTTTGCGGATGTAGTTGGCAACGTCATGGACTTTTTCTTCGCCCAATTGGCTGTCGCGAAGGCGTGAAACAGCGTCATATTCGTACAACCCTTGTTGCGCACGGGTGGTGGATTTGATGTTCCATTCGATCATGCGGACCCCCAAAGAGGTCGCGATTTGCTTGGCAAGTTCTGTTTTGCCAGTGCCCGGTTCACCTTTGACAAGGAGGGGGCGTTCTAATGTTACAGCTGCGTTTACAGCGATCGTAAGGTCATCTGTTGCAACGTAGCTTTTGGTACCTTGAAATTTCATAACAATCTCCGTCTGTGCGCATTTATTAACTGTCATTGGTTTTAGACATATCTAAGCAGAATTGTGTAGTGACAATAACGAGGCGCTACGTTAGACGCTGCGGAAGATGGCTATGTTTATGTAAAATGAGGAAACGTGCATGAATGACCTAAGCCAAACGGAGGGGAACAATATGAAACAAGCAGGGTTTCTACAGGATGATTATAGTCCAGCAGATGACGAACCATTCATGAATGATCTTCAGGTAGAATATTTTCGCCGCAAGTTGAACAACTGGAAAGACGAGTTGCAGGCTGGAACGCGTGACACCATCGAAGGATTGCAAGATGGCACACGTAATATCCCAGACGTAAACGACCGTGCTTCAGAAGAGACAGATCGCGCGCTTGAGCTACGTACACGTGACCGACAACGCAAGCTGGTTTCCAAGATTGATGCGGCGCTACGTCGTATTGACGAAAATGAATTTGGGTATTGCACAGTTACAGGTGAGCCAATTTCATTAAAGCGTCTGGATGCGCGTCCGATCGCGACAATGAGCCTCGAGGCGCAAGAACGTCACGAGCGTCGTGAAAAGGTTCATCGTGACGATTGATCGTCGCTGATAAGAATTTAAGTTACAGGCGCGTAGGGCAAGTCCCTTGCGCCTTTTTCGTATTTAAGGGCTTCAAATGATACGCAATGCGATTGTGATTGGTGGCGGCATCGCCGGTATGGCCTCCGCTGCTGTGTTGGGGCGCATGGGCGCATCTGTAACAGTTCTGGAACAAGCGCCGAAGCTGACAGAAATTGGGGCAGGTCTTCAAGTTAGCCCCAATGGATTGTGTGTGTTGCGTGCCTTGGGCCTAGAGCCTGAGTTGGTCAATCGCGGTGCATTGCGGGCCAATGCCGTTTCACTACGCGATTATCGCCGTTCGGGCGAAGTTGCGCGTTTGGATTTAAAGCGTTTGGCCCATGATCAGGCCTACTATTTCGTCCATCGTGCGGATTTGTTGGATGCACTTACTGGCGCTGCCAAACGGGCGTCTGCAGATATAAAGTTGAACCAATCTGTTGTTGAGGTGCTAAAAGGCGAGATACCCGAGGTTGTGCTTGCCAATGGCGATGTCTTGCGCGCGGAACTGGTTGTAGGGGCGGATGGGGTCCATTCTGTTGCCCGCTCATCGCTCAACCCCCAGTCCTCTGCATTCTTTACAAAACAAGTCGCGTGGCGCGCTATTGTGCCCAATGTTGTCGACCAACCAAATGAGGCCCGCGTTTACATGGGACTTGGCAAACATATCGTCACATATCCGTTGCGTGGCGGTATGTTTGTTAATTTGGTCGCTGTCGAGGAATGTGATGATTGGCAGGATGAAGGTTGGCGACAAAATGGCGATCCCGATCAATTGCGCGAAACATTCGCAGAGTTTTCGGGAGGAGCTGCGCCATTGCTAGATTCCGTTAAACAGACTTCTAAATGGGGTTTGTTTCGCCATCCAGTTGCTGCAAGGTGGTTTGAGCAAGGGATTGCACTGGTTGGTGACGCCGCGCACCCAATGTTGCCATTTATGGCCCAGGGGGCGAATATGGCATTGGAAGATGCGTGGGTCTTAGGGCGGGCGCTAAAGGCGGGTGATATCCGCAGTTATCAAAGCCAGCGTTTAAAACGCGTGACTAAAGTTGTTAAGACCACACAAGACAACGCCAACCTGTATCACCTGCGTTCAGGTCCAATCCGTTTGGCCGCGCACTTAGGGTTAAAGACAATTAGTATTGTCGCACCATCGCTGATGTTAAAGCCCTTCGATTGGCTTTACCGGCACGATGTCACTGACAGACGCAGTTAAACATTTAGGTCGACCCAAATAGGGACGTGGTCAGATGGTTTTTCACGGGCGCGAATGTCTTTGTCGATCCCTGTGTCTGTCAACATATCCGCGCAAGCTGGGCTAAGCAGAAAGTGGTCAATTCGAATACCGTTGTTCTTATTCCATGCGCCTGCTTGATAATCCCAGAACGTATATTGGCCCGCACGCGGATCACGTGCGAGGGTCGCATCGGTTAGGCCAAGATTGACCAGTTTGCGATAAGTGGCGAGACTTTCAGGACGACAGGCAGCGTCACCTTCCCAAATTTCCGGGCGTGCTGCATCTTCGGGCTGAGCGATTATGTTGTAGTCACCTGCCATCAAAAACGGCATTTCATCTGACATCAATTCCTCAGCGCGTGCCTGAAGACGGTCCATCCACGCTAATTTATAGGCGTACTTTCCTCCTTCAACAGGTTTTCCAGCATCATCTAAATCGACAGGATTGCCGTTAGGTAGGTACAAACCACAGATACGAACCGCACCTTTTTCACCGACGACAGTAGCTTCAATCCAACGCGCTTGTTCGTCATTGTCGTCACCGGGCAGGCCACGGCGCACATCTTCAAGTGGTAATTTAGACAGGATAGCAACCCCGTTGAATGATTTTTGTCCGTGCGTTTCGACGATATATCCGTGGTCTTCAAAGATCTCGCGTGGGAATGCTTCGTCCGTAGATTTGATTTCTTGGAGCAAAGCGACATCAGGTTGTGCTTCGTCCAGCCATTCTGGAAGCGCATTTATGCGTGCTTTGATGCCGTTGATGTTGAATGAGGCAATCTTCATGACGGTACTCCTGATTTTTTGATGAATAAGCTATCGCTCAAGACCTGCCGCTGAGCAAGGGCAGAGGAGCATCTTGAGATCGAGTTGAAATGAGTGGTGATTTTGAGAATCTTACTATGGAGTAATCAGTGTTTGTTAACAGAGGGTTAGTGTTCGAATAAGTTACACCTGTGGACAACATTTTTTCAAACTTTGCAATTCGACCTAAAGCTAAACACTTTCAACGAAGTCGGCTGTGCCGCACCTGTGGATAAGTCAACGTTTGCACAATCATGAGAAGAAAAAGGGTATTAAAATGCAACTTCAAGAACAATCTTTTTAGGTGCGATTAACTTAACAAACTGGGGAATTTCAAAATGACTGCGCTACGTAAAGTTGAGACACAATTTACAATACCTCAAGCAGGTATGATGGGTGGTGACGATGTTGAAATGTTCATGTCCTGCTCAGTCCCTACAGCGTCTGATGGCTTCTTGGGCGATGCGACATACCTTTTCATGTCAAGGTTTAGGCCGGAAATGAAAGGCGGTGATGACACTGGAATGTTTATGTCTGAATCCGCCCCGACAACGTCGTTTAAAGAAAGTGGTGATTTGACTTCGCTGTTTATGTCCGGCGCCTAACCAACTGCCAAGGCATGTTTAATTTAAGAGGGCAAAATATGACCAACGTAATTTCATTAAGCGTACCCCAGCGCCGACAAACATTTCCTCAAAACGCGGACGCTTTAATTGATGTTTTTGCGAACCATCGCAGAACCATCGAAGATGTGTTTTAGTTGAAAGAGAATGGTGAATTGCTGAACATTCTGGAATGCTCGGGAACGCCAGTCAAAGAAAATCTTTGGCCATTTATCAGCAGTTTTATCAACAATTGCCCGCGAACATGGCCTTTTTTGCCCAATATTATCTGTTCTACTTCTCTATTTGCCTTGATCTGGGAGGCCTTGGTCTAAAAGGGAACTTAGGTGAAAAGATAGGCGAAAGGGTTGCGATTCAAGGGCTGGCCGAAGCGGAACTCTCAGACTTCCAACGCGGCTAAGCGTTTAGGCTTTTTTCACGACGCGGAAAGAAAATTCCAATCGATACTGGATTGGACGCTCTTGCGCGCCGATTCATCAATCGCTCAGCCACATTTGCGCTGTCAAACAAAAAAGCGCCTTATGGGCTGACACATATCGTATTTTTTGTCTTAATATGGTCGCCGAGACCCCAAGTTGGATGCCGGCGCGATCCAATCCCTGAATTTCGTTGGGATCATCGCATATTTGGATCAAAATGCTGATCTTCTGGCTTAAATTTGCACGGCACTCCGATTTACCGGAGAAACACCAGGCCAAATTTGGGAAAACTGGGTGTTGGCGTCCTTAGCAGATTTTCAAGTTGTGACGAATTCTGCATCAAGCATAACAGATGCATATCATGAATATTTGAATGTTCATGGTTGGCTACAACGGCAAAACAAGATGGGATGGGGCAGGCGGTTCTTGGTTGTCGGACGCAATTTCAGCGTGGTGATGTCGCCGCTAGTCCGCTTCGTAATATTTCTAATCTATTGTTGGAAATGGATGCCAAACGCATTCCCGATTGGGAGGTGACGCGTCCTATCGTTGAGCGAGAAATTAACGAAGAAGGATACAGAATGCTATTTCAAGCACAAAATGAGACTGATGATTTTTCGGCGTTTTTGAAGGGTTTTAACGCGTCAATATCGCCGTGTAACACATTACATTGAAAAAGAAGTTCCACAACCACATGCGCTTGTTGCATTCGGGTTTTCAATGACAAACCGTGCCCCGATTAGCTCTTCGGAGAAGTCGATAACTGCGTTGGAGAGGAAGGGCAAAGATATTGAATCCACCACAACTTTCTGCCCTGATCCTTCAAGGATCAAATCGTCATCTTTTGGATCATCCAGCGCGATTTCGTATTGGAAACCGGAACAGCCACCGCCCTCAACCGCGACGCGCAAAGCTTGGCCCTGATCTGCGGCACCTATCTCAGCCAGACGTTCGAATGCACGTGTTGTAACTTTTGGTGGCAATTGCACGGGGAAAGCTCCGAATGGTCGGCCAATGGCCGGTTTCATTATCGTCTGTAAACCAGTATAGAGATGCATAGTACAGGCGACAAGGACCAGTGCTCAATGCAGGCACCATTTTCCTCTGATCCACTACACAGCAAGAGACGGCGTGTAGCGGAAGAAGAGTTTAGTTTTCGATCATGTTTTCAACGTGATAGGGACCGTATCATTCACGCCAGTGCGTTTCGCAGGCTGAAACATAAAACCCAAGTTTTCGTTGAACACGAAGGCGATTATTTCCGCACGCGCCTGACGCACTCGATCGAGGTAGCCCAAGTCGCCCGCACGATTGCAGGCGCACTGGGCCTGAACGGCGAGCTAACAGAAGCTGTTGCACTGGCACACGACCTTGGACATCCGCCCTTTGGCCACGCAGGCGAGGACGTGCTGCATGAGATGATGGCCCCTTACGGCGGCTTTGATCACAATGCTCAAGCCATTAAAATCGTTACCGATTTAGAACGCCACTATGCTGAATTCGATGGTCTAAATCTAACGTGGGAATGTTTAGAAGGCATCGCAAAACACAACGGTCCTGTAGTGGGCGAACTACCCTATGCGCTGGCTGAATATGACGCGACACATGATCTAGAACTGCACACCCATGCAAGTGCTGAGGCGCAAGCAGCAGCTTTGTCTGACGATATTGCCTATAATAACCACGATCTGCACGACGGTTTGCGAGCAGGGCTGTTTACAGATTCCGACATTATGAAGCTGCCGATCATTGGTGCGGCCTATGCAGAAGTCGACGCGGCCTATCCCAACCTTGAAACTGATCGGCGTCGTCACGAGGCCTTGCGCCGTGTATTTGGTGTGATGGTCAGCGATGTGATTTTGACCTCGCGAGTGATCTTGGACGAAAGTGGTGCGACATCCGCCCATGATATTCGTCATTTGGGCCGCCCCGTCATTCGTTTCTCAGGTGTGGTCTTTGCCGACCTTCTCGAAATCCGTTCCTTCCTGTTCAACCAGATGTACCGCGCACCTGCGGTGATGGCGAAGAGGGCAGAAGTAACAACAGTGATCCGCGAATTGTTTCCCTTGTTCCTGAATGATCCTTCTCAATTGCCCGGCAATTGGCATGAAGAACTACAAGGTGCCGACAAGACCGCCATTGCACGCCGTGTCTGCGATTACATTTCGGGTATGACAGACCGCTATGCATTGCTTGAATATGAACGTATCCTGGGCAAGCACTAATCAACGCCCGTTGACCTTAGGCACGTAAGTGCTAAACCGCACCCGACCCGTATTAGGACTAAATTGATGAACCTGTTTGCCGATATCCGCACCCAAGTGATTGCTGACCTCAACGCCATGGTTGACGCAGGGCATTTGCCCGCTGGCCTTAGCTTTGACAACGTAACGGTAGAGCCGCCGCGTGATGCATCGCATGGCGATATGGCGACCAATGCGGCGATGGTTTTGGCCAAGCCTGCAGGTCTTAAGCCACGCGAAATCGCGAATTCATTGGCGGCACGTTTGGCAGCCGATAATCGGATTGCCGCTACTGAAGTCGCAGGGCCTGGTTTTCTAAACCTTCGTCTTTCGGCCTCTCTTTGGCAGGGTGTCATCGGCGCTGTGCTCAAATCAGGTACAGATTTTGGTCGCTCGACAATAGGTGAGAACAAAAAGGTTAACGTCGAATATGTCAGCGCAAACCCAACGGGTCCTTTGCACGTTGGTCACACGCGCGGTGCGGTTTTTGGTGATGCATTGGCATCCATGCTGGATTTCGCAGGTTATGACGTAACACGCGAATACTACATCAACGATGGCGGCGCGCAGGTCGATGTGTTGGCCCGTTCCGTTTACCTTCGCTACCTTGAGGCCCACGGCCAAGAGGTGGCTTTTGAGGATGGCACATACCCGGGCGATTACCTGATCGAGACCGGTGAGTCGCTGAAAGCTAAGGTTGGCGATGCCTACGTGGGCAAAAGCGAAGATGTTTGGTTGCAAGACATCCGTGAGTTTGGAACCGAGGCGATGATGGATTTGATCCGTTCCGATCTTGCGCAGCTTGGCATCAAAATGGACCGCTTCTTTTCAGAGAAATCACTGTACGGGTCCGGCCTAATTGAAAAATCCATCAAGTCGCTTGAAGAAAAGGGCCTGATTTATGAAGGCGTGCTTGAACCACCAAAAGGCAAAAAACCTGAGGATTGGGAACCACGCGAGCAAACCTTGTTTAAATCAACCGAACACGGTGATGACGTCGATCGTCCTGTGAAAAAGTCTGATGGCGCTTGGACATACTTTGCCCCTGACATTGCATATCACTTTGACAAGGTTGAACGTGGCTATGATCTGTTGATTGACGTTTTTGGTGCCGATCACGGCGGCTATGTAAAACGTATGAAGGCTGCTGTGTCTGCATTGTCTGGTGGCACTGTGCCGCTTGATATCAAGCTGACGCAACTGGTCAAGCTATTCAAAGATGGTGAACCGTTCAAAATGTCCAAGCGGGCAGGGACATTCGTAACCCTGCGCGATGTGGTTGATCAGGTTGGGTCTGACGTGACCCGTTTTGTAATGCTAACGCGCAAAAACGATGCGCCGCTTGATTTTGATTTTGCCAAGGTGCTTGAACAAAGCCGCGACAATCCTGTATTCTATGTTCAATACGCCCACGCACGTGTGAATTCGGTTTTGCGCAAAGCGGTTGAAGCAGGTGTTGCTGTTGATGACGCGACATTGGCTGCTGCTGATCTGACACTGGTCAATCACGAGGCGGAATTGACTCTGGCGGCTAAGTTGGCTGAATGGCCACGTTTGCTGGAAACAGCCGCGCGCAGCAACGAACCGCACCGCATTGCATTCTACCTTTATGAGCTGGCGGGTGAGTTCCACGGGTTGTGGAACCGTGGCAATGAATTGCCTGAATTGCGCTTCTTACAGGATGATACGAAAACGTCCCAAGCAAAAATTGCCCTAGCACGTTCAGCGGCTGTTGTAATAGCTGCAGGCCTTGGTATTCTAGGGATAGAGCCAGCCGAAGAGATGCGTTAAAAATAACCGCCTCGGCTGAACAGGCATAATTCAGTAGATCCGTTGGGCAATGTACCCGAACGGGCAACGAGGCAAAAATGGCAAACGTTTCTTACTCCCATAATATGGATGCTCACGGTTATACATCTGCGGGCGCTTCATCACCAATGATGTCGGTTAACTCATTAAACACCATCATCAATATGGTCGCGGCAGGTCTTTCTGCGGCGCTCATAGCTGGCGTTGGTGTTTGGGGATACAAATTGATGGTCCGCGACGTAACAGGCCTACCTGTCGTTCAAGCGATAAGTGGTGAAATGCGACTCATTCCGGACAATCCGGGTGGCCAACTTGCATTGAACCAAGGGCTTTCTGTAAACGAAGTCGCGGCTGCTGGCACTGCCGCAGCACCAACAGACACGTTGGTTTTGGCCCCAAAACCGGTCGCTCTGGCTGTCGAAGATACCCCCGTTTCTGCACAAGTGGTTGCATCTGTGCAACAGCCTGCGCCACTGGATTTGTCAGCTGCCATTTCTAATCCAATTGAAACTGTTGCTGTCGACACAACGTCAAACACACCAGAAGCTGGAAGCGTTGAAGATTTGGTGCGCCAGCTGACCCAAGGCGCGGATGTGATTAACACTACCACTGGCGCTAAAGTTGTGAGCGCAGTGACAACTGTTGCTTCAGCGAATGTGACTGGAGATACGGCGATCCAAGCCGCAGGCTTGCGTCACTCTTTACGCCCAGTGCTACGCCCAGTTTCAGCACCTGCTGTCGTTATTCCGATGTCTGCACCTGCCAAGACAACCGTTACCGATGTCGATCCAACATCAGTGCCTGCTGGAACACGCCTGGTTCAGCTTGGGGCATTCGATAGTGCCGAAGTGGCGCGTAGCCAGTGGGACAAGATTGAGGGCCGCTTTGGTGATTTCCTTCAAGGCAAATCCCGCATCGTTCAAAAGGCTAATAGCGGTGGCCGTACATTCTATCGCCTTCGCGCGATGGGCTTTTCTGACCTAAGTGATGCACGTCGTTTCTGTTCCGCACTTTTGGCTGAGAACGCAGATTGCATACCAGTCGTCACACGATGAACCGTTTTGGCGCGACCATCCTTGATGGGGATGGCCTTCGGCTGACAGCAGATGAAGTGGCGTTGTTTCGGGATGTGAACCCTTTTGGTTTCATCCTTTTCGCCCGTAATATCGATACACCTGATCAAGTGCGTGCGCTTTGCGATGACTATCGCGAGGCTGTGGGTTGGGAATGCCCAATCACAATCGACCAAGAAGGTGGGCGTGTCCAGCGACTGCGCAGTCCAACGTGGCGTGAATGGTTGCCCCCCTTGGACTTTATCACTGCAGCTGGCGAGAACGCCCAACGTGCCATGTACCTGCGCCACCGCATCATCGCTCATGAACTGCGCGACATCGGAATCGACAGCAATTGCGCGCCAATGATCGATGTTGCCAAAACCGAAACCCATTCGTTTTTACGCAATCGTTGCTATGGAACCGATTCTTTAACCGTCGCTGCAATGGGACGTGCTGCGGCTAATGGTCTGTTAGATGGTGGCGTTCTGCCTGTCGTTAAACATATCCCGGGACATGGTCGTGCGACCGCTGACAGCCATTTTGACTTGCCCAAAGTAGACGCGCCGCGCGATAGCTTGGATACCCAAGATTTTGCGCCATTCAAGGCGTTGAATGATCTGCCAATGGGGATGACGGCGCATCTTGTTTATACCGCACTCGATAAAGCACCTGCAACATTGTCCAAAACTGTCATGGATGTCATCCGCACAGATATCGGTTTCGATGGTTTGATCATGACTGATGACATTTCGATGAAAGCCCTCAGCGGCGATCTGGGAACGCTCAGCCGCGCATCAATCGAAGCGGGTTGTGACGTTATTTTGCATTGCAACGGGACCCTAGGTGAACGCACACAGGTGGCACAAGCCGCTGGTGAAATGACAGATATAGCCCAAAAACGCGGGATCCATGCCGTTGAGATGCGCAAAACACCAGATATGATTGACATTGCTGCCTTAGACGCCGAACTTAAAGTGCTGTTAGGCGGGGGCGCGTTGGCGCAATAAAGTCATGGAAGACATTTTTGAAAAAGAACGTATCGCTGTCGCCGAAAGGGTGGCCGCAGAAGCGTTGATCATTGATGTCGATGGGTTCGAGGGGCCGTTGGACCTTTTGCTGACCCTCAGCCGCACCCAAAAGGTTGATCTTCGCAAGATTTCAGTGCTCGAACTAGCCCATCAATACCTCGCTTTTGTTGAAAAGGCTAAGGCACTGCGCCTTGAATTGGCTGCTGATTATTTGGTGATGGCGGCGTGGTTGGCATTCCTTAAGTCACGATTGTTATTGCCGCCTGATCAGTCCGAGGAAGGACCATCTGGCGAAGAACTGGCCGCACACTTGGCGTTTCAATTGGAACGGCTTCAGGCGATGCGCGACAGCGCCGCACGCCTAATGGGCCGAGATCAATTGGGCCGTGATTTTTTTGCCCGTGGTCAAATCGAAGTGGTCGAGCGGGTTAAGAAGGTTACTTATACCGCCACTTTGTTGGATTTGATGCAAGGCTATGCACGTCTTAGAACCCGCGATGATTTCCGCCCGTTTGTGATGGATCGTGACAGTGTCTTCACAATGGAACAGGCATTGGAACGGATGCGCGATTTGATTGGCTACAGAGGAGAATGGACTGATATAGTCAGCTACCTTCCTGACGGATGGGCAAATGATCCGGTCAAACGGCGCTCCGCAACGGCGGCGACATTTGCAGCCTCGTTGGAACTGGTGAAAGAGGGCCATTTAGAAATTCGCCAATCCGAAAGCTTTGCACCGATTGAGTTGCGTAAAAGGACTTCAAGATAGTGACTAAAAGTATTGACTTAAAAGAGGAAAGCCTGTTTGAACCTCCGCCCATGGGCGAACAAGAGCGCATGGTTGAAGCGATCCTTTTTGCCAGTGCAGAACCTGTGACGGTGCGTGAATTTGAAGCACGTATGCCCCATGGTTGCGACGCGGCAGAGGCGATTGTGCACCTGCTTAAACTCTACGAGGGGCGCGGTGTGAATCTGAACAAGGTTGGGGATGCATGGACCATGCGCACCTCACCTGACCTTGGTTTTCTCATGCAAAAGGAAACTGTTGAGACCCGCAAACTTAGTCGGGCTGCGATCGAGACACTGGCGATCATCGCCTATCACCAACCTGTCACGCGCGCTGAAATCGAAGAGATACGCGGTGTATCTGTGAGCCGCGGAACGGTTGATCAGTTGCTAGAAATGGAATGGATACGTTTTGGCAGGCGTAAGATGACGCCTGGGCGCCCCGTTACATTCGTTGTCACGCAGAACTTCTTAGGTCACTTCGGGCTTGAGACTGCACGCGATCTTCCGGGGCTTAAAGAACTCCGTTCCGCAGGGCTGTTGGAAAACAGGCCTCCACCTGGGACTGTGCCAGGGCCGGGCGATATTGACGACGAAGATGACACGAATGAAGGCCAGTCAGAACTTTTTGAAGATTGATCTGATCCTCGCCATAGTTTCGGTGTATCGAGTGCATGAAGCAGTTAGGGGAACGACCCATACATATGAACCACATTATCAATATGATCATTCGTCAGATTATGAACCGTTTGATCTACAAAGGCATCGATAGCAGTATGAAAGCCGGATCTAACATGTTGTCTAAACGCCGCGGAAAATAACCACCACAGGGCGAAATTGACGACTACGGTAAGCCAACAGGTCGCAATAACCACCGCTAACGGGCAATATTTAACCTTTATTTGAATTGCTTAGACAACTTAAGGCCTTGGCCTTGGTAGTTTGAGGCTATGCCGACGCCGTATAGCTGAGTAGGGGCTTCGGCCATTTTTTCATACACCAAACGCCCAACTACTTGGCCATGTTCTAAGACGAACGGCGCCTCGTGACAGCGTACTTCCAACACACCGCGTGATCCTGCGCCACCAGCTGACTCGTGTCCAAACCCAGGGTCAAAGAACCCTGCATAGTGCACGCGAAATTCGCCAACCATTGCAAGATAGGGTGCCATTTCCGCAGCATAGTCTGGCGGAATGCAAACGGCTTCACGGCTTACCAAGATATAGAACGCGCCCGGATCAAGGATGATATGACCATCCGTATTGTGCACTTCTTCCCAATACGCGGTTGGATCGTAATGACCGATCAGATCCAAATCGATGACACCCGTATGAGGCTTTGCGCGGTATCCCACCAGTGTTGAGCCCGGCAGGTTCAAATCAACCGAAAAGCCCAAGCCGTCATCGATCACTGGATCGCCGTTCACCAATGGGATTTCGGCGTGAAGGTTAGCCAGTGCCGGATCGTCCAGAACTGCATGTCCTGTACGGAAGCGAATTTGGTTCAGGCGCATGCCTGGACGGACCAACACAGAAAAGGAGCGTGGGCAGATTTCAGCGTACAATGGTCCAGCATAGCCCGATGGAATTCGGTCAAATTCAGTCCCACCATCAGTGATCGTACGAGTAAGCAGATCCAGGCGACCGGTAGAGCTTTTGGCATTGGCCACAGCGTTCATACCTTCAGGCAGCGCAAGGCTTTCCATCAAAGGCACTACATAGACGCAGCCTTTTTCCAACACAGCACCATCTGTCAGGTCGACGCGGTGCATTTCAAACTCTTTCAACCGATCCGTGACTTTCGCACCGTGACCCGTAAGGAACGACGCACGCACGCGATAGGCAACATTACCCAGACGAAGATCGAGGCTGGCTGGTTGGATTTGCGCACCAATAACCAATGGAGCAGCGTTGATTTGCCCACTTTGGATCATTTCGCTGATCTGCTGATTTGGAACGACACCGGTCATAAAATTTACTCTTGTTTAAACGCCAAACGCCCGCACGCCGAAGGTACGGGCGGTTTGTGCAGGTTTATAATTGGTCGGGCTAGCAGGACTCGAACCTGCGGCCTTCCGTCCCCCAGACGGACGCGCTACCAGACTGCGCCATAGCCCGACTTGTGAGATGTCATACGCGATTTGTGGCTTGAGGCAAGGGGGAATTGGCACTTGGCTATTCTTTGCGGCCCAGCGTCATGCGATCACGCGTATCGCGCAGTTGCGCCAAAAGCGGCGCAATAGATGCTGCTTGTTCAGAGGTAAGTACATTGACCTTGGACAGCGCAGCTAGAGCACGTGGAGAGGTTTGAATTTCGTGTTCAGCCGGCGGTTCTGGTAGGTCTGTGCCCAAAGGGGCTGGTGCCTCCGGTTTGGTCGTCCCTATTTCTGGAACAACGGTGACTTCAGCTTCAACAACGGCGTCTTCAACTTCGTTTTCGGCGATTTGAGGTTCTACTTTTTCCTCAACATATTGTTCATCGACAGGGACTGGCTGATTGGGCACAGATATGCTCGGCTCCGCTGTCGAGCGGCTTAAAAAGGCTGGCATGACGGGTAGCGGATCAATATCGTCAGCAACAGGTTTTTCTGGCACTAGTTCTAATGCAGGTTCTGGATCGACGACCGAAAACTCTTCAATCTGCTCAACCGAATCGGATGTCTCTTCCACAACCGGTTCAAGGACGAAGCGCTCTTCGATTTCAGGTGATTCTAGTAACTCGTCGGCAGGTTCCTGCACGGCTGGTTCATCTTCGATCGTTTTCGCAGGTTCTTCAAAACTGCCGTCGACTGATGAAGTCTTTAGTTCCTCGGGTTCGGTTATGTCCAGAACGTCAACCACAAGAGGGGTCACAGTTTCTATCTCTGCGGTCGCGTCAGAGACACCATCTTTTAGCGTAGTGGTTTCGACGATTTCTGTAATTCTCTCTTCGCTCATGATTTCAACTTCTGACGTGGTTTCATCTTCAGTCAATGAGGGTCGTTCCGTTGGTTCTTCAACTTTCGCCTTCGGAACAAGCGGTAGGATTGTTGCAGTTTCTGGCTCTGCTTCCATCGTCATAGCCGCTTCTGATTCTATAACCATTGGTTCGACTTTGCCACCGTCGACAGGTGGCGAAAGGGCTAACGCATGCGCCATACCTTTTTCGCGTAATACCTTCTGAACGCCTTTAATTGTAAGGCCATCCTGGTACAGTAGTTTTTGAATACCACCTAACAGTTGCATGTCTGCAGGACGGTAATACCGGCGACCACCTGCACGTTTTACAGGCTTCACTTGCGTAAATTTACTTTCCCAAAAACGTAGAACGTGCGTCTGGACGCCAAGCCAATCTGCAACTTCTGAAATGGTACGAAAAGCGTCCGCAGACTTTGTCATAAGATCAAGACTTGTTGCCTGAAGCAACACGGTCTTTCATCAGATGTGACGGACGGAATGTAAGGACGCGGCGCGGATTAATTGGAACTTCTTCACCGGTTTTTGGGTTTCGTCCAACACGAGCTGATTTGCTGCGCACTGAAAACGTACCAAAGGAAGAAATTTTAACCTGTTCACCTTTTACCAAAGCGTCAGAAACATGATCCAAGACACTTTCTACCAATTGCGCACTTTCGTTACGTGATAAACCAACTTCGCGAAAAACAGCTTCGCTAAGATCCATG
>JAOEQC010000009.1 GCA_028388995.1 Ascidiaceihabitans sp. | reverse complement strand
AATATGTGACTGCATTCGTCGTTAAGAGTAACAAACTGATCAACGTAAAGTTTTTCATCCGAATATCGCTTCTATCTACCTTAATGACGTTTCATGAAAAATCAGGATTTAATTTCTTTTTGAATGGATTTGATATCATACATATATTACATTTAGTTGAGGAATATTAGGCCATAAATTGGCTAGTTTATCTAATTTAGCAGGAAGAGGGTCTTTGTTCAAAATCAGAAAATCCTTCGATGAAGAGTTGGAAGGTAAATACAATCGTCGATTTAAGAAATATGGTGCCACTGCTGAGGGAAGTTACTGGATAAGCAAAGCTCGGCAAGAATTGCGCTTTGCGATTATGACAAAAGAAATATTTAAACTCCAAAATAATTTAGAGTTAACTATATGTGACATAGGATGTGGTTACGGTGCTCTGGCAGATTACATCGCCACAGAATATAACCCTAAAAAAATGCGTTATTTTGGCACCGACATCTCAACAGATTTGATAGACTATTGCACAGAAAACTGCAACTTGAGTTGGGCTAAATTTACTGTCGGGTCAAAACCACACAGTGATATGGACGTGTGCTTGATGTCTGGAACATATAATCTTGCTGCTACTCACAACGCTTTAGATTGGGAAAACCATATCTTTAAAAACTTAACTGAATGTTGGTCCAAGACCAAAAAAATGTTAATTTTTAATCTTCAGACTGATTACTCTACACATATTTCAAGTGGAAACATTTTTTATGCGAATAAGTACAGTATCTTGAACCGCTGCAACACTCTCATTGATACAGCCGTCTGTGTCGAACATGCTGACCTTCCTTTTGACACGACCTTTGTTATAAAAAAGACATGATGCAGTACGCACAGATTCCTACAGACAACATTACCCAATCAGCAAAGTTTTCAACTTAATAAAGTCATCGCACATTCTTTATTTGTTTGACCAGCGCGTCAGCTCGTCGTTTAGACATACCAAACTGTTTTCTAAGTTCTTCAAGGTCTTCTTTTTCAGAGTTATCTAAAATACCGTCTAGCAGTGCTTTGCGTACCTGATCCTCAAAAATAATTTTTCTTCTTTCCATTTGAGCGTTAAAAGAGGAAGCGACAATACCAGTGATCAAGGCAACCACAACGACTCCCAAAACTGCCGAAGCCACAGCGATAAACTTCCCAGCCGCAGTAATTGGGGTCACATCACCGTAACCGACCGTCGTTAATGTTATCAGAGCCCAATACATAGAGTCCGGAATTGATTTGAAACCTGTTGGATGCGTCCTGTTCTCAGCAAAATACATCAGCGATGAAGAAACGATAAAAACTATAACAAAAAGGTATACAGCAGCATAAAGTGACTTTCTCTCTTCGAATACGGCCTCAAAGAGGTCTTCCATTGCTGAATTGTAATTTGATAACTTTAAGATTCGTAAGAGCCTTAATGCTCGCAAAACTCTTAAATCTAAATATGGGAAAAACGATCGCATATAAAACGGCAATATTGATAAAAGGTCAATAATCCCACCAAAGCTGAAAATGTACTTTAGTCGACACTTACACGAGAGGACAAACCCTATGTTAGGGTGCTCTTTGGCGGGTGCAGTCCATAATCTAGCAAAGTATTCTAACGTAAAAACTGCGACACTAAACATCTCTAAGTTTGCAAAAGTCTTACTTTGCGCTTCATAAATTTGTGGTACTGACTCCAAAGTAACTGATATGACATTAACGATGACTAGGACTGTTAAAAACATATCAGTTCTTCTGCTAATGCTATCACCAAAATCAGCCCTCTCGAGAATTTGATGTAGTCTTTTCTGTACGGATAAATATTTAGACATCTCGGAACCTAACTTTGACAAAGGTACCCAAAGGATGCTCAAAAAAATAATTTTAGCAAGTTCGTAACTTTCAAACATTGAAACATTAAACGACCTACCCGAAAAACACTTTTGGTTACCATTGAAAACACCACGTCGAAAGTGGCCACTTCGATAAATTCATTATCAGTACCCTCTAGAAAGTGGGGAATTCATAGTTGAAAATCTGACTTTAATGACGATCAAAAAAAGTCAGAATTAACGATTTTTAACGGCTCTTTGACCACAAGTTCATAAATCCTTCATATGATTTTCTTAAAAGAAATCATCCCTCCAGAGCATTAGCTTCCAACCAAAGATGGCAACCAAAGAACTATTCCAGGAAACGATACCAACAGCGCGATCGTCACAGCATCGGCTAAGAAGAAAGGCATCACACCCTTGAATACATCCTGAACAGTTAAGTCATCACGCACACCTGCAACGACAAAGCAGTTTAGACCAATGGGTGGCGTTATCAAACAGAACTCAGCCATTTTAACCACCAATATCCCAAACCAAATAGCACACATCGGGCCAGACATTCCAAACGCACTGTCAGCTGCAGTAACGTATTCGCCACCGTTCAATGCCATGACGGCTGGGTAAACCACGGGCAAAGTCAGCAGCAGCATTCCAATTGCATCCATGAACATACCCAAGACGGCATAAGCCAATAGTATACAGATCAGGATGACAAGTGGGGCCATATCCAACGAAACGATCCAGTCTGAAAACGCATCCGGCAGTTTTGCGAACCCAAGGAAGCGTACATAGATCAAAACACCCCAAATGATGGTGAAGATCATCACAGTTAGTTTGGCTGTTTCAAGCAATGCCTCTTTCAGCTGACCCCAACGCATGCCGCGATACAACGCCATCATAAACACGATGAACGCACCAATCGCGCCACCCTCAGTTGGGGTACCCCAAGCGTCACCAAAAGGATTATAGACAAAGAAAATAATGATCACGACGACCAAAACAATTGGCAAAGCAGGTGGCAAAGATTCAAAGCGCTGCTTCCATGTAAATCCTCTAACTGGGGGGCCCACATTTTTAAATGTCATCGCAATGCCAATAATCAAAACAGCATAAACAATTGCAGAAAACGCGCCTGGAATAAAACCTGCAAGCAAGAGCTTTCCCACGTCTTGTTCAACAATGATCGCATAGATTACAAGAATTGCTGACGGTGGAATAAGCGAGGCGAGCGTACCTCCTGCTGCAACAACACCGGCTGCAAATTGTTTGTTATACCCGATCTTCAGCATTTCGGGGATCGCGATGCGAGCAAAAACAGCGGCCGTAGCAACAGATGCACCAGACACCGCTGCAAAACCTGCGGTCGCAAATACTGTTGACACGGCCAAGCCGCCCGGAACCCAAGCAAACCAACGTTTACACGCCTCGAACAAAGCGGTGGTAAGCTTTGCGTAATAAGCCAAATACCCGATCAAAATAAATACAGGAATCAAAGATAAAACATTGGCACTGACTTTTGACTGAGGTGTTAGGCCTGCAATGCGCACACTGACCTGCAGAGCTTTTCCAAATTTTTCAGGGTCATAGTCGTACCCATTCCATCGCAGCCAAACGAGACCTACAAAACCAGCCATGCCTGCGGCGAAAGCAACGCGCATACCTAATAGCACCATGACCAACATACCGCCACTGACCCACAACCCAATTGAAATGCTATCCATCAGTCAGCTCCCTCAAGTGCGCGTGCTTCGATTGCCGCCTGTTCAGCCACCGTCAAGTTCAGTGGGACACCAGCAGGGTTTTCGAGGCCGAACACAAATGCGCGCGCAAAACCCCATGCCTGTAATAACAAACGTAGTGATAAGACGCCAAACGCGAACGGAACAACCAGTTTTGATGGCCAAAGTGGCAGATAGATATCCGTGGTGCTGTCTTTACTACACAGCGGGCGTGCACAGTCGAAAGAACGCATGAAGTGATCCCAAGATCCCCAAGTCAGAGCAACCATGAGGATCAAGATCATTAAGACCGAAATCAACTCAAACAACCAAAGAGTTCGACCACGTAACTTGGAAACCAGCATATCCATGCGGATGTGCGTGCCGTCGCGTTGTACATAGGCCACGCCCATAATCGCGATAATTGGCATCGCACTCTCAATCAAGTCAACATAGCCCATCATCGGAGCACCAAAGAATTTGCGGGTCGTGACGGAGTACGCGGCCAAGAACATTAGTGAAAAAATCGCAAGGCCGCTGATCAAAGCGCAGAAACGCTCCAGCGGCAACAATGCCCGATCCAATCTACTAAGCAGACTGGAATCCTCCAGTACCGCAGCTGATCCCGCCATTGGTCTACTCCCCCCGAGTATATCTCAGATAGTTAGGCCGCCCCGAATGTACGGGACGGCCTATTGATAGGAATAAATGCTCAGTTTGCGGCTTTGGCTTTTGCCAAGGTCTTCACAACTAGGTCATATAGCTCTTGGCCTGGTAGGCCTTGCGCTTCCATGTCTGCGATCCACTCGTCGCGGATCGGATCAGCGGCCTTCGCGCGGAACTCGGCGATAACATCATCGCTGATTTCAACCTTTTGAACGCCTTTTTCTTCCAACACAGCATCCCAACGGCCCAACAATTCACCGTAGTTGGCCAAATAGTGATCCAACGCTTCTGGGATTGAGCTATCAAGTGCTTTACGTTCTGCATCAGAGAGATCATCATAAGCATCGATGTTCACAACAACTGGGCAGTTCACGGTGCCTGGGTTCAGGTTAGCAGTCCACCAAGTCGCTTGATTGATTGTGCCAAATGACAGGTGCGCGTGCTGTGCAAACGCAACCGTATCGACCAATCCACCTTCCATGGCTTGGTATGCTTCAGTCGCTGTTACAGATGTTGGAACACCACCAACCGCCGAGAATGCTTTGCCGATACCACCGGTTGCACGAACGCGCATACCTTCAAAGTCAGCTAAAGTCTGCCTAGGCTCGCCTGTACCGACCAAGTTGTATTGTGGCATAGGTGAGGTCATCAACAGCTTAGCGTTCCATTGCGCCATTTCCTCAGCCGCAGCTGGGTGTGCGTAAACTGCGGCGGACACCGCAACTTCTTGCGCTAAGTTTTCAACGCCCAAGAATGGTAGCTCCAAAACAGTTACAACACGGTTTTTGTCGCGATGATAACCAGCACAGAACTGTGCCATCTCAAATGCACCAATGCTGATTCCATCAAGGTTTTCACGGTTCTTGGACAGACCGCCATAGCTCACGTTCATTGTGAACTCGCCATTGGTCTTCTCCGAGACCAACTCAGCCAGCTTCTCAACGTGCTCGGTAAATGCGCGGCGCTTGCCCCAGACAGATACGTTCCATTCGGTCGCAGCCGCTTCCAGTGCGAATGTAAACGAGACTGTGGATGCAACAGCACCCAATATGAATTTGTTCATTGTACTCTCCCAAGTATGCGAAACTGACAGCTAAGGTGCGGTGTTTCGACATCAAAGAGGCTAACGCGAGGCTGACCTTCTGCCAAGTGTTATTACGCGAAGTAGATCAAACAAAGGAGTGCACGCTGATTTTCTGACGGTGCTTAAATATTGTGCACAGACGGGGATTTAGCCCAATCAAAAACGTCTAAAAAAGCCATGAGCGTATTCGGGTCAGAAGTCAGTAAGTGCCTATGTCTACCGACCTTTAAAACCATGTTTTGTATGGAGTTATGCTATATCATTTACAGCGCTCACGCAAAGCTACGTGGCCTTGGTTATAAACTAGTAATTGACCTCTTGAGGTAATCGAAAACAAAATGCGGCAACCATTCTAGACCGTTCCTTTGGAATTACACTCAAAATCGTAAAGCACCGTTTTTTCCATATCCCGAATTAGAGTGGCGCGGACCATCGTGCAAATTTTGTCATCCATTACACTAACCCACTCGTTATTAAAAATTGGAATTCCCTCTTTACGTATTGGGTTACATTCTGCGGTGCCGCTCCAAAAGCCATCAAAAGGGTCTGCTGTCGCTGCCATTGAAAGAAAACCAAATGCTGCTGCCATCGGAGTAATACACATTGAATTTCCAGTCCATTTTACATCGATAATTTATGTTATTTTGGGTCCCATCGCCGACAATATGTAAAAATGATCTTAAGATATTCCGCAAACTGAGGATCTTCTTTTCTGCGCTTAGAGCGCTCTGGAAACATAGCCGATTCTACAAAATGGCGCTGCACAGGATAGCGCAGCAAAGAGAATAGCTTTACACATTTAACAGCTTTTTTAACTTTCGCTTAGTAAAGATCAGGATTTAAATTGTATCATTAGTCATGTTTCTTGGCAGATCCTTGACATCCAATTCTCCACAAATATAACAATATTTACAATAAATTCCATATTAATTTACAAAATAAGCTCTACCTCGAAAAAAACTTTACAGCGAACTCCTTATATTCCAGTCTCTTATTCCCTTCTTTTCAATTCGCGGTATGATCTCGCCGAACGATCAGTGATGAACTGCGTGGGAGTGACGCATTCAGACCTACGCTTGATCAATGAATGCCCTAAAAGGGCACGGCCATTAGAGAGGCGCCAACAATGTCTAAGACCCAATCCAAAACATATCCCCCGTCCGCAGAAATGTCAGAAAATGCCAATGTCGACGCAGCAAAATATGATGCCATGTACGCCGCGTCCATTGCTGATCCAGACGCATTTTGGGGGGAGCACGGCAAACGCATCGATTGGATCAAACCGTATACTCAGGTCAAAGACGTCAACTATGCTTTGGGCAACGTATCAATAAATTGGTACGCTGATGGCACATTGAACGTAGCAGCCAACTGTATTGACCGTCACTTGGAAACTCGCGGTGATCAAACTGCGATCATCTGGGAACCAGACAGCCCAACAGACGAAGCCCTGCACATTACTTACAAGCAGTTACACTCCTCGGTTTGCAAAATGGCGAATGTCTTGAAAGATCTTGGTGTCGGCAAAGGCGATCGTGTTGTCATTTACATGCCAATGATCCCTGAAGCGGCCTATGCCATGCTTGCATGTGCGCGGATCGGCGCGATCCACTCTATCGTGTTCGCTGGGTTCTCTCCTGATGCATTATCCGCACGTGTGAACGGTTCTGAAGCTAAGGTTGTAATCACTGCAGATGAGGCCCCACGTGGTGGCCGCAATACCCCACTTAAAGCGAACGCAGACAAAGCGCTGGCTGACTGTGACGCGACTGTTCAATGCCTAGTTGTGCGCCGCACAGGTGGCGAAGTTGCGTGGAACGAAGCACGTGATCGCGATTACAATGTGCTGAGCCCAGCGGCATCATCTGATTGTGCACCAGAAGAGATGAATGCTGAAGATCCGCTGTTCATTCTATACACCTCCGGTTCGACAGGTATGCCAAAAGGCGTGGTCCACTCCACCGGCGGTTATATCGTTTACGCCGCAATGACCCACGAAATCACCTTCGATTATAAAAACGGCGACGTGTATTGGTGTACCGCTGATGTCGGCTGGGTCACAGGCCACAGCTATATCGTTTATGGTCCACTTGCGAATGGTGCGACCACTTTAATGTTTGAGGGTGTTCCTACTTACCCAGATGCTTCTCGCTTCTGGCAGGTTTGTGAAAAACACAAAGTGGCACAGTTCTACACAGCGCCAACTGCTATCCGCGCATTGATGGCGCAAGGTGATGACTTTGTTAAGAAATGTGATCTAAGTAGTCTACGTATCCTTGGTACAGTGGGTGAACCTATTAATCCAGAAGCCTGGAACTGGTACAACGAAATTGTTGGTGGCGGCATCTGCCCAATCGTTGACACATGGTGGCAAACAGAAACAGGTGGTCACCTGATGACACCATTGCCAGGAGCACATGCAACGAAGCCAGGTTCTGCGATGAAGCCGTTCTTTGGCATTGAACCTGTGGTTCTTGAACCGGCAAGTAGTGAAATTATTGAGGGCAACGATGTCGAAGGTGTCTTATGCATCAAAGACAGCTGGCCCGGTCAAATGCGATCGGTTTGGGGCGATCACGAACGCTTTGAAAAGACGTATTTTGCGGATTATGAAGGTTACTACTTCACCGGTGACGGCTGCAAACGAGATGCAGACGGCGACTATTGGATTACAGGTCGCGTCGATGACGTGATCAACGTATCCGGACACCGTATGGGTACAGCCGAAGTTGAAAGCGCACTCGTGGCACACCCACAAGTCGCAGAAGCTGCTGTTGTCGGCTATCCCCATGATATCAAAGGGCAAGGCATTTATTGCTACGTCACATTAATGAATGGCGAAATCCCGACTGACGAGCTGCGTGTTGAACTGCGCAACTGGGTTCGTAAAGAAATTGGTCCAATCGCAACACCTGACCTAATCCAGTGGGCACCTGGTCTGCCAAAAACCCGTTCAGGTAAAATCATGCGCCGTATCTTGCGCAAGATTGCAGAGAACGACTTTGGCGCATTGGGCGACACTTCAACCTTGGCTGATCCAACCGTTGTTGATGACCTCATTGAAAACCGTATGGGCGGCTAAATGATCCCGATGGTGTTTGCCGCATAAGTCCAGCGAACACCATTGACCAAAGGAAGTACACTATGAATACCTCACCTGTTCTAATCCTACTCGGCCCGCCCGGTGCAGGCAAAGGTACCCAAGCGCGGATGCTAGAAAAGCAATTCGGCCTTGTTCAACTGTCCACCGGCGATCTGCTACGCGCAGCAGTTGCCGCAGGAACCCCCGCGGGACAAGCCGCTGACGCCGTTATGAAAGCTGGTGCGCTGGTCAGCGACCAAATTGTAATCGATATCTTGCGCGACCGCATCGCTGACGCTGATTGCGCCAAAGGCGTGATTTTGGATGGTTTTCCGCGCACGGCTGTACAGGCTGCTGCATTGGATGAATTACTAGCAGAAAACGGCCAAAAAATAGACGCAGCAATCAGTCTTGAAGTAGATGATGCAGCAATGGTCGAACGCGTCGCAGGGCGCTACACCTGTGGTGGCTGCGGTGAAGGATACCACGACAGCTTCAAAGTTCCTGCACAAGACGGTGTTTGTGACGGGTGTGGCGGAACAAAAATGAAGCGCCGTACAGATGACAACGCTGAAACCGTGAGTGGACGATTGGCAGCCTATCACACGCAAACTGCGCCATTGATCAGCTATTATGAGGACAACGGTGCATTACAGCGTATTAATGCTATGGGTGAGATCAATGTGATCAGCATAGCGCTCAGCGCGGCCATAAACAAGATCATCGCGTAACGGCGTTAATTCTCAAACTGTAAAAATACAGACTTCCGCAAAAGCGAATGCTCCCCTAACGTCGTGATCAAATACCTATTTGATTGAAGGATCACGACCATGGGTTTTAGCGCAGCAATAGATGATAACGATGTACAATCTATTACGAACTGGATGCAGACCACGCCCGAGACAACTTCGGTCGCGAACTTTCTTCCTGGCCCCGGCATTCAAAAACTTGAACTCAAGTTTGATATTGATGAATTGCGCGCGGCACTAGACGAATGTTTGGCACGCGAAGCCTTCAAGGGCGGAATGCAAGATCAAGGGTTTGCCGCCCTCCCCCTCACCCAACGACCTGGTCAAACTGAATGGACAGAAAACGATCTTTCTGGTCGTTACTGGTTGCGTGGCGATGCGCGATACGTTGAAGAAGCCCGTGAAGATTTGGTGCCGGAAATCGACTTTTCCGAATTCAACCCAAAATTCAAAGGCACATACTTTGAATACGTTCACGAAGAACTAACCAAACGCTTTCCAATTGGACGCACCCGTGTGTTGGCCAAAGGCCAGTACAACTGCAATTCTTGGCACCGTGATCCAGAGCCACGTTTGCACATTCCTGTGACAACGAATCCAGGGTCGTTGTTTGTGGTCAATCACCATGTGACCCACTTGCCAGCTGATGGGTCTGTCTACTTCACAGACACCCGTGGTTATCACACCGCGTTAAATGGCGGCGACACATCGCGCGTGCATATCGTTGCTGCCCTTGCCTACACTCAGGTCACTAAATGAGCACTTATGGTCCAATGGATAGCGGTATCCGTAACTCAATTGTCTGTGATTTACGTAGTGATACCGTCACCTGCCCCGACGACGCGATGCGCTCGGCAATGGCCGCCGCTGAAGTTGGTGATGACGTTTACGGCGAAGATCCCAGCATTATTGCTCTTGAATACCGCATGGCAGGCTTGCTTGGGAAAGACGCCGCCATGTTTGTTTCCAGCGGTACACAAAGTAACCTTTGCGCAATCATGGCACACTGTGGCCGTGGGGACGAATTGATAGTTGGCGACGCTTATCACATTTATGCTGATGAAGCCGCTGGTGCTTCGGTTCTGGCAGGCGTTTCGATGCATGCGATCCCCGTGGACGACGGTAACGCCGTTTCAGCAGAGCAAGTCAAAGGTGCGGTTAAAGATGACGACCCACACTACGCACGCAGTCGCTTATTGTGCTTGGAAAATACAGTTGGCGGCAAGGCCATTTCCTTGGAAAAGATGCGCTCCCCCGCACAGGCGGCATGGGACGCTGGACTATCCGTTCATTTAGACGGCGCGCGCTTTTTTAATGCAGTAACTGAACTTAAGTGCATTGCTAAAGAACTAGCTGATTGCGCCGACAGTGTTTCCGTCTGCTTTTCAAAGGGATTGGGCGCACCAGTTGGTTCGATTTTGGTTGGTAGCCACGCCATTATCGCAAGGGCTAGGCGCAATCGCAAAATCTTGGGTGGGGGATTGCGACAGGCGGGCGTCTTGGCCGCTGCCGCAACACATGCGCTAGATCATCATTTGTCGCTTATGCCCGTGGATCATGACCGCGCAGCTCAATTGGCCGATGCTTTGCATGACTTGGATGTTGGAAATGTTTACAGCGGTACGAACATGGTGTTTTTCACACCCAACGCAAGCCAACATAACGCATTACATGCCCATATGGAGGCTAAAGGTGTGCGCATTGGTGGACAACATCCTACGATAAGGATGGTAATGCACCGCGATATTGATGATGCGGGATTAGAGGCAGCTATCACAGCCTTCCGCAGTTTTTACGCATAAGGGACAATGCACATGTCGGCAGTAGACTTCATCCTCGACACTGGGTTTGACGATCTACCTATCGCCACAATCCATGAGGCCATTCGCTGTCTGGTCGACACCTTAGGTGTGGCCGTTGGCGGGTCGCAAACCCAACTAGCAAGCATCATTCACAACCATGCGGTACGCCAGTTTTGCGGAACAGACGCAATCCTTTGGCAAGACGGCCGCAAAGCCAGCGCTGCAGGAGCAGCACTTGCCAATGGTATGACAATCGATGCGCTGGATGCCCATGACGGTATGAAATTGACCAAGGGCCATGTGGGCTGCGGCGTCTTCCCTTCATTGATCGCAGTCATGCAGGCAGAAGGAATTGATGACCCCAAAGAATTTCTAACTTCCATCGTAATTGGATACGAAATCGGTACCCGGGCCGGTATTGCCTTACATGCAAGTGCCTGCGATTTTCACACTTCGGGCGCATGGATTTCTTTGGCGGCAGCCGCATTGACTGCACGGCAATTGAAGTTGACCAAGGACCAAACTCGTGAGGCGCTTGGCATTGCAGAATATCACGGTCCACGCAGTCAGATGATGCGTGTCATTGATGCGCCCACGATGCTCAAAGACGGCTCTGGTTGGGGCGCAATGGCTGGGGTTTCGGCAGCTTACCTTGCGCAGGACGGGTTTACCGGTGCCCCAGCGATCACCATGGAAGACCCTGAGTTAACGGAATATTGGGGTGACTTGGGCCAGAACTGGTACATTGAGCAGCAATATATCAAACTGTATCCCATTTGCCGCTGGGCTCAGCCTGCTGTGGAGGGAGCGTTGGCCTTGATCCGTGACCACCGTATCAGTGTCGATGAGATCGCAACGATCAAAGTAGAAACATTTCATGAGGCAAAACGCCTTGCCGCTATCCCCACAACAACTGAGCAGGCGCAATACTCGCTACCGTTTTCAGTCGCTGCAGCAGTTGTGCGTGGTACGATCGGTGTGGCCGAGGTCACAAGTGATGGCCTCAACAACCCACAAATTATCGGGTTGGCCAAGACTGTTGAGATTGTCGAGGACGACGCATTTAACGACGCCTTCCCCGCCCGTCGCTTTGCGCGCACCCACTTCCACATGCAGGACGGACGTATCCTGTCCTCACGCGATACTGAGGCCCAGGGTGACCCAGAGAACAAGGTTCCTGATCAAGTGATTTGGGATAAGTTCCACGGTCTTACAATGCCCATATTAGGTAAAATTTGGTCAGAACAGTTTTTAACCTTAGCCCAAGGTATTGCAGATGCATCATCCGTTACGCCATTGTTTGAATTGATGGCACAGACCGCACAAACTAAGGACCTGAAATGATAGCCCTTTATTCATGGACAACCCCGAATGGGCGTAAAATCTCGATCGCATTGGAAGAAATGGGATTGGAGTACGAAAGCCATGCCATCGACATTACCAAAGACGAGCAATTCGCGCCTGATTTCTTAAAAATCAGCCCAAACAATCGCATCCCTGCAATTGTTGACGAGGATAACTCCATCTTTGAATCTGGTGCAATCCTAATGTACCTCGCCGAAAAAACCAACCTTTTCGCACCTGAATATGGGAGCCACGAATACTGGCAGATGATGCAGTGGTTAATGTGGCAAATGGGTGGATTTGGTCCGATGATCGGCCAAGCGCACCATTTCTTAAAATACAACAAAGGTAAATCTGAATATTCAGAGCAACGCTATCATGCTGAAACATTGCGCCTTTACGGGGTTTTAGATCGCCACCTCACCACTTCCCCATATATTATCAGCACACTCAGCATTGCGGACTTTGCAACATGGCCATGGGCTTCGCGGTTCGAATATCATCAAGTCGACCTAAACGACTTCCCGAATGTAAAACGCTGGTATCTTGAACTGGCAGCGCGCCCCGCATTTGCACGCGGCTATGCCCAGCCCAAAGATGCAGGCCCAATTCCCTTGCCTTAGCCACTGGATTGGACGCACGCCCCTACCTATCTGTGCTCTAGCGCAAATAGGTTTTCAAAGGACACCATCATGCATACTTCAAAATCCTACATGGAAGCGGCAAACGCGGCAGTTCCACGCATCCCAGCCGATGAAGCAGTAACCCGTCACGCGCATGCTGCAGTCGTTTTCGTTGACTTGCGCGATAGCTCTGCCATCGCTGCAACAGGCACGATCAAAGGCGCGCAACGGATACCCCGTGGCATGCTTGAATTCATGGCTGATCCAGCAACCGCTGCTAACAACAAAGCACTCACCAAGGATGCTGAAGTCTATCTAGTTTGCGCAGCTGGTGGACAAGTGGCATTGGCCGGTAAGACCTTACTCAACATGGGCTACACAAATGTGACCGACATTGGCGGTATCGGTGACTGAGTCAAAGCTCGTGGGCTTGTTGAAGAGGCTTAAGCTGCTTGCTTAGACCGCATATTTGAACGAATAAACGCGCCAATGAAAATAATCGTTAGGATCAAAATGATCGTCGGCGCGGGTGCACTGTCGATAAAGAAGCTAACGTAAACGCCCAATATTCCAGAGAATACAGTGACCCCAACCGCAATCGGCAACATGCGTTTGAACTGGTTCGTTAACAAATATGCAATCGCCCCTGGTGCAATTAATAAACCGATTGATAGAATTATTCCTACCGCTGAAAGCGTTGCCACAATCGTAAGCGAAATCATCGACAACAATCCATAGTGCAGCCATTTCACCCGCAGGCCAATCGCTTGGGCCTGTATCGGATCAAAGGCGTGCAACAGCAGGTCTTGGCGCTTAGCAATCACAACAGCAACAACGAAGGCCGCAATCAGGCCAGCGGTCCACAGATCGGTTGCGTCGACACCCAACATATTGCCAAACAAAATATGATCCAGATGCACGTCTGTAGTAATCTTAGTGTACAAAACTATCCCAAAACCGAACATTCCTGAGAACACTATACCCATTACCGTGTCTTGTTTCACGCGGCTGTTCTCAGACAGAAAACCCGTGGCGAGAGCACAGAACATACCTGCAAAAAACGCTCCGATGATCAGCGGAATACCGATGATATAGGCGATCACGACACCAGGTAATACCGCGTGACTGATAGCATCCCCCATTAGGGACCACCCTTTGAGCACAAGGAAGCAAGACAGCAAGCTGGTTGGCACTGCGATGATCGTCATGATCAGGAACGCGCTGTTCATAAACGCAAATTGGAACGGGAGAAGCAGTTCATTCATCATCATGACACCAACGCTGCAGCTGCGCGGCGGCGGGCGGCAATATAGCCGTGTTTAGGTGCGAAGAAAAACGCGATTAAGAAGATCACGGTTTGCAATGAAACGATCAAACCACCCGTAGCCCCATCCACAAAAAAGCTGAGGTAGGCCCCGAAAAAGCTTGTCCCTGCCCCAAGTGCAACGCTGAGCATCAGCAAGCGCGGGAAACGGTCTGTCAACAGATAGGCCGTAGCCCCCGGTGTGACGACCATCGCGATCACGAGGAAGGCGCCAACAGTTTGCAGGGCCGCGACACAGGATGCGGATAGCAATGTGAAGAACACAACCTTTAACAAGTCCGGCTTTAACCCAATGGAGCGTGCGTGGTTTTCGTCAAAGAAGGTGACCATCAAGTCCTTCCATTTGGCCAGCAGGATCGCGAGAGTCATAAAACCGATGATCGCCAGTTGAAGTGTGTCAGATGGTGTGATGGCAAGGATGTTGCCCATTGTAATGGTTTGGATGCTTACAGATGTGGGTGACAGCGAGACCATGAACAATCCCAAACCAAAGAACGACGTAAAGATCAGCCCAATAATAGTGTCCTCTTTCAAGCCCGATCTTTGGTTGAGAAACAGCATCGCACCAGCCGCCAATCCGCCCGCCGCAAATGCGCCCAGCGCAAATGGCAGGCCCAACATATAGGCCCCTGCAACGCCGGGTACGATAGAGTGGCTAAGCGCGTCACCGATTAGTGACCATCCCTTTAGCATCAGATAAGCCGAAAGAAATGCACAGACCCCGCCAACAAGTGCGCTGACCCACATGGCGTTGAACATGTAGTTATAGGTAAAGGGCAAAAGCAATGTTTCGATCACTTTTTGGTGCCCTTCTCATTGCTGTACACAACAAATGGACGTTCATCATCAGTGATCACGCGGATTGTCCGGCCATCCTCATCGTCGTGCAGATCGGCTCCACCAAGAACGAAGTGGCGCAGTACGCCACCAAAAGCCAGTTCTAGATTGTCGTGTGTAAAAGTAGTTTCGGTCAGCCCATAGGCCAGCACGGTTTCTTTAACCAAAACAGTCCGATCACAGAATTCAGAGACAGAGCCAAGGTTGTGAGTTGAAACCAACATAACCCGCCCCTCATCGCGCATTTCACGCAACAGCCTGATGATTGCATCCTCGGTTTGAACGTCCACACCAGTAAAGGGCTCATCCAGCAAAACAACCTTGCCCTCCTGTGCCAAGGCACGGGCCAAGAAGACGCGTTTGCGTTGACCGCCTGACAACTCGCCAATTTGGCGGTGGCGGAATTCGATCATATTGACGCGTTCGAGGGATGATGTGACCACATCGTGATCCAGTTGCGACGGACGGCGCAGGAATCCCATGTGACCATAGCGCCCCATCATCACCACGTCTTCGACAAGTACAGGAAAACTCCAATCGACTTCTTCAGACTGGGGCACATAGGCAACGATGTTTTGGCGCAATGCATCTTTGACAGGCATCCCCAACACAGTGATCTCGCCTTTGGCGGCGGGGACAAAGCCCATAATGGCTTTGAAAAGCGTGGATTTTCCTGCGCCGTTTACACCGACGAGCGCGGTAATCGTTCCAGTGGGAATTTCAAAGCTAGCGTTGCGCAGGGCCGTGTAACCATTGCGGTAGGTGACTGTGACGTCATTGGCGGTGATGCCAGTTGTGGCGTTCATTTAGTCAATCCAGTCGAAATTGTTTCGATCGTTACACGCAACAGATCGATATAGGTCGGCACTGCACCATCTATCTCTGTCAGGCTGTCCACGTATAAAACACCACCGTATGTCGCATCTGTCTCACGCGCGACTTGTTCGGCGGGTGATTGGCTGACCGTGCTTTCACAGAATACGGTTGGAATATTGTTTGCACGCACCCCGTCGATTACCTTGCGCACCTGTTGTGGTGTACCTTGTTGATCAGCGTTGATCGGCCAAAGATAGAGTTCCTTCATATCAAAATCACGTGCAAGATAGCTAAACGCCCCTTCACAACTCACCAACCAGCGCTGCGCTCTAGGCACGTTCAAGATAGCTTCTTCAAGCGGTTTGATCGCCTCAACGATTTCTTTCTTATACGCCTCGGCGTTAGCTATGTAGATCGCCGCGTTTTCAGCGTCATGCTGCACAAAAGCGTCGCGAATGTTGTCCACGTATATCATGGCGCTGGTGGTGCTCATCCACGCGTGTGGATTTGGCTTACCGTCGTATTCACCACCGGTGATACTCATCGGGTCAACACCATCAGTCAGGGTGACACTTGGCACTTCTGATAGATTAGAGAAAAACTGTTCGAACCACAGTTCAAGGTTCAATCCGTTCCAAAGGATCAAATCAGCACCTTGGGCGCGGATGATGTCGCGAGGCGTCGGTTGATAGCCGTGAATTTCGGCACCAGCCTTAGTCACACTTTCCACAATGGCGGCGTCCCCCGCCACGTTACGAGCCATATCAGCGATCACTGTAAATGTGGTGACTGCCTTGAATTTGTCGTCGGCTGCTAGAGTTGGAGACGCAAATGCAGCGCCTATTGCGAGAGAACAAAGTCCCAAAGTAATCCGTTGCATATCAACTCTCCCTTTAAAGGTATGGTACCAACATGTGACGCTACATGCGAGCTATTCGCAATGGATATCCCAATTGAGAATGAATCGCAACAAGGGAAAATGCTCTGCCTGCCGCCCCCCCTTTCACTAAGTAAAGTTATCCACTAATCTGCCTATGGTTAATAAAACTGATAGATGTGACGTGTGAAAATCAACCTAAAACAGCTTGAGGCCTTTGTCTGGGTCGCAGACCTTGGCAGCTTTCGCAAAGCCGCGGATCGCTTAAACACAACACAACCCAATGTTTCGTCACGCATCGCACTGCTTGAAGGGGCTATGAAACGCAAGTTGATGGAACGTGATGCAGGGTCTGTGCGCCTGACATCCAAAGGAATCCAGATGATAGAATACGCCAGAAAGGTTTTGCGCACGGCAGATGCCTTTGCTGACGCAGCTGCAGAACCCAGCCTGATCGACGGCACTTTGCGCCTTGGCGTAACTGAAATGATCGTTCACACATGGCTCAGTGATTTCCTCAAAGCCCTAAGCACTACGTTTCCACAGCTGCATGTCGAACTTACCGTTGATCTGTCGGTGAACTTGGAACGTGAGCTAGCCGCGCGCACCCTCGACCTTGCATTGCAAAACGGCCCTTTTCGCCAACAAATGACTGGAGAAATTCCACTTGGGGACTATCCACTTGTTTGGGTCGCCTCACGCAGTCTTAGTTTACGTGGAATACAGAACCCCACAATGGACCACATCGCTCAGCATCCTATACTAACCCACAGTCGTGACACGAGACTCTACACCGAAACCGCTGCGCATTTTGCACGCCGAAAAGATTTGAATGTTCGCCTTGTTCCATCCAGTAATTTAGCAGCCTGCTTATACATGACGCTGAACGGCATGGGCGTTGCCACCCTTCCTGCCGCAATGGTTACTAAAGAGCTGAACAGCGGTGACTTGATCCAGATTGATTACCAATGGCAGCCAGAAGATTTGGAATTCTTTGCACGTTTTGATGCGGATCGCGCACCCAGTTTTGTCCCCCAAGCCGCTAAGATCGCAAAAAAAATGGCGGATTTCCACAAAAAATAGGATAAACTTTCCTTATCCTTACTATCGAATTTAACAATTTGATTTGATCTACTGACTCGCCTTAATTTAAGAAAACAGACCCAAACTCACAGGGAATTCAGTAGACATGGACAACAGCGCAATTCGTATGGGCGTCGACATCGGCGGAACCTTTACAGACGTGGTTATTGAGGTAGAGGGGCAACAATTTTCAACCAAGGTTTTGACAACCTACATCGCACCTGAAAACGCGATTATAGATGGCATGCATCAGGTTTGTATCAAGGCCAATATTTCCCCTGCAGATATTGGTCAAATCATCCATGGCACGACCCTTGCAACCAACGCCTTGATCGAGCGTCGCGGTGCCAAAACAGCGCTGATTACCACGGAAGGTTTTCGCGATGTCATCGAGATGCGTACTGAAAGCCGGTTTGAGCAGTATGACCTGAACCTGACGTTGCCCGAGCCCTTAATCCAGCGCCAAAGTCGTTTCACGATTTCTGAGAGAGTGGACGCTACAGGTAGTGTTTTGATTAATCTAGACCGCGCCGAAGTTGAAGCCGTCGCGGATGAAATCAAATTTGCTGGTTACGACAGTATCGCTGTTGGCTTGATCCACTCCTATCTCAACCCAAACCACGAACGTTTGGTGCGTGAAGTTTTAGCTGAGAAGCTTCCGGATGTGATGGTATCGCTTTCTTCTGAAGTCTCCCCACAGATGCGTGAGTATGAGCGTTTCAATACAGTGGTGGCCAACGCCTATATCAAACCATTGATGAAATCTTATTTGGGTCGTCTCAAAGGACGCCTCGAGGATGAAGGCACTGATTGTTCAATCTTCCTAATGCACTCTGGTGGTGGCATTATTTCTATCGAAAGCGCTGCAGAATTCCCAGTGCGTCTTGTTGAATCTGGCCCGGCAGGCGGTGCGGTATTCGCCGCCAACATCGCGGCCCGTTATGGTTTGGACAAAGTCCTATCGTTCGACATGGGCGGCACCACAGCCAAGATCTGCCTAATTAAGAACCAAACCCCAAAGACATCGCGCGTTTTTGAAGTTGCCCGCACCTATCGGTTCAAAAAGGGATCAGGCATGCCGATTTCGATCCCTGTGATTGATATGGTCGAGATTGGCGCTGGTGGCGGATCGCTCGCCCATATCGACTCCATGCGCCAAATTCGGGTTGGACCTGAAAGCGCGGGATCGGAACCTGGACCAGCCTGTTATGGCCAAGGCGGCGACAAGCCAGCGGTAACCGATGCTGATTTAGTTTTAGGCAGACTCGACCCTGACAACTTTGCTGGTGGATCAATCCAACTGCATGCAGACAGCTCTGCGGATGCTTTGGTCAATGTACTAGGCAAGCCGTTGAATATGGATGCGCAAACGGCGGCTTTCGGGTTGGCCGAAGTTGTAGACGAAAATATGGCCAATGCGGCCCGCGTTCACGCCGTAGAAAACGGCGAAGATCTTTCCGAATACACCATGATCGCGTTTGGTGGAGCCGCTCCACTGCATGCTGGTCGTTTGTGTGAAAAACTGGGCGTTGACCGTTTGCTGGTACCAACTGGAGCAGGGGTTGGGTCTGCAATCGGCTTTTTACGCGCTCCATTTAGTTTTGAAGCCAATCGTTCTGTGTACATGAAATTATCAGACTTTAAGCCCAAAATGATCCAGCAACTACTCACTGAACTACAGAACGAGGCAACAGGATTTGTTCGGTCATGTGATCCAGCCTCAGATATTAAGTCCGAGTTCAAAGTTTATATGCGCTACACAGGCCAAGGTTGGGAAATTCCAATTTACTTGACCGCAGATCAAGCGATGGCACCAGATGCAGCAACGTTTTTGGAATTATTCGAAACGGATTACGCATATTTATTTGGCCGAACTGTAGATGGTATGGACGTTGAAATCACCGTCTGGTCGGTAAATGCGACCACTCCAACAGAGCATGTTCCCCAAATTTCTTTGGCTACGGATGCGGGTGCTGCAACCTCTGTGGACCGTCGCGCACTATTTGATCCCGCTCTTGCAGCAGTGACAGACGCCCAAGTGGTCCTACGCGACAAAATAATCGAAGGACAAACGGTCCAAGGTCCAGCCGTCGTTGCTGAGGATGAAACCACCATCATCGTTCCTTCGTCACGCCAAGTGACAGCACAGCCTGACGGCACAATCGACATGACCACCAAAGGAGCGCGAGCATGAGTACCCCATCAAACGTCGCCTATCAGGTCATGTGGAACCGCATGATTTCGATCGTCGAAGAACAAGCCCAAGCATTGGTACGCACCGCATTCTCCACCTCTGTGCGCGAAGCGGGCGATTTATCGGCGGGCGTCTATGACACCGCTGGTCAAATGTTGGCCCAAGCGGTCACAGGTACCCCCGGTCACGTCAATGCGATGGCCGATGCTGTTGGTCACTTTATCCGCCGTATTGGGCGCGAGAACATTTTTGAAGGTGACGTCTATATCACCAACGACCCGTGGGAAGGCACCGGCCACTTACATGACATCACCGTCGTGACGCCGTCTTTCCACAACGGCAAGTTGGTGGGCTTCTTTGGCTGCACTGCGCACATCGTGGACATCGGTGGCCGTGGTTTTGGTGCGGATGCGGCCAGCGTTTATGAAGAGGGTCTTTATATCCCGATCATGAAACTGGTGGATCGTGGTGAAGTGGATCGAACCTTAATCCGCATCGTCCGGGGCAATGTCCGGGAACCAGATCAACTGGTCGGTGATATTTATGCGCTAACTACATGTAATGAGATTGGACATCGTCGCCTGATCGAAATGATGGAAGAGTTCAATCTTGATGACCTCAATGGCATCGGCGGTTTCATCCTCGAAAACTCACGCCGAGCCACGTTGGAGCGCATCAACGCACTGACACCAGGTGTTGCGGATGGGGAAATGACCGTGGATGGTTTTGCCTCACCGATCACGTTGAAGGTGAAGCTGAGCATCGAAAAGGATCGTATTCTGTCTGACTTTTCTGGCACCTCTGGCTTGGACAAGAAGGGCATCAACTGCCCGTTGGTATATGCCAAAGCCTATGCCTGCTACGCGTTGAAATGTGCGATTGCGCCTGAGATCCCGAACAACGCGGCCTCCTTGGCCCCGTTTGAAATCACAGCACCTGTAAACTCTATCGTGAACGCAGTGCACCCTGCCCCTGTGGCTCTACGCCATATCGTTGGCCATTTTGTGCCCGATGCCATTTACGCTGCACTAGATCAGTTACTGCCAAACACTGTCCCAGCCGAAGGCGCAGGTTGTTTATGTAACTTCCAAGTTTCAGTTCGCCCACGCATGGATGCCGAACCAACGGTTGGTGCCCGTCGTGCTGAGGTCCTGACCTTTAACTCGGGTGGCTCTGGCGCACGCCCACAATTTGATGGCTTGAATGCAACGGCCTTCCCATCTGGGGTTATGACAATGCCCATCGAGGCGACAGAACACACTGGCCCTGTCATCATCTGGCGTAAAGAGTTGCGCCCTGACAGCGGGGGGGCTGGTAAATTCCGTGGTGGCTTAGGTCAGTACATGGAAGTTGGTGCCCAAGAAGGACATGAGTTTGATTTCCAAGCTATGTTTGACCGCGTTGATCACCCTGCACGCGGTCGCCAAGGTGGCAAAAGCGGTGCTCCAACAACAATTAAACAAAATGATGGCGCAAAAATGAAGGGTAAGGGCAAACAATTCGTAGCTCATGGGAAACGCGTGATCTTGGCCTTCCCGGGTGGTGCTGGATACGGTCCTGCAAGTGAACGCGATCCAGCATTGGTGAAACGTGATTTAGCCCGCGGTTATATCTCAGCCGAGATAGCGGCACGTGATTATGGAATGAATGAGAATGATATCGCAGCCGTCCAAGACGCAATTGCCACAGGAGACATGGTCTAATGAGCGAATTACAAACACCAAAAGCGACAAACTACGACGTCGTTATCGTGGGCGGCGCAATGTTGGGATCATCAGTTGCATGGTTTACGGCAACAAACCCCGACTTTCATGGCAGCATCTTAGTTGTCGAAAAAGACCCAACATATGAATTTACATCCACGGCTCACACCAACAGCTGTATGCGTCAGCAGTTCTCAAACGAGGTAAACATTCGAGTCTCTCAATTCGCTGCAGATTTCGTAAAAAACTTTCGCAAATACATGGGTGGGGACGAAGGCGTGCCAAATCCGGTGCTGCAAAGCTATGGCTACATGTATTTGGCCGACAATGACGAATTTGCAGCCACATTGAAAGAGGGCCAGGAGATTCAGGCGAAACTGGGCGCAGGCACCAAGCACATGACGGCTGAGGAAATCAAAACCGATTACCCGTTTTATAACCTCGACGACATCTTGGTGGGCAACCACAACCTAATCGACGAAGGCTATTTCGACGGCAACACACTGTTCGACTGGTGGAAACGCTCAGCCCGCGAGCGCGGCGTTGAATACCTAACAAACGAAGTGGTCGCCATGACCAAATCCGTAGACGGTTCCAAAGTGGAAAGCATCACGCTGGCTTCTGGTGAAGTCGTGACATGCGGCACGGTTGTGAACTGCTCTGGCCCACGTGCAGCTCTCACGGCGGCTATGGCGGGTATCAACATCCCTGTTGAACCTCGCAAGCGCTATACCTTCATCTTTGACGCAGAAGAGCCCTTAGATCGCGATCTTCCACTGACGATTGATCCTTCAGGTGTGCATATGCGTTCTGAAGGGACATACTATCTTGCGGGCTGCCCACCAGATGAAGACCCTGCGGTCGACTTCGATGATTTTGTTCAAGATCACTCAATCTGGGAAGAAAAAGTATGGCCGGTATTGGCCACGCGTGTTCCAGCGTTTGAGCGCATCAAATTGATCAATTCATGGGCTGGACACTACGCCTTTAACACCTTTGATCAAAACGCGATTGTAGGACCTCATACAAAGGTCACTAACTTTATCTTCGTCAACGGTTTCTCTGGTCACGGGTTCCAACAATCACCAGCGATGGGCCGCGGTGTCTCTGAATTGCTGACTTATGGTGAGTACCGTTCACTAGATTTGTCAGCTTTTGGATATGAGCGTATTGAGAAGGGTGAAAAGTTCCCTGAGAAAGCGATTATTTGATGAACCTGCCACAAAACCCGTTTACCCACGCGATTGCCGCAGGGAAAAAACAGATCGGCCTGTGGGTCACGCTATCAAGTAATTTCACAGCTGAAGTTGTGGCCCCGTCAGGTTATGACTGGGTCCTAATAGACATGGAACACTCTCCCAACGATCTTAACTCGGTCATTGGGCAACTACAGGTTTTCGCCTCCACCGGCACCACCGCGATTGTGCGCCCTGATTGGAACGACACTGTTCAAGTGAAAAGGCTACTGGATTCTGGCGCACCCGGCCTGTTGTTTCCAATGATCCAAACCGTCGAAGAAGCGCAAAAAGCAATCGCTGCGACGCGTTATCCACCACACGGCGTGCGTGGAGTTTCAGGTTCCACACGCGCGAACAAGTTTGGCCGTATCAAAGACTATTTCGCAAAGGTTGAGCAAGAAACCACTGTGATTTTGCAGCTGGAAACCCAATCAGCTGTCGCAATGGCTGCAGAAATAGGGTCCCAAGACGGTGTTTCAGGTGTATTTTTTGGCCCAGCGGATATCGCGGCCGATATGGGCCTTTTAGGCAAGCCTATGGACAATGCTGTATGGGATTTGATTATGCCAGCCGCCCGCGCGCTAATGGCCAAAGGTGTCCCCGTTGGCACACTAGTATTGGACACGGAATTTGCAGCCAAATTGCTGAATGAAGGCTTCACATTTGTGGCTTGTGGGTCTGATGCATCAATTCTTGCCAAAGGATCTGATGCTCTACTTTCTCAAGTCAAAAGTGGGTTACAGTGAATTACCTGGCAAAGCGGTTGGATGCAATAAAACCCTCTACGTCAGCAGCTGTAAGCCAAAATGCCAAAGCACTAAAAGCCGAAGGCCATGACGTGATCGATTTGGGATTGGGCGAGCCAGATTTTGATACGCCGGCCCACGTCGTTGAGGCAGCTTATCAAGCTGCTAAAGTCGGTGAAAAGCACTATCCACCAGCGGATGGAAACGGTGCCAAGCAGGTCATCTTTGATGCGTTCATACCGACATTCGAAAAAACGTCCGAAGTTCTGCTTTGTGCACCATATTTCGGTCAGTACAAGGACACGGTTTTGATCCTTGGTCGACTACCTATTGTTATCGATTGCCCGCCCGACAACGGGTTTCGTCTAACGCCTGAATCGCTTGAGGCAGCAATTACGCCTCACACTCGTTGGCTTTTGTTGAATCTGCCGTCCAATCCATCTGGGACGTCCTATGGCACAGCAGTTTTCAGAGCTTGGCGATGTAATCCGCCACCATCCGCACGTGTTGGTTATGTCGGATGAAATTTACGAACACATCACTTTTGATAGCAAGAAACACGTTTCTTTCCTTTCGGCCAATCCAGATTGGAGCGATCAAGTGTTGATCGCAAACAGTGTATCAAAGGCCTATGCGATGACCGACTGGCGCATTGGTTATGGCGCAGGCCCTGCCCCTTTAATCAAAGCTATGACCAAAGTGCAGTCACAGATATCATCGGGTGCATGTTCGGTGGCCCAAGCAGCTGCAACGGCCGCACTGAATGGCCCCCAAAACAGCGTCACCCTCTTCAAATCCGCATTTGAAGCACGGCGTAATCTGGTTGTCGAACGTATCAAAGGGATCGATGGCTTGACGCTGGCTCCACCAGATGGCGCATTCTACGCCTATATAAATTGTGAACACTTCATAGGTGCCGCGACTGAAGAGAGTATTGCACTAGAAGATGACACAGCATTTACCGCATACATCTTATCCGAAGCCAAAGTCGCCGCGGTGCCAGGCAGCGCCTATGACCTATCGCCTTTCTTTCGTATCTCCGCAGCTTGCTCTGAAGATGTCCTCAACATAGCACTGGACCGCATAGCCGCGGCTCTTTCTAAATTGGCCAGAAAAGGAAACACATCATGAAAAAAATCGTTCTTACCGGCGCCGCTGGACGTCTTGGATCTCACTTGCGCGAACCGCTTAGCAAAATGGCAGATCGGTTGATTTCAACCGACCTGGCAGACGAGCTCGGCACACTTTACGCGGGTGAAAGCTATGTGAAAGCTGACTTGGCCAACCTTGATCAAATGATTGACCTACTTAAGGACGCAGACATGGTTGTCCACTTTGGCGCAATTGGAGACGAAGCACCGTTTGATGCAATCCTTCAATCCAACATCGTTGGTGCCTATAACGTGTGGGAAGCCGCATTTAAAAACGGTGTGCGCCGTGTTGTTTATGCTTCTTCAATCCACGCAGTTGGTATGCACCCTAAAAACGAATTCATTGGAACCGATGCGCCGCACCGCCCAGACACCTACTATGGCCTGGCAAAATGCTTTGCGGAAGATTTGGCTAGTCTTTACTGGGACAAACGCGGTATTGAATCCGTTTGCATGCGGATTCTGTCTGCCGCAAACGTCGGCAACCCTCGCGCTGTTGGGTCTTGGTTATCATACGATGATCTAATCCAGCTGGTGACACGCGCTGTCGATACACCTGTGACAGGCTTTGCTGTCGTCTACGGCGTATCAAACAATGACCGGGTGCCTGTCGACAACGCAAAAGCCAGCTTCCTTGGCTATCGACCAAAAGACAACGCTGAACAGTTTGCTGCAGAAACATTTGCAGCGAGTGATGTGTTGGACAGCCAAGACCCAGGTAACATGTGTCATGGTGGGCCATTCGCTTCTGTCGAGCTTGGCAATTCTGGCGTTGCGACGTTGAACATCGTTGACGACACTAAGAAAACTTAAGTGCTGTTTTCACACATGGTTATAAAACTGATTTGGGGTGCAAAGGCACCCCACCTTAAGAAGGTAAAATGGCTGAAGCGTAGCATTACAAGCGCCTCCTCAACTTCTTCAGTTCTGCGAAATTGTTGGCGTTTAGATGCAAATCGACCATAACGCACTCAAACATCACAAAAGAGCGAATTTGCCAACTTTTGAATTTCAGACAATCACGTCATACTTGAAAAAGAGCAAAGCAGGAGGCGCATGGCAAAAAAACCAAACCGAACGGAACGGAAACCTTCAACGTTGTTTTCGTTGGTTAGAATGGCCGCTTGGGCTACAAAGCCTTGCTTTTTTCTGCATCTCTGTGCCATCATAGCCCTGATTTTCAAGGAAAATCGCTGATTGCAGAGCCACAACCGGGTCCAAAGTGGCCAAACGATCCACGCCTAAAACTCGACATCTTCGAAGCCCTTAAGGGGTTGGATGCTGGAGTTGTGCCCTTTGAATCCAAACACTTTGGCACCGATTACGCCTATGGAAATAAAATTAAAATGTTGTCCGCATTACCAAAAAGCGAACCATTTGTCTCTTTCGATACAGACGCCCTGATTACTGATAACCTGATGTACGTGCCATTTGACTTTGACCGCATCGCTGCGGCGTGAAGGCACATGGCCAAAGCCACCGCTTTATGGCCCTGGTTATTCGGGTATCTGGAAGTCACTCTATGACAAATTCGGCCTGGATTTCGACAGCAGCTTAGATTTGTCGGAACCCGATAAGTATCGGAAACTCTACCTCTATTTCAACACTGGCTTCTTTTATTACAATTGTCCTCATGCCTTTAATGAGGAATTCTTAGAATACGCATTGACTGTACGTCGCGAACCAATGCCTGAACTGGCCTGCCAGAAATTAACGCCATGGTTGGATCAAATAGTCCTACCCTTGGTCGTACATGCACTTGGCGGTGGTCGCGATACCTTGGAAGCTAGCTATCTCGATGGTAAAACCAGCTGTCATCACCGCATGTTTCCGCTGCTTTGTGCAAGGGAAAGCCAGCATGTAATTGAAACTTTGGAAACGGTTGCCGCACCGAACAAGATCAAAAAATCCTAAAAGGTTATAAAGCGATTAAGCGTGCCATTTATCAAGGTCGCATTGAAAAAGTGCGTGTATTTTTTGATCAAAACCACTTGCCGCGGCGCGAACAAGCGATCCGCAATTGGATTAAGTCCGAAGGCTCCTGGTTACGCTAAGACTTTGGTTTTCAGCCCGCCCTTGATCGTTGGCGGTGCATACCTTACTCCACAAAGCAACAAACAGCCGCTATGGAAAAGGATCTAAACAATGACTGATGGCCCAACTTATGGTTTTGATACGCTGCAAATTCACGCAGGCGCAAAACCTGATCCAACAACTGGCGCACGTCAAACGCCGATCCACCAAACGACAGCCTATGTCTTTCGCGATGCTGACCACGCTGCTGCGTTGTTCAACTTGCAAGAAGTAGGCTTCATTTACTCCCGCCTGACCAACCCCACAGTTGCCGTTTTGCAAGAACGCATCGCGACGCTTGAAGGGGGCGTTGGCGCAGTTTGCTGTTCATCTGGTCACGCGGCGCAAATCATGGCGATCTTCCCGTTAATGTCACCGGGTATGAACATCGTAGCCTCTAGCCGTGCATACGGCGGTACGATCACTCAGTTCAGTCAAACCATCAAACGCTTTGGCTGGTCCTGCACATTCGTTGATTTCGACGATTTGGATGCGGTAAAAGCTGCGATTGACGAAAACACACGCGCGGTCTTCTGCGAAGCGATTGCCAACCCAGGTGGCTACATCACTGACCTCGACGCAATCTCTGCCATCTCCGACGAAGCTGGTATTCCGTTAATCGTAGATAACACGGCATCTACCCCATATCTGTGCCGCCCTATCGAACACGGCGCGACGCTTGTTGTTCATTCAACCACCAAATACCTAACAGGTAACGGCACCGTTACTGGTGGTTGCGTCGTCGACTCAGGGAAATTTGACTGGTCAGCAAACGACAAATTCCCATCCCTAAGCCAGCCAGAGCCAGCATATCACGGCCTCAAGTTCCACGAGACCTTTGGCAACCTTGCATACACCTTCTTTGGTATCGCAATTGGCCTGCGCGATCTGGGTATGACAATGAACCCACAAGCTGCGCACTACACATTGATGGGCACTGAAACCCTATCCTTGCGCATGCAGCGTCACGTTGAAAACGCTGAGAAAATAGCGGGTTGGCTCGAAAATGATCCGCGCGTTGATTACGTGACCTATGCGGGCCTGAAGTCTTCACCATACTATGATCGCGTTGCAAAAATCTGCCCACGCGGCGCGGGTGGCTTGTTCACGATTGCGGTCAAAGGTGGCTATGATTCATGCGTTAAATTGGTCAACTCTCTGGAAATATTCAGCCACGTTGCCAACCTTGGCGACACGCGGTCCTTGGTCATTCACTCGGCTTCAACGACACACCGTCAGTTGACTGAAGAGCAACAACGTGCATCTGGTGCAGCTCCAGAAGTCGTGCGCATTTCAATCGGAACAGAAGACGCAGACGATTTGATTGCTGACCTGGATCAAGCTCTGGCCAAAGCGACAAGCTAAGTCATTACACTATTGCTCTGCGGGATCGACAATATTCCGTAGAGCATATTTTGATGCAGCACATAAACTGCTCTACTAACCCCCTTATTTCCGTTGGTTAATTCGCAGCCCGCATACACCGAGCGATTTCTGAACACCGTCGTTCGACGAGTCTGCTCCACATTTTAGCGAAATACTTCCCATCGTAGCGTGACTGTTATATCCTTAGGATTGTAGATGTGCTGCTGGGCACGCAAAAAATCGATGGAACCGACATACGATGAAGCCGAATTTTGCGCTTTCCCTTTCTTTTGAGGGCATTTGTCTGCTGCTGCGCGCAGCGGATGGCTGGCGTTTGGTTGATGAAGTTGCTCTCGATTCTACGGATTTGGCTGGCGATCTAGCCAAATTGGAAGCCAAAGCGCGTCAATGCAGTGATAATGAGATCAGCAGCAAGTTGATCATTCCAAACGATAAAATCAAATATATTACGCTTGAAACGGGTGACATAAGCGAAGATGAGCGAGACCAACTCGCGCTTGATGCTCTAGAAGGTGCGACTCCTTATGCCATTTCTGATCTGGCCTATGATGTAAGTTCGGATCAGTCACAAACCTATGTCGCAGCAGTCGCTTGCGAGACCTTGGCAGAAGCTAAAGCATTTGCAAGAGAGCATAACTTTAACCCCGTAAGCTGGGTCGCGATCCCTGAGGAAGGTAACTTCGTCGGCGAACCATTTTTCGGTGCAACCTCGCCGAATAGCGATTTAACAATTGTTCCTGACCAAACTGTACTTGTCGTAGTGGGAAACGCTGCTGACATTCCGCAGGCAATCATTCCCAAACTCGAGCCTGAGCACCTGGAACCTGAAGTTTCTACCATTCCTATTGTTGAAACAGTAGCCGTTTCTGAGGAAGGCGTGCCGGAACATGAAGAGCCAGAATTAGCCACGCCGATAGCAGAACAGGCGACCGAAAACGGCGTCAGCGAAGAACAGCTAATTACGGACAGTTTTAACGAGGTCGCGGCTGAAAAACTTGTCTCTCCACCCATAATACCGACTGAAACAACAAAACCAAGACTTGCGCCTGATGCCGTGGCCGTTGCGCCCCCAACAGCCATCAAATCCCCTACCCAGATGTCTGAAAACCCAGTAGATGTTGGCTTCGCAAGTCGTCTGGCACCAAATAGACCGTCTCCATCGCTTGCAGTTACAACCCGAAACATCCTGGCAACCTCAGTCATCTCTGCCTCTGTCCCTTCGATAGAGGATACACTATCTGAAACACCCGGATTGGTCGCGATCGATCCGCCTGAATCTCAGATCGCAGAAGGGTTCTTGAGCCGGCGAAGCAAATCTGGCAAAGATTCGATACCAGCACCAGCGCCAATTTTAACCCAACCAACAACAGAGGCGCATCGTTTAACAATTTTTGGTGCACGCAAAGCTTTCGTTGGTGGAAAACCAAAATTCTTAGGCCTTATCTTAACTGCCATATTATTACTTTTCCTTGTTGGTGTGGCCGCTTGGGCCTCTGTCTTTATGGACGAAGGTCTTGCCCGCTTCTTCAACTCCCCAAATGACGACGCAATTGCTGAGGCACCCTCCTCGGGCTTGGCACCTACCCCATCAGAGGGCATAGGGCCAAACATTGAAACCGTAACCCCATGGTCTGACCTAAGCCCTGAAGACACGGCCGTATTGGACGCCCTACGCGCACCACAGGCTGATCCTGTCGTTGCATTTCCAGAACTTTCAGCTCAAGAACTTCCAGCAAACTACGCGGCAACTCGAATATGGCCTGTTTCGCCAGAAGTCCCGCAACCCGCATCATTGATCAGCCTGGATGACCTATATATTACAAACACCGATCCCGTCAGTTCATCCAACGATGCTATTGCGTTGCCCAATGTTGGGGCGCTGATAACTGACCGCGGACTTGGCGAACAAACAACATCCTTGGCGGCGGGCACATCCTTTACGCTCGGTTCTAATGGGTTGGTCGTTCCGACGATCAATGGTGCGATAACGCCCAACAGCGTCACTGTCTTAAGTAGCCCAGCAGTTACACCGCCAAAGATGCCGGAACGCAAAGCTTTGCCAGAAAAAGTGGATCCAGCTCTTGCCTTGATTGCAAAAACACGACCACAATCACGCCCGTCAAATCTTGTTGAACAAAACGAACGCTCAGTAAATGGGGGGCTTTCACGATCAGAACTTGCTCAATTACGTCCAAGATTGCGCCCGGCAGTTGAACAAGCCGTTGCGCAACGAGATGTCGATCCAGCCACTGAGAACGCACAAAATGACGCAGCGGCGGCGGCGGCTTCACTTGCGGGACTGGCACCACGTGTTGGCGGGATAGTCATTGAAGGTCCAACGAATCTACAGGCAGTTACGGCATCTGTACGCCCAGATGGACGTCCAAAGAATTTCGCGCGGATCGTCAAACGCACCAAGGCGAATCAATCAACGTATCAAGGAACGCGTGTTGCGTCAGTCGCGCCAAAAGTTGTTGTTCCTAAAATTCCGTCGTCCGCCAGTGTCGCAAAATCAGCGACGGTCAAGAATGCGATCAACCTTCGCAACGTTAATCTGATCGGCGTTTACGGCAAACCATCTAGCCGTCGAGCTTTGGTCCGTCTTTCAAATGGCCGCTATCAAAAAGTTCAAGTTGGCGATCGTATCGATGGTGGACGCGTCTCAGCCATTGGCGACAACGAACTACGCTACAAAAAGGGCAGCCGAAACTTGACCCTCAAGATGCCAAAAAGCTAGTTTCAGCCGTCTGAAACGCCAGCCTCGGCAAAGGTAGACATGCCACTGTGGCAAGCAACAGCGCCCTGTAAAATGCCAATCGCCAACGCTCCACCAGATGCCTCTCCGAGGCGCAGTCCAAGCTGTAGCAAAGGTTGTTTGCCCAATGCGACTAGCATCCGTTCATGGGCCTTTTCATTGCTTTGATGCCCCGCAACAGCATGATCCAACACGCCATTTTGTGTCACATGCAAGCATACCGCGGCAGCAGTACAGATAAAACCGTCTAAGATTACTGGAATAGACAGCACACGTGCCCGCAGGATCGCACCAGCCATAGCGGCCAACTCACGACCACCCAAAGCCGCCAATGCGTCTAAACCGTCGCCTTTACCGGCGTGGCGCTCTACACCTGCAGCCACCACGTCAGTCTTTGCTTGAAGTGCAGCACCTTCAACACCCGTACCACGGCCAGTCCAATCAGCGGCATCACCGCCAAGCAGCGCCATACCAATCGCAGCCGCTGAAGTCGTATTACCGATGCCCATTTCACCCGCAACAAGCAAATCAGCAATTGGATCAACTGCATCCCAACCAGTTTGGATAGCTGCGCAGACCTCCAACTCAGTCATTGCAGGCCCTTGTGTGAAATCAGCAGTAGACGTCTCCAAAGATAATGCGTGGACGTCCATCTTTGCGCCAAACGTCTTGGCCAATTGGTTGATTGCAGCACCGCCATGTTGGAAATTCAAGACCATCTGCTCTGTAACTTCGGGCGGGAATGCAGATACACCTTTGGCAGCGACACCGTGATTGCCTGCAAATACAATAATTTGTGGAGCGCTGATGACAGGGCGATCAGTCCCGCGCCATCCAGCATACCAAATAGCCAAATCTTCTAAACGTCCTAAAGCACCTGGTGGTTTGGTCAGTTGACTATTGCGTGCCTGTGCACCTTCAACAGCGGCAGCGTCCTTAGCGGGTAAATTTTCCATCAAGTCCCGCACATGATCGAGTCTAGTGAAGGTAATGTTTGTTGAATTACTCATGTGTTGCTTCCTACTCTTGCCAGACGTGTATCGTCTGTTTACCCAATGCGCCTTAACGTACAAGACATGAAAAAGGCGCAGACATGAATAAAAACGACTTGAACGACGCTTTCTTCAGCAATTCACTTTGGGATATTGTTGTTGCAGCCACATTGTTGACCCGCCTTCCCTTGCCACAAGCACCCGATGAAGCATTTGAGCGCCAAGCAGAAAATGCATGGGCATTCCCCATTGTTGGGGTAATTGTTGGTATTATAGCCTGCATTATTGGTGCTATCGCTTTTGGCCTAGGCCTTAATGCTCCAATCACTGCAGGTATTATGCTCGCAACAAGTATGATCATAACTGGTGCGATGCACGAAGACGGTCTCGCTGATTGCGCAGACGGCTTTTGGGGTGGGTTTGGCCCTGCCCGTCGCCTTGAAATCATGAAAGACAGCCAAATCGGCACCTATGGCGTTCTGGCCTTGGTCATCTTCACTGGCCTACGCTGGTTGGCGCTGAGCGCTATAATTTCCCTTGGGTTTGCCGGTGTTATCGCTGCGGCCGTCTTATCGCGCGGGGTACTGCCTGCAATTATGGCAATGGTAATCCATGCACGTGATACGGGGTTATCACACTCTGTTGGCCGGCCCACGCAACAATCTGCTGCGACCTCATTCGCTGCAGCTTGTGTTCTGGCCCTTATTTTGATCGGATCTAGCGCAATCAGTGCTGCAATCATCACGGCACTTATCGCGTTTGCTGTGACCAAACTGGCGAAGGCAAAAGTTGGCGGCCAGACAGGTGATGTCTTAGGCGCAACCCAGGTGCTGTGCGAAACAGTTATCCTAATTTTTCTGGTTGCTTAATCTCAGTCAACGAAAAACCGCGCTAGGTTTTCATCTCGCGCGGTTTTTGAAATTTTCAGGCGATTTAGGTCGCAGCAATGACAGGCACAACACGGCTCATCAACACATCTACGATCTTGGTTCCAGCAGCGATTTCGTCACCCCCTTCAACAGCCGCAACTTCACGTGTAAGACGCTCAAGCGCAGCTTCATACAGCTGACGCTCTGAATAGCTTTGCTCACGCTGATCATCAGTGCGGTGCAAGTCACGCACAACTTCAGCAATTGCAATCAGATCACCAGAGTTGATTTTTTGTTCGTACTCTTGTGCACGACGCGACCACATCGCACGCTTAACTTTGGCTTTACCCTTTAGCGTCTTCATAGCGTGAAGAATGTCATTTGGAGATGACAAAGGCCGCATACCGATTTCAACGGCTTTATATGTTGGCACACGCAAAGTCATTTTGTCTTTCTCGAAAGAAATCACAAACAATTCTAGCGTAACGCCAGCCACTTCCTGTTCTTCAACATCAGTGATTTGACCAACGCCATGAGCTGGGTAAACTACGAATTCACCGGTACGGAAGTCTAGCTTTTTCGATTTAGTCATTCATTTTCCTCAGAGAACAGATAACTTCCATGCAAAATTCAAAGTCAAAACCGCAATGGGATGGGCAAGAATGCCACGTCAAATTTGCGGTTTTCAGTGATTTCTAGGCCCAGAATCTTGAATATAGCGGGGCAGGGAATTAATCCGTTAGGTTATGTACTCAAACACCCTACCACAAAAAAGCCCCCCAAGAAAGTTCGCTGGGAGGCCTTTTAACTAAAAATAACAAATTATTTTGTGAAATTCATGGCTGAGAGCGTATTTCAGCCTTAGCACCGCGAATCTATGGTGGCTTAGCCACCTTCACCTGGTGCTTCAGAGAAAAGCTCCATCTTGCCTTCTTTGCCGTCCATTTCCTCCGCATTTGGAAGTTGGTCTTTTTTGGTGATAATAACTGGCCATAGCTCAGAATACTTACGGTTAAACTCAACCCACTTTTCCATGTCAGGCTCAGTATCAGGGCGAATAGCATCTGCAGGGCATTCGGGTTCACAAACTCCGCAATCGATGCATTCATCTGGATGAATGACCAACATGTTTTCACCCTCGTAGAAACAATCTACGGGGCAGACTTCGACACAGTCTGTGTATTTGCAGGCGATGCAAGCATCATTTACGATATATGTCATATAGGGTCGCTCGTTTTTAACGGTTCGTTGGACTAGCTAATTCAGTGGGGAGGATCATTCAAGGTCGTCTCTGACGTCGCTGAAGGAATGGATGCGATAAAGATCACCTTTACGGCGATCGCGCTTAGTCGGGCGCCCTTTTCCTTCAAAGCTAGGGTTTGCCGGATGTTTGTTTTCAAGCTTGACCTCAGGCGGGGTCAAATCGGTGTAAAGTTCTTGTGCTTCAGACGCTGGACCACGGCGATCACCGATATCATCAATCTGAATAACACGCGTTTGTATACCGACTGCAAAGGTTAAAACATTGCCTGCTTGGATGAGCGTGGATCGTTTGGTGACTCGTTCCCCATCAATCCGAACATCACCAGAAGCGACACGGGTCGCGGCCAATGACCTCGTCTTGAAGAAACGGGCAAACCACAGCCATTTGTCTAGCCGTTGTTTGCCCGACGGATCGCTCACTTACTTACCGCTTTTCAATCCCATCAATGCCGCTGCAAACGGATTGTCGGGATCGATTTTCTTCTCAGGTTTTGTTGGACGAGCAGAGAAAGACTTTGCCTTGTCGTCGCGCACACCTTTTTTGGCACCACGTGGCTTATCTTTAGGTTTGCCTTTGCCACGGTTTTCACCGCTTGGCTTATCGCTAGTGCTTGCTGGACGTGTGTTTGCACGCGGTGCACGTGCCCAAGTGAAGGTGTAGAACGCTTCCATCTCAGCTTCGGTAACAGGAGTTTCTGGATCAGCAGGTTCCACAGGCGCGACCTCTGCTACTGGAGCATCTGGTACGGCCTCAGAAGGTGCCGCCTTTACCTTAGCCCGCTCACCTTTTTCGCCCTTATAGCCAAGGCCCTGCATCAGGTCCGCGAATTGCTCAAGCGTCATACCTGTAATGGACAGCATCTCAGCTTTGGCCTCAAACCCACCACGTGAGTCCTCTGAGCGCAACATGTCAGCAAGACGTTCCAACATATCGATGCGGATCGCGCGTTCGCCTGCAATGCGGTAGCCAGACATCGTGTCTGCCCCTTCTGCCACAACCTTTTCAGCTGGGATCGTGACCAAGCCGGGGGGAGGTGATTCTGGGAATACATCCAAACCTTTGTTCAGAGACCAAAGCACCAAACGCAAGCGCGTCGCGGCTGGCTTCAACAACAACGGCATGAAGATGGTGAATTGACCAAAACGGATACCGTGTTTGCGCAATGCACCACGAGCATCTTGATCAAGCGCCTTAACTTCGTTGGCCACTACAGAGCGTGGCAACATGCCCATGTTTTCTACCAATTGGAATGCAAAGCCACGTGCCAAACCGGTCAACGCTTCATCGCGACCAAGGTTTAACAACGGCTCAAAAAGGGCCGCAACTTTACGATCGATGAAGTGCTGCAAGCGACGTTGCACTTTTTCAGCAACCTCAGGTCCCGCAACATCATCAACAAAGACTTCTACCCGTGGCTTAAGCGCATCGGCACCAGCAACAAGTTTACCAACGGCGGAGGAACCCCACATAAGGCCACCCTGTTCCGTATAGTCAATTTCGGTATCGGGAGCGTTATAAAAACGATCAGCGCGCAGATGGAACTGCGGGGCTAACGCCTGAAGCGCCACCGTTTTAATCGTTTTGGCCTCAGCCACTCCAGTGCCCTTGTCCTGGCTAAACCGGAAACCATCCAGCTTGCCTACAAATTCACCCTCTACAGTCACTTCACCTGCGTCGTTTACTTCGGCCACCATGGCTTCCTTCTGTCCCAATCGGCGCAAAAGCACGGATGTGCGCCGATCTACAAATCTTTGGGTCAAACGCTCGTGCAGCGCGTCCGACAACCTGTCTTCTACAGAACGCGTCTGCTCCCGCCAATGACTTTCGTCATTTGTCCAACCTTTGCGTTGTGCAACGTAGGTCCAAGTCCGAATAAAAGCGAGCCGTTTGGACAATGTATCGATGTCACCATCCGTCCGATCGATGACTTTGATCTGACGCTCCATCCATTCGTCTGGAATGCACCCACTTTGATGTAAGTAGTTATAAATAACGGCTACGAGGTCCGCATGTGTCCCCCGACCAATGCCGCGGAAGTCCGGCAAACGGCATGCATCCCAAAGCAATCTGACAGACGGTCCATCGGTTGCGCGGGCGCAAATTTCTCCCACTTGGGATAAGTTTTTTAGTGTTGCTAAATCGTCAGCTTCACGGGCTTTGACCAACATTTCGTGATCTGGTGATGCCTCAAGTGTCTGAATCAGACGGTCAACGCTGCCAAATTGAAGCGCATGATTGCGGAAATTCAATTTGCGCTGTGGCGTGAACTTATGGTCCATAATGGCTTGCGCCATGCCGTCATCCAGGGGACGCGCGTCCCCTGTCACTCCAAATGTACCATCTTTTAGACCGCGCCCTGCCCGCCCCGCAATTTGCGCAAGTTCATTGGGCGCAAGTGGGCGCATACGCCGCCCGTCAAATTTGGACAGTGCAGAAAAAGCTACATGGTCAACATCAAGGTTCAGCCCCATCCCGATGGCATCTGTCGCCACCAGATAATCAACTTCTCCGTTTTGATACATCTCAACCTGAGCGTTACGCGTCCGCGGGCTAAGTGCGCCCATCACAACAGCCGCCCCGCCCTTTTGACGTCGCAGTAGTTCAGCGATCGCATATACGTTTTCGACGGAGAACCCGACAATCGCGCTACGCGGACGCATGCGGCTAATCTTTTTTTGGCCAACATACGTCAGCTCAGACATTCGTTCTCGTCGCAGAAATTGTGCTTCAGGGATGAGTTCAGCAATCGCCCCTCGCATAGTGTCGGAGCCAAGAAAGAGTGTTTCCTTCAGACCGCGAGCACGCAACAAGCGATCTGTGAAGATATGGCCACGCTCAGGATCTGCACATACTTGGATTTCATCAACTGCTAGAAAATCGCACCCCATGCCTTCTGGCATAGCCTCAACCGTACACACCCAATACTGAGTACGCGGTGGGACAATGCGTTCCTCACCTGTGACCAAGGCCACAACTGAAGGCCCACGAATTGCAACGATGCGGTCATAGACCTCGCGCGCTAGAAGGCGCAGCGGTAGGCCGATGATGCCCGTTCGATGCCCCAACATACGCTCGATTGCATAGGTGGTTTTACCTGTGTTTGTAGGACCTAAAACGGCCACGACACGTCCGTTCAGCGACACGACATTCCCTTAATGGCCCAAGCTTTTAAAGCTCACACCCGATTCCTTGGCTTTCAAGCCGTTCAAGTGCATTGGTCGCGTTTTCGTGATTGAGATGCAAGCGCAGAACCTCCCTAAATGCCTTTTCAGCACGGGAAAAATCTTCGAATGTCATCATCATTGACCCAAGGCCAAAAACCGCATCAAAATTGTTAGGATTTAACACCAAAGAGCGTTTCAAGTCGGCTAACGCTGGCCCAAGTAATTCGATTTCGAAATACGCTATTGCCCGTCCATGCCAACCCTCAGCAAAGTTTTGGGCATGATCAGTGAGCGCAGTAAAGTGTTCGATTGCAGCATTTGTATCCCCAGAGGCCATCGCTTCGCGCCCGCGCAATAGCAGCAAATCCAATGCCTTAGATCCAGATCGCGACCACTCCAATTTTAACGCCCGTTCAATTCTGGCAATCTCTCCGACTTCGGCAGTTTTTAGCTGCTCCATCAGATCGGAGGTGACCGACTGCGCAGCCAATGGTAAGGAATTTATGACTGTCATCATAATTGCCGCGACGGTAAGTTTGAGGTTCGCTGTTTTGATGCCCATATATAGATACGTAACAGGACGCGGCCGCATTTCCATAGCAGTCTGCGCGAAATAGCCAAAAGGTCCACAACACATGAGTGATATTATCAACGCAGCCGTTACTGCATTGAACGAAAAATTGGCAGGAGCCGCATTTGATGGTTCCGCCAAATTCGAAATCGAAGGCGAAGGCGGCGTGGTAATCGACGCCGATGGTGCACGTTCAGGCGACGATGAAACAGATGTAACCCTCAGCGCAGATGCAGAAACGTTCGAAGGGATCTTGGCCGGTGATACAAATGCCACAAGTGCATTTATGACAGGTAAGCTTAAGGTCGATGGCGACATGGGCATGGCAATGAAATTGGCCTCTGTTTTAGGCTAAGGATCTAACATTATGACTTTGACTGCCGCACCGTTTTACTCTGACGTTTGCCCATCGGGTGAGAATGCAACGGCCTATTGGGCCCACGCATCAGACAGTAAACGTATCAGACTGGCGGTCTGGGCAGAAACCGCGGCTAGGGGTACAGTTTTGCTGTTCCCTGGCCGCACCGAATATGTTGAAAAATATGCCGCTTGCGCCGAGGGCCTCGAGAGCCGCGGGTATTGCACGATTGCAGTCGATTGGCGCGGTCAGGGTATGGCAGATCGCTTGTTAGATGACCCAATGGTCGGCCATGTCGAGAGATTTCACGACTATCAAAAAGATGTCGACGCGCTCGTGAGCGCTGCAGCAGAATTAAATCTGCCAAAACCGTACTATCTCGTCGCGCATTCAATGGGTGGAACTATCGGACTACGCGCATTGGAAAATGGACTTGCGGTAAAGGCCGCTGTTTTTTCCGCCCCAATGTGGGGTATTCACCTTGCGCCACATCTGCGCCCAGTAGCATGGATACTAAGCCACTTGATGCCAATACTTGGCAACGGCGCATCATACCCGCCAAACACATCACCTGAATCTAATGTGCTTACGGCGGCTTTTGAAGACAATATGCTGACCACCGATCCACAAATGTTTGAGCTGATGACAGATCAGGTCGCTAAATATGACGCACTAGGCCTTGGCGGTCCCAGCTATGTCTGGTTACGCGAAGCCCTGAAAGAAACGCGGTCACTCGCGGCCCTTAGTTCCCCGAAGGTCCCAACACTGACATTCTTGGGCACCAATGAACGTATTGTCCGTGTCAGTTCAGTCTATGACCGGATGAGACGCTGGGGTAATGGCGCTCTTGAGCTTGTTCAGGATGCTGAACACGAAATTCTGATGGAGCAACAGAGCATCCGCGATAGTGCATTGGATCAGATTGCCGCACTCTTCACAGATCATAGCTGACAAGGTTGTCCATCATCACTTTTGAAAGCGGTGAATGAAAACTCTCGCACACCGGTTTTTTTAAAACATGTATAAAGCGCGCAGGTTGTGACAACCAACGCGCAGCATTTGTACATTTGTGCCTTGTCCCGCCAACGCCTCGCACATACCTATTGGTTTAGAAAATCAATGAGGCTTCAAATGTTCCAACTCCCCTTCCCCGTCCAAGATGTAAACGCAGGATCTGGAGGCATCGATAGCGATGGTCCAATGGGTAATTTGCCCGAATGGAATCTTGATGACCTATATACTGGCGAAGATGCGCCCGAGCTCAAAGGCGACCTTGATTGGCTTGAAACAGAATGCGCAGCCTTTGCCGCCGACTATGAGAAGAAGTTGGCCACTTTGGATGCTGCGAGCTTACTAAATTGCGTTTTGCGCAACGAAAAGATCAACCAAATTGCTGGGCGCATAATGTCCTATGCAGGATTGCGCTATTACCAAATGACGACAGACGCAAGCCGCGCAAAATTTATGTCGGATGCGCAAGAAAAGATTACCAACTACACAACACCACTGGTCTTCTTCACTCTCGAACTGAACACACTCGACGACCATCACATGGAAGCTCTGTTGACTGCCAATGCTGATCTGGCACGTTACAAACCCGTATTCGACCGCATCCGCGCCATGAAGAAATACCAACTGTCTGACGAGCTGGAAAAATTCATGCACGACTTGGGTGTTGTTGGCGATGCATGGGAACGCTTGTTCGATGAAACTATCGCCGGACTTGAATTCAACGTCGAAGGTGATCTGCTCAATATCGAGGGCACACTAAACTTGCTCACCGACCTTGATCGCAGTAAACGTGAAGCGGCATCACGTGAATTGGCCGAAGTCTTTGGTGCAAATGTCAAAACCTTTGCCCGTGTTCACAACACGCAAGCCAAGGAAAAGGAAATTATCGACCGCTGGCGTGGCATGGAAACGCCGCAAACAGGGCGGCACCTGTCTAACGACGTAGAACCCGAAGTGGTCGAAGCATTGCGCAATGCGGTTGTCGCAGCATATCCCAAGCTAAGCCATCGTTACTACGAATTAAAACGCAAATGGCTGGGCCTTGATGTGATGCAGGTTTGGGACCGCAACGCGCCCCTCCCGATGGAAGACACGCGCGTCGTGGATTGGGCAACTGCCGAAGACATGGTGATGTCAGCCTACAACGCGTTTGACCCACGTATGGGCGAGCTCGCAGCGCACTTCTTCTCAGATGGTTGGATTGATGCAGGTGTAAAACCTGGTAAAGCACCAGGGGCATTTGCGCACCCGACTGTGACGAATGTACATCCGTACGTCATGCTCAATTACTTAGGGAAACCACGCGATGTCATGACATTAGCCCATGAACTGGGCCACGGCGTGCACCAAATGTTGGCAGCAGAACAAGGCGAAATGCTGTCCTCAACCCCACTCACGCTAGCTGAAACAGCTTCCGTTTTTGGCGAAATGCTTACGTTCCGCAAAATGCTTGATGGGGCTGAAACCAAATCAGAACGCCGCATCCTTTTGGCTGGCAAGGTCGAGGACATGATTAACACAGTTGTGCGTCAAATCGCGTTCTATGATTTTGAGTGCAAACTTCACGCAGCACGTGCTCAAGGCGAACTCACACCAGAAAACATCAATGATATTTGGATGAGTGTACAAGGCGAAAGCCTCGGGCCAGCATTCGAATTCATGGACGGTTATGAAACCTTCTGGGCCTATATCCCCCACTTCGTCCATTCACCGTTCTACGTCTACGCCTATGCTTTCGGCGACGGCCTCGTGAACGCGCTTTATGCGGTTTACGCTGAGGGTGATGAAGGTTTTGAGGACAAATACTTCGAGATGCTCAAAGCTGGCGGATCCAAACACCACAAAGAACTGCTTGCCCCATTCGGTCTTGATGCGTCTGATCCGAAATTCTGGGACAAAGGTCTTTCAATGATTTCAGGGTTCATTGACGAACTCGAAGCTATGGAAGACTGAAACTAAATTGGTCACGCGCACGACAGCGCGTGACCAACGCCATTTCATCTTACCAAAATATACTCTCCCCGAAGGGCCGCTCAGAGAATACGTAAAACGCTCATTTCAACTGGCTGTCCTTGCTCCCACGCCGATTGATCCCACCACGTTTTTGATGCTGGTTCTCACGCTCCTGAACACAATCAAGGCAAAGTTTCACGCCAACCACTGCCAGGCGCCGTTGTTCCAAAATTGGTTCCTCGCACTCAGCACAAATTGAAAGGCTTGCGCCCAAAGGTATTTTGCGCGCAAGCATGCGGGCCAGTTCATCGTTGATTGATGCCTCAATCTGTTCGCTCACTGCGCCGTCTTTTGCCCAACCTCCAGCCATTGTTGTCTCCAAAATTAATTCAGGGTGTCACGTTACCCGTTGCCCCAATTTCGATCTCGCATATGATCCAGTCAATCAAATTCAACGGAGCCGACGATGCGTGCCTTAAAAAGCTAGTTGCCGGATTTCTAATCTTTATCGTCATCGCGATTAGCGCCTTTCTTACATTCGCCCCCGCTTACGTCGAAAAATCCCGCAACAGTATTGTCCCCCACGATGCATATCCCGTCTCGAAAACAGCCCAAGCCCTTCACGACAGCATGCTTTGGAAACGTAACATCGTCAAACGCGGCAATCGTGGACAAGTGGACATTCCGCGATTGATCGAAGGCAATGTCGCGATCCAAGTTTTCACTGCCGTGACCAAAAGCCCCAAAGGCCAAAACTATGACAAAAACGCAACCGACGCGCCTGACAGCATAACCCCGCTTGTAGTTGGCCAACTCTGGCCACCGCGCACTTGGACCTCATTGCTAGAGCGCGCTTTGTATCAGGCCGAGAAACTGCACGAGATTGCTGAGCATTCTTCCGATCAGCTGAGTGTCATCACCTCCCTCGCCGAACTCGAAGCACATCTCGTAAGCCGCGCCGCTGGCAGTAAGACAATCGGTGGCCTACTGGGGATCGAAGGGGCCCACCCTCTCCAAGGTGAATTGTCAAACATGGACAGGCTTGAAGCCGCAGGTCACCGCGTCATTGGCCTGCAACATTTCTTTGACAACGATCTAGGCGGCTCCCTACATGGGTTCAGCAATCGCGGTTTGACTGATTTTGGCCTCAGTGTTGTCGCGGACATCGCAACGCGTGGAATGGTTCTGGACCTTGCTCATTCCTCCCCACAAGTCGCGCAGGACGTGTTGGATATGACCAATATGCCCATTATCGTCAGCCACACCGGCATTTTTGGCCATTTTCCAGCAAAGCGGAATTTTCCTGATGATTTAATGCGCCGCATCGCCGCATCAGGTGGTGTGCTCGGTATCGGCTTTTGGGCCGAAGTCGCTTGTGGTGATATCAGTCCCTCGGGCATCGCGCGTATGATCAAAGCAGGGATCGCAGAAGTCGGCGTAGATCACATTTCCCTTGGTTCTGACTTTGATGGCTCAGTCGAGACCGCGTTCGACACATCCGAGCTGCCCGCCCTTAACCACGCATTGCTCGAGGCTGGTCTTTCCTAACAAGACATCCGCAAAGTCATGGGTGAAAACCTCATCCGCGTTCTGCGGGCGAGGCTAAAGTAATCACTCCGCCATTTGCGCGTCGACCTGCTGTTCCTCATTGATCATCGCCTGTAACTGGCGACGGAACCGCAACTGTCCGCCATCAATCGGCAGGTCGATATGGGGCGAGGTTTTGTTGCTCATGCCCTTTTGGACCTCGTTCAACACCGCGCGATCTTCTTCAAATGCGTGTTGCACATCCTCGGTCATCAACTGTGACAGGGCTTTGTCATCGGGGCGGATATTGCGCAGTTGGAACCAGTAGTAACGCGTTTCGCCCTCGGTTGTTGGGGTCATGAAGTTATAGCTGTCCATTATGAACACATCCTCATGCAATGGCCCATCAGGCCCCCCTGTGCCCGAAGGTGTAAACACCGCACGGATCAACGCATGTGAGGGATAACGCACCTCGTAATGCTGCAAACGGTCGCAATTTCCGGTAAAGCCGATGACCTTCTTGTAAAACGGTGCGGGTTCCACATCCATCATCCAGCGATGCACGATCACACCGTCCTCGTTCTTGGTTACCCGCAGTGGCGCGTCCTTGGTCGCGGCTTGGCCAAAGCTGCCCGCATGTACCCATGCCACGTGGGTCGGGTCCAGCAAGTTGTCACACATTAACAGGTAATTGCATTCCAACTCCATCGCGTCGCCACGATTGATGCCCCAGTCTGGGTTCTCGTAATTTTCGATCTCGAAAATATCATGGGGATCGGCCAAGGCAGGGTTGCCCATCCAGATCCAAACCAGCCCGTACTTTTCATGCAGCGGATAGGCATGTACTTTGGCGTTAGACGGGATGCGCCCTATTCCCGGTGCCCAAACGCATTGGCCAGAGCAGTCAAACGTCAGACCGTGGTAACCACATTCAACAGTGTCGCCTTTGATGCGGCCCTTGGACAGGGGTAGTTTGCGGTGTGGGCAGGAATCTTCTAGCCCGACAAATTCGCCTATTTCTGTGCGAAAGACACAGATCTTTTCGCCCAAAACCATAATCTGCTGCAAATCTCGTGTGATCTCTTCAGCCCAAGCAGCAACATACCATGCGTTTTTCAGAAACATTTACTATTCTCCCTTAGTCACATGTGACTACATCGTTTTTATGCAGCA
>JAOEQC010000008.1 GCA_028388995.1 Ascidiaceihabitans sp. | reverse complement strand
AAATGGGCCAGGATGGGCATGACCGCGGTGCAAAAGTTATTGCAACCGCGTTTGCTGACATCGGTTTTGATGTGGATGTAGGTCCGCTGTTTCAAACGCCTGCAGAAGCCGCACAGGACGCTGTTGATAACGATGTGCATGTGATTGGGATCAGTTCCCAAGCTGCGGGTCACAAGACGCTGGCACCACAATTGGTAAAGGCCCTGAAGGATGCTGGCGCAGAGGATATCATCGTAATCTGTGGTGGCGTTATCCCGCAACAGGACTATCGATATCTGTATGATAATGGGGTTAAGGCGATCTTTGGACCGGGGACAAATATTCCGGATGCTGCGAAAGATATCCTTAAGATCATTCGTAAAATCCGGTCCTAAAGGGCAGACGAGTGGCGATCTAAAATGGGGCAGCCAATGGCTGCCCCATTTTGTTTATGCAGATGCGGGTGCATCATCTTGGGGTGATTGGCGCGAGGCCATCATCAACGCTGTGTAACCTAAGATACCGGATGCAATCGAACCGCTTAGCACGCCCAAGCGAACTTGGTTCATCATTTCAGCGTCTGCAAAGCTAAGGCCACCAATGAATAGGGACATTGTGAAGCCGATCCCAGCCAAGCAAGAGATCCCGTAGATGTGCAATGCAGTCGCCCCATGTGGCATCTTGGCGATGCCTGTTTTGACCATCAACATTGTTAGACCAAATACACCAACCTGTTTCCCGACGATCAGGCCTAGTGCGATGCCCAATGGAAGAGGGGCCAGTAGGTCATTGAAGGTCATACCTTTCAGGACAATACCTGCGTTTGCGAAAGCGAAAATCGGGATGATGAGGTATAGGACATAAGGTGTCAGGCCATTCTCAAGAGAATGCAATGGCGACTTGCCCCATTTGTCTTTGAGCGGAATGCAGAATGCGGTGACGACCCCAGCCAGTGTTGCGTGGACCCCAGACTTAAGAACAAAGTACCACATGATCGCGCCCAAAAGCAGGGCAGGGGCGATACGGTGCGCACCTTTGATATTTAGCCATAGCAAGCCCGCCAATGGAAGCAATGCAAGAAACAGGTAATCTACCTTCAGTTCTGCCGTATAGAACAAGGCAATGATAATGATTGCGCCAAGGTCATCTAAAATTGCCAGTGTTAGCAAGAATACCTTGAGCGATGCAGGGGCCCGGCTGCCAACAAGTGCGAGGATACCCAGCGCAAATGCGATGTCGGTTGCTGCTGGGATGGCCCAACCGCTAATATTTTCAACGATGTTCCAGTTGAAGAGAACGAAAATCAACGCTGGTAGGGCCATTCCGCCGATGGCTGCAACACCCGGCAAAATGATGTCGCTTGGGTTCTTGAGGTTGCCCTCGAGAATTTCGCGCTTTAGTTCCAAACCGATCAGGAAGAAGAAGATCGCCATCAGGCCGTCGTTGATCCACAAGATGAGTGGTTTAGAAAGGCCTTCGCCGTTGATCAGAACAGAGAACTTTGCGGCAAGTACGAATTCATAAAGGCCTGACAATGCAGAGTTGGCAACGATCATCGCTGCCAATGCTGACAGCATAAGCAGGATCCCTCCCGATGCTTCATGGCTAAAAAACCGGTCGAGGGCTCGTAAAAACATTAAATCGCTCCGAAATTGTCAAGTACTATAGCTCAGATAAGATTTTGGCCCTCGAAATCAATGTGAATTCCTGCAAAACTACTCTTATTCTTGGATTATTTTCGCAATGCATAGTAATGAGGCGATCCCATGCTGCTAGATCATTTGGCGGTGTCCGGCGAGACACTTGAACAGGCCCAGTCCTATGTCGAGGAGGCCTTGGGCATTTCGATGCGGCCAGGTGGCGAACACGCTGTTTTTCATACGCATAATAAGCTGATGGGATTGGCAGGTGGACTGTATTTGGAAGCGATTGCGATCAATCCTAACGCCCCTAACCCTGACCGCCCAAGGTGGTTTGATCTTGACCGGTTTTCAGGCAATCCGCGCTTGAGCAATTGGATATGCCGCAGTGATGCGCTTGATGATGATATGGCTTTGTTACCTGATGGGGTTGGTGAAGCTGTTTCGTTACAACGCGGTGATTTGCGTTGGCAGATGGTTGTGCCTGCCAGCGGGGTTTTACCCTTCGACAATCAGTGTCCCGCGCTGATCAAATGGCAGACAGCGACGCATCCCGCTGAGATGTTGCCGTCCTCGGGTTGCCGTTTGCGTCGTCTTGTTATCGCGCACCCACATGCAAAAGAGTTGGAGACTGCGGTGAAGAAGGCGCTGACGGATGTTCGTGTTGTGTTTGAGGTTGGGTCCCAAGATTTGATGGCAGAATTTGATACGCCACATGGGATACGGCAGTTGTGATCCGTTCGGCCGTTATCGCTGATGCGCACTCGATCACCGCGCTATGGAACGATCTAATTCGTGAGACAGTCGTTACTTTTACCACTGAACTGAAAGTATGCGGTGACGTTGAAGCTATGATCATGGATCCTGAGCGGAGTGTCTTGATCTGTGAGTAAGAAGGCGTGTTTGTGGGTTTTGCGTTGTTTGGGGCGTTTTGTGGCGGTCCAGGTTATGTGCATACAGTCGAGCACTCAATCTACCTTGTGCCCGAGGCGCAGGACAAAGGATTGGGGCGGGCGTTGATGGATACCCTTGTGAGTGCTGCCATGACGCTTGGCCATCATGCGATGATCGGGGTCATTAGTGGCGGGAATGCCAACGCGGTCGCGTTTCATGAAAATGTGGGTTCAAGCAGGCTGGCCACTTGCCTGAAGTTGGTCGTAAAAATGCCGTCTGGCATGATTTGATATTAATGCACTTAATTCTAGAAAAGCCCACTGACACTTCTGAACGCAAAGGATAGGTTGGCGCTATGTCTATTTGGTCCCGTATCGCTGAAGCTCTTGCTGCCCTCACTTCTGGGGAGACCTTGTGGTCGGTTTTTGACAAATTACGCAGCCCACCCGAACGATCAGTTGCGTTTGCGATTGCTGTTATTGCATTAGGTGCAAAAATGGCAAAAGCGGATGGGCATGTCACACGTGACGAGGTCACGGCCTTTCGTGAAGTGTTTGATATTGCAAGCCAAGACGAAGCTGGGGCCGCCCGTGTTTTCAATTTGGCACGCACAGATGTTACGGGTTTTGAAAGCTATGCGACCCGTATTCACACGATGTTCCATGAAGATCCGCACACTCTAAAGGATTTGATGGAAGGTTTGTTCCACATTGCGATGGCGGATGGATTTTATCACCCGAACGAGAATGCCTTTTTAGAACGTGTGGCTGAGATTTTCGAAGTTTCGGCTGGCGAATTCAAAGCCTTAAGAGCACGGTTTGTACCTGATGCAGAACAAGATCCTTATGCTGTATTGGGGCTGAACCCAGACATGTCATTTGATGAAATGCGCAAAGTATGGCGACAGCTTGTACGTGACAATCACCCAGATGCGATGGTTGCCCGCGGCATCCCTGAAGAGGCCGTATTGTTGGCGGAGAAACGTATGATCGATATCAACCACGCTTGGGATGACATTAGAAAAGTACACGCATAATGCGCATTGCAACATATAATATCGAATGGATGGACCGTCTGTTCGATAACGATGGGGCACTTTTGAATGGCGATGGTTGGTCCTCTCGGCACAAGATGGTTGGTCCTCTCGGCACAAGGTGACACGCAAGGAACAAACCGATGCCTTAGGCGTAGTCTTTAAGGCGATGGACGCGGATGCCGTCATGATTATCGAGGCACCGGACCACGGGAAACGTCGCGATGCCGCTTTGGCGCTTGAAACGTTTGCTGCGCGGTTTGGATTGTGAGCCCGCAAAGCCGCCATTGGTTTCGCCAATGACACGTAGCAAGAGATTGCGATGTTGTATGATCCGGACGTAATGACTGTGCGCCATGATCCCAAGCGCGATGATCTGGGCGAAACGGGTGGCCAAAATGCCCTGCGTTTTGATGGTGCATATCGTATTGATTTGGACGTCGATGATGTCGAGAATTTGGTTACTTTTTCAGAGCCACCTTTGGAATTGGCCATTAAAACCAAGGCTGGACTTGATCTGCATTTTATCGGTGCACACTTGAAGTCAAAGGCCGCCCATGGTGCGCGCAATCGCGATGAAGTCATGCGCTTTTCCATCGCCAATCGCCGCAAACAATTGGCGCAGGCGATTTGGTTGCGTCAAAGGATCACAGATCATTTGGATCAGGGCAAGCCTTTGATTGTTTTGGGTGATATGAACGATGGCCCAGGATTGGACGAATACGAACATCTGTTTGGTCGTTCCTCGGTCGACGTACCGTTTCGGGACAAAGGCATGCCAAAGCTGATTGAGCCGCATGCACAGATTGCATTGTCGCGCCGTTTGGCAGCTACGCCAACAACATCGCGGTTCTTTGTTAACCACCGCAAACGGTTTTTGCAGGCTTTGCTAGACTACATCATGGCGCATATGGCGTCCTTTGGATGATCCGAAATGTTGGGATACGCCCAAACTGCACGATGCGCTGGTTACGGCGTCAGACCATTTTCCGGTAACTTTGGACATCGACGTTTAAGTTGCGGTCAATCCTTGCGGGTTTTCACAACCAGTTCGGCCTGCAATGAGGACGCTAGGGATTTCAAACGTGCCTCGGCGACTTCGCCAAATAACGGCAATGCATCGTGCGTCAGGCGCAGCTCTAATATCCGTTTCTTAGGATACCATTTGAACGTGGCCCGTTCGGCGCCTTTCTCCATCCAGAGCATGGCACCAAAACGCATGGCTTTGCCCAGAACCTCAGCTTCTAACTGGGTCTTTTCGTCAACCAGTGTGTACAGCTCTTCGAACCGTGTGCCTTCGCGGGTGTTGGAGTAGCGGTGCAGTAATGCCAGCCCAAGGAATATACGTTCGTGGTGGTTCAAGCCACCGAGATTGGCGCGGGTAGCATTATCAAAACAGACCTCTGCGCGGTAATCTGGGTGTGCACGCCAACTGACGTCGTGCAGCAAACAGGCCGCTTTGACCAAGCGTTTGCGCGTTTCGGGTGCTGATTTGAATAGAGGTAAAACGAAGTCACAAAGAGATTTCCCAAATCCGGGCATGCGGGCGTCTTTGTTTTCGGCGAAACGTGATGCCTCAATCAATGGATCGCGGTCACGCAATCTTTGGGGCATTTGCTCATAAAGCAGCCCTTCGCGGATACCATAGCTGCTGATGGCGATATCTGTGGGTTTGAATGCTTTGACGAGCTGCTTGAGGACGATGGCTGCCAAAGGGACCAAGATCATGCGGGCGGATGATATGCCGCAAGCGCTGCGCAACTCTTCGATGTCAGCCTCAGCAATATACTTTGCAGTGCGTGACACATGAGCCGGGGTCATCCGGTATTCGTGCAAAACATGTAGCGGATATCCACGACGGTGCATATCGATGCGCGCAATCGCACGCCAGCTTCCGCCAACTAAGAAAAGGCGATCACGCTGTGCGCCCATTTGTTCAACAAGGCTCGCAATAGTTTCTTTAATGTGCGCTTTACGTCCTTTGTGCCCACCACTAAGCCCTTGAAGTTTCAACGGGCCAAGGTTGGATGTTACACGTTTGCCAACGCGGCCTTCTGATATCTCAGCCAGTTCCATCGAAGAACCGCCAATATCGCAAATTAACCCATAAGCACCGGGCCAGCCAAGCAACACGCCTTGTGCTGAAAGCCGCGCTTCTTCTTTGCCATCAATAACCCAGACGTGCAGGCCAGTATGTTGTAGTACATCAGCACAGAATGCTGGACCGTCTTGGGCGTCACGCACGGCAGCTGTTGCCACAACAGTTAGTTCGGACAGGCCCATTCCATCGGCAAGATGTTTGAACCGGATCATTGCAGCCAGCGCACGGTCACGTCCCTTTGGATTTAAGTTGCCCGTTTCAGATACGCCAGCGCCTAAGGCACACATGATTTTTTCGTTATAAAAGTATGCGGGACTACGTGCCGCGCCATCAAACACAACCATACGGACCGAATTTGATCCAACATCCACGACGCCAACGCGTGATAGGGCGCGCGTACTGGGATCATCAAAAAGGGAAAGCCCGAATGAGCCGGTTTCGTTAGCAGAGGTTTCTGTTTTCACGTCCGTTCTTCCCTATCAGGATGTGCAATGTCGTGCGCGCCGTTCTGTTAGGCGCGGCAAAGATAGAAATCAATTGGGCTTTGGTGGTTCGTTCTTCGTATGGGTCAATTTTGGAACATCGGATGCACCCGCAGAGCCGCGGCCTGACAGCGATGGGTTTTCCATAAAGAAGCGGTGGCAGTTGAATTCGAAGGTGCCTTCATCAACGGGTGGTCGATTAAAGCTGCCATCAGGTGCCATAACCCAACTTTGGGTCACGTCTGCGAGGTTTGCTGCCATGATTTGGGACACGATTTGCGCCTTAACTGTGCCGTTTGTTATCTCGACCAATGTCTCCACGCGGCGGTTCAAGTTGCGACTCATCCAGTCAGCAGAGGATATGAACACCTTTGCTTTTTTGTGGGGCAGGCCGTGGCCGTTGCCAAAGCAAACAATGCGCGAATGCTCAAGAAAACGTCCGACGATTGATTTAACTCGGATGTTTTCAGAGAGACCCTTGATGCCAGGACGCAGGCCACAAATGCCGCGCACGACAAGGCTGATTTTCACGCCGTCTTGGGACGCTGCATACAGAGCATCGATGATTTCCTTTTCAATCAGGCTATTCATCTTTGCCCAGATCTCAGCAGGCCGACCAGCACGCGCGTGTTCCGCCTCTGCTGCGATCATTTCGAGCAGGCGCGTTTTTAGGTTTGTGGGCGAAATCGAAAGGTTGCTCAGGTTTTCGGGTGGGGCATAGCCTGACAGATAGTTAAATACCTTGGTCGCGTCGCGACCCAACTTTGCATCGCATGTAAACAGCGATAGATCGGTGTAGATACGCGCAGTAATCGGGTGATAGTTGCCGGTGCCGTAGTGGGTATAAGTCACCAGTTCACTGCCTTCACGGCGCACAACGGTGCTGATCTTGGCGTGGGTTTTTAGATCGATAAATCCGTATACAACATGCGCACCTGCGCGCTCCAAACGGCGTGATTGGCGGATATTGGCAGCCTCGTCAAAGCGAGCCTTTAGCTCAACCAATGCGGTGACAGACTTGCCATCTTCGGCGGCTTCACACAGCGCTTCGACAATCGGGGACCGCTTGGATGTGCGGTAAAGCGTTTGCTTGATTGCAACTACATTTGGATCGCGTGCAGCTTGCTGCAAGAAACGAACAACCATATCAAAGGTTTCGTAAGGGTGATGCAGAAGCATGTCTTTTTGACGAATAGCGGCGAACATGTCGCCCTCAAAATCGGTTACGCGCTCAGGCACGCGTGGCTTGAAAGAGGGCCATAAAAGATCGGGACGTTCGTCTAGTACCAATTCGCTTAAGTCATCGACGCCAATCATGCCGTCGATCTCGATCAGTTCTTCGTCGCCCACGCCCAGTTCGGCCATAACGACGGATTTGAGCTTTTGCGGCGCACCAGCCGAAATGTTAATTCGAACAACCTGACCGCGTTTGCGGCGTTTCAGCGCTACTTCAAACTCGCGCACCAAATCTTCGGCTTCGTCTTCTACCTCTAGATCGCTGTCCCTTAGGACGCGGAATTCAAAGTTACCTTTGAGTTCATATCCTGGGAATAGGCCGGAGATATTAAGGACGAGCAGTGCTTCAAGTGGTAAAAATCTGTGACCTTTGGCACTGGGTATTGAAATGAAACGGTCGATCTGTGCTGGGATTGGCAATAGGGCCTGCAAGTTACGTTTGTCACGTTTGCGTTGCAGTTGTAGTGCCAGCGCATAACCCGTGTTTGGGATGAACGGGAAGGGATGAGCCGGATCAATCGCCAAAGGCGAGAGCACGGCGAACACTTGGCTTAGGAAGAAATCCTTGAGAAATACGCGGTCATCATCGGTTAAATCGTCAAGTTGCAGGATCGTAATGTCCTGCGCTTCCATCTCTTTGTGCAACTGACCAAGAACGCGCTGTTGCGTGTACATCAGATCACGCGCGTTTTCGTCGATCAGTTTCAATTGTTCTGCAGGGGACAGCCCATCGATGCCCGGCGTCACGTTACCTGCGCGCGCCAATTCACGCAGACCCGCGACGCGAACAGTGTAAAATTCGTCTAGGTTATCTGCACTGATTGAAAGAAAACGAAGTCGTTCAAGCAGTGGGACACGTTGGTTTTCGGCTTCTTGAAGGACACGCCAATTAAAACCAAGCCAGCTTAGCTCACGATTATAGAACCTATCTGCGCTGGATGGATCCAAATCAGGGAGGTGCTTTGGCGCATCGAAGGGCGCTTTTAGGAAATCAGCGTGTGACATAGGGTTTTGTTAACACTCAACTATGACGGTTAAGTGGCGATTATTGCGCCGTTTATGCCAAGTTGTCCAGCACTTGGGAGGCTAGTGCGCGTGTCAGCGGTTTGTGACGCGCAAGGCTATGGCCATCCATCGCGCAAACAACGTCTCGTGCTGCTGCAAATGACCGATCAATGCGCAGGACCAAATATGGGATAACATCAGGGCGGGGCATGAGCTGACGGTCGCTGAATTGTTTGGCAATTACGGCACCCAGTAGCGTATCGTCGGGGGCTTCAAGGGTCGCAACGCCCGCTGCGTCAATCCGGCTTTGTAGGTCAGGGAGGCTGAGGCACCAATGGTTCGGTGTGCCTGTGCCAGTCATTAGCAAGGGATGTTTGTTCATGCGCATTAAGTTGTGCAGGTGAAACAACGCGGTTTGGGCGTCGGAGTTTGCAGCTATGTTTGTGACGTCCTCAACGACAACAGCCGTTTGCGCAAGGGTGGGAATATCAGCATTTGAAAGATCCATAGCGGAGACAATTTGCCCATCGTGTGTACCTGCCCAAACATGCGATAGGTGAGTTTTGCCTGAACCTTCAGGACCACATAATATGAGTTTTCCCCCTTCCCAGTTTTGGGAGGTTTCCATCATCGCAAGTGCCAATGCATTACTGGGCGCAATCATGAAGTCGTCGCGCCCAAGTGCAGGTACAACGGGAAGATCAAAACTAAGTTGTTGGTTCATACGTCGTCAGACTCGCGGCTGTGCCCTTTGTAAAGCAGGCTGGTGTTGTACTGTCCTATTGCAAAGCGGATGATTACACCAATTGCAGCTGCCAAAGGCACGGCGACAAGTAGACCTACGAAACCAAAGATTGTTCCGAACACTGACAAAGACAAAAGTAACCAAGCAGGGTGCAGGCCAACGCTGTTGCCGACAAGTTTCGGGGTCAGATAGTTGCCCTCGATTACTTGTCCAACAACAAAGACGATCGCGACAAGGCCAATGCGCATCCAATCGGTTGAATATGTGATGATGCCATCTGTTGTGACCTCAACACCATTCCAGAACTGGAACAGGGCAAGGCCGATGGCTAATGCGCCGCCTATAAGTGAGCCAAGGTATGGAATGAAGGTAATTAGACCTGCGATAAAGCCAACGACCAGACCAAATTGCAAGCCGACAATCATCAACGCAAAAGCGTAGTATGTTCCAAGGATCAGGCAAACGGTGCCCATGCCGCGAATAAATGCGGCTAAGGTTTGATCGATTTGTTTGGCAAGTGTGCGAATGATGGGTGCGTGGTCGCGGGGCATCAGTTCGTCGATGCGGGCGATCATGTTGTCCCAATCTAACAATAGATAGACCGACACTACTGGTACGATGACGAACAGTGTAATGATTCTGATCAAAGATGCTGCTGAGCTGAGGGCCGTATTCAGCAATGTGCCACCTCTGCTTTTTATAGTCTCCCCGACACTGTACAAGGTTTGGCTAAGAGGCGATGTTTCGTCGAGCAACGCAGGGAAGCGTTCCGTGAGCATCATCCCTAGGTCTGTCGCATATTGTGGAGCGCTGGCAAAAAGAGATGTGGTTTGGTGAATGAGGGTTGGGATTAACAACAAAGCGACCAGAACAAAGATGAAAACCGCAGTCAGGGTGATAGTGGCCGTTGCCAAAACACGGCTGGCACCAAGGGCTTCAAGACGGTCCGCAACGGGATCAAGGAAATAGGCAACCGCAGCGCCAAGGACGAAGGGCAGAAGTACGTCCCCCAATACCCAAAGCAGGACAAAGAAAATCGCGGCGGTGAGGCCCCAATATTTTAGTTGATCACGTACTGGCAGGCCCATCTTCGGCTCCTCATTAATCTTTCTTACAAATCGCGTGTTTGGGGATGGTATTCAAGGGCAGATGAAAAAAGGCCCCGCCTTGCGGGGCCTTTGATGGTTATTAAGTTTTGTTTAGTGGCAATCTGGGCGTGTGCCTGGCAGAAGTACCTTGTCAATTGCGTGGATCACGTCGCTGTCTGCTTTGATATTGGAAATCACAACTATTGCACTTCTTTTTGGTTTTAATAATGTTTCCACTGTTCCTGCTGACAATGCTGCGAAAGCATCTTTGAGCGGGGCAAAGACATCGAGTGGACCAGGCCCCTGAAGCGTTTCAACAAGTCCCGCGGCTGATATGGCGGCCACTAGAGTTGTGAAACGATCGTCGCCTGATGCGATTTCAACTATGTTTGCAGCCTGCGCTGCAGTACCAAATGTAAGTGTCGCAGCCGTCACCGCTGCCAAATTGCACATAGTATTCTTTGTAAATAACCTTCCATGTTTTCACCCAAGTCTCATGACTTGTTGGAAGAGATACGCCATGGTTTTGGCTGTGGATCATGCCGCTGGCGGTCGTGTGATCTAGGGTTTCAGTTTCTTGATTTAGGTGGTTTTTGGGCTGATTAATCTGTGCTTTTTAAAAGGCTTTTCCTGGACGCTGCGCGTCTCCCCTAGAGCTTTTCGGGAAAAGTGAAGTTTGGAAAATTTCACTGATGCAACAGGGGCGTTGCGAGGGCTGGCCGTTTGGCTTAATCAGGCATCAATTGTTATTTGAGGAGCCGCGCCATGCGTTTGAGCCGTTATTTTCTGCCCGTTCTAAAGGAAAACCCTGCTGAGGCGCAGATTGTCAGCCACCGCTTGATGCTGCGTGCAGGCATGATCAAACAATCAAGTGCGGGGATCTATTCATGGTTGCCACTTGGTTTTAAAGTTTTGCGCAAAATTGAGAACATTGTGCACGAAGAACAGCACCGCGCTGGGCACATGCCGATGTTGATGCCGACCATTCAATCGGCTGACCTTTGGCGCGAGAGTGGTCGTTATGATGATTACGGCGAAGAGATGTTGCGCATCAAAGACCGCAATGACCGTGACATGCTATTTACACCAACAGCTGAAGAAATGATTACGGATATTTTCCGTTCGCACGTTGGTAGCTACAAAGACTTGCCTTTGACCATGTATCAAATTCAGTGGAAGTTCCGTGATGAGCGGCGCCCACGCTTTGGCGTTATGCGTGGACGTGAATTTTATATGAAGGACGGGTATAACTTTGACCTGACCAAAGAGGATGCGTTGCACGCCTATAACCGTCACTTGGTTAGCTATCTGCGCACCTATGAACGTATGGGTTTGCAAGCGATCCCAATGCGTGCGGACTCTGGACCAATTGGTGGTGATGATACACATGAATTCTTGGTTTTGGCTGAAACAGGTGAATCGGAGGTGTTTTACGATAGCGCAGTGACTGACCTGACGTTTGGGGACCGCGACATCGACTATGACAATGTTGAGCAGTGTGCGGCCGTGATGCAAGAATTCACAACCAAATACGCCCGTACGGACGAAACGCACGATGAAGCGCTGTTTAATCAGGTTCCTGAGGACCGTCGCATGACGGCCCGTGGCATTGAAGTAGGTCAGATTTTCTACTTTGGCACTAAGTATTCGGAAGTGATGAAGGCCACAGTTCAAGGCCCTGATGGTAAGCCTGTACCAGTTCACATGGGGTCACACGGGATCGGCGTCAGCCGTCTTTTGGGTGCAATCATTGAAGCCAGCCACGATGATAAAGGTATTATTTGGCCTGAAGGCGTGACACCGTACCACTGTGGTATTGTGAACCTGAAGCAGGGTGACGAAGAAGCAGATGCAGCTTGTGATGCGCTATATAAGTCGTTGACTGCCCTTGGTTTGGAACCCCTTTATGATGATCGTAAAGAGCGCGCTGGTGGCAAGTTCGCAACTATGGATCTGATTGGTTTGCCTTGGCGTATTACGGTTGGTCCTCGTGGCTTGAAGAATGGTGTTGTTGAGCTGACCTCCCGCCGAACGGGTGAGAGTGAAGAGATAACGCCAGAATTAGCAGTGCAGAAGATCTCAGAAATTTACGCGGCGCTATAACTCAAGAAAGGGAGGTGCTGCGATGATCGTTCGTGCAATCACGCTTGCTGGAGGCTTGGCTGTCGGTGCTGGTACCTCCCAATTTCCTGAGTTCAGTCAGCAATACGCGCAACGTTTGGGCGGAGCAGTTGACGCTCTGAGCGAGGTTGTTACAGATTTTGACACTCCTGCTGCCGCAGAAGGATTGTCGCGATCTGAAGCGTTGGGGCAGATGACCGGGGCCGATTTTATCGAACCGCGTCGCACCGATATGGAACGTACTTTTGACCGCCATGCGATTTTGACTGACGATTTGAGGCTATTGGCTGAAGCTGGTCCATTCATGCAGGCCTATCACGTGGCCCGCTTTACCGATGGCGATGTGGCAAGTGCGGCATGGGATGCGTTTCAGCCTGCTGTCCCGCTCAACCTGACGGGCGCATTCTTTGCTGGTTTTGGCTTTTTGGTTGGCTTTATCACAATGAGCATTCTTTTGGCTGTTATTCGCTTGCCGTTTCGCCGACGCACCGCTTGACCACGGCGTACAAACGGCACAGGTTGCTTGTAATTGAGCATACCAAACAAGAAAGAGCCTAAAATGGCCAATACGCCCAAACCCTTTGCACCTTTCGAGTTGATGATTGCCTGGCGCTATCTGCGCGCGCGCCGTGCTGAAGGTGGCGTAAGTGTTATGACGGTCATTAGTTTGGTTGGGATTACACTGGCGGTATTCGCATTGATTGTGACCCTTGCAGTACGGTCGGGATTTCGCGCTGAGTTTGTTGATACAATCCTTGGATCAAATGCGCATGTCACTGTCTATAATATGGGCGAGGTTCTAGACAGCGGCCAAATTGATCGTACGATCAAAGATTATACCGCTATGGCGGAACGTGTGTCTGAAGTTGACGGCGTTATCCGCGTGGCCCCCTTGGTACGCGCGCAGGCGATGGCGAATTTGCGTCAGTCGAACTCTGGCATTGAGATTTACGGTATCTCTAGGGCAGACCTTTTGACAATCCCGCGGATTGCCAATCCCGAAACTTCATATGGCGATATCACGCGCTTTGACCAAGGCATTGCTATTGGGTCAGGAGTTGCGCGTGAATTGGGTGCAAGCGTTGGGGACAAAATCAAGATCATCTCGCCCAACGGCGTCAAGACTGCTTTTGGGACAAGCCCACGGGTCAATGCCTATGAGGTTGTTTATGTGTTTAGCGCCGGGCGCTACGATATTGATCGGACGCGGGCCTATTTGCCAATTCAGGATGCACAGGCGTTTTTCAATCGTGAAGGCGGTGCAACCGAACTGGAAATTATGGTCGAAGACCCAGAAGCGATTGATGGTTTGATACCTCAAATTATTGCCGCTGCAGGCGACCGGGCGTTGCCCTTCACATGGTTAGAGGCCTCTGGTGGGTTCCTGCGTGCGCTTGAGATTGAGGACAATGTCATGTTCGTCATCCTATCCATCTTAGTTTTAATTGCGGCAATGAACATTGTGAGTGGTTTGATCATGTTGGTAAAGAACAAGGGACGCGATATTGGGATATTGCGTACTATGGGTCTAAGCGAAGGTTCGGTTTTGCGGGTGTTCTTCATCTGCGGTGCTTTCACTGGGATCATTGGCACCGCGTTGGGGGTGTTATTTGGCTGCTTGTTCGCGATTTATATCGATCCAATTTTCAGCACGGTAAACTGGCTGATGGGGGGCGGGGTTTGGGATCCTGCAATTCGTGGAATTTATGCTTTGCCTGCGCAATTACACTTTGGAGATGTCATGTCAGCGGTAGCTCTGTCCCTTGGCTTGTCATTCATCGTAACGATCTTTCCAGCGCGACGTGCGGCCCGAATGAATCCTGTGGAGGCTTTGCGTCATGAGTGATCTAGTTCTTGAGCTGAGCGGGATGAGCAAAACCTACAATGTTGGTTTACCTAATGAGGTGCAGGTTTTGCGTTGCGTGGACCTAAAGGTCAAAGCCGGTGAAGTTGTTGCTTTGGTTGCCCCGTCTGGTGCAGGTAAATCCACGTTGCTTCATGTGGCCGGTCTATTGGACACACCTGATGCGGGTGACGTCACTTTTGGTGGTCAAAACATGCAAGGTCTGAACGACGCGAAACGCACAGGGCTTCGCCGAGATGACATTGGTTTTGTTTATCAATTCCACCATTTACTGCCTGAATTTACAGCACTTGAGAATATCGTATTGCCGCAACTCGCTGCCGGCATTGGACGCAAAACAGCCCATGAACGTGCGCTTGATCTTCTTGGCCGTGTCGGTGTGGCAGAGCGTGCAGATCACCGCCCTGCGGCGTTGTCGGGCGGCGAAGCGCAGCGCGTTGCGTTTTGTCGTGCCCTAGCAAACGGCCCACGATTGCTTTTAGGGGATGAACCAACTGGCAACCTTGACCCGACCACCTCTGATCAGGTTTTTGGTGCGTTGATGGAGTTGGTGCGCTCAACAGGGCTGGCAGCTGTTATAGCGACACATAACTTGGAATTGGCCGCTCGCATGGACCGGATCGTGCAATTAGATGCTGGCGTTTTGCGCAACTAACCTCATATTCAATCTGAACCCAAAAACCGCAATATCAATGGAGAATGCGCGATGCCACATGTTACCCTAGATGAAATTGAACGTGTTGTCCTTGCGGCCCTACTTGAACATGGCGCAGACGCATTCCCTGCGGCGGAAGTTGCGCGTGCAGTGCGCAAAGCTGAGGCGCATGGGAACCGTATTTGCGGGCTGTATTATCTAGAAAGCTACTGTCAGCAATTACGCACTGGTCGAGTGAACGGGAACGTATCCCCTGTAGTTTCCGCCCCGCGTCTGGCAACAATTCATGTCGATGCGCAATTTGGCTTTGCACAACCTGCGTTTGCTTATGGCCTTGTACCTGCGCTGGATGCTGCGCGTCAGTTTGGGATTGCGACACTGGCCATTGGTCATGCACACACCTGTACGTCCTTGGGGTATTTTACCGAACAGGTGGCACGTGCCGGCTTCATTTGTTTTGGCGTGACGAACGCATCACCTATCGTTGCCCCACCAGGCGGTAAAACGCGCGTCATCGGCACAAATCCAATCGCGTTTTCTGTGCCTGATGGGCAGGGCGGATTGGCTATGCAGTTTGACCAATCTACGACAACCGTTGCATTGGGGAAAATTACCATGGCTAAGGCAGCTGGCACCTCAATTCCTGAAGGGTGGGCCGTGGATAAAGACGGTAATCCAACGACGGATCCAGAAGCCGCATTGACTGGTTCGCTGGTTTCGATGGGTGGATACAAAGGCTGGGGTTTGGGTCTGATGGCTGAAATTTTGGCTGCTGGCATGACTGGCTCTACCCTTAGCCAAGACGTGAAACCACTGAAGGCACCCGAAGGACCGCACCACGATTTGGGTCAGTATTATATGATCATAGACCCTAGTGTGTCTGATGGATTTACGGACCGATTGGCCCGTATCGCTGAGGCCATTAGCGAAGACGAAGGCGCGCGTATGCCGGGCCAAGGGCGCACGGAAAGCGATCCCGTTGACGTCCCAGACGCAGTCTGGGCGCAGGCGATGGAACTGTCAGGCTTGGACGCGTCCTAAGTAACGCACAATTGGCTGACCTAAGCGAGTTGGGTCAGCCAAACACCCGCAGCCATCAAGGCGATGCCTGACGCGCGCGCCAACCCAAGAGGTGAGACTTGCGCGCCGAAAAGGCCAAAGTGGTCGATGGCAGCCGCGCTAATCAACTGCCCAAGTAAGACGAAGAAGACGGCGTTTCCGACCCCAAAATGTGGGGCGATGTAGGTTATGGTTAGCACATAAAACGCAACGAACGCGCCCGCTAAAAACAGGTGTTTGGGGGCGGTTAGCAATCGGTTGAACCCTTCGGTTCCGGTTGCGACCATAACGACAAGGCTGATGCTGAGCGCCACAAGGAACAGGATCACAGCAGCAGTTGCAGGTGACCCTATATATTTGCCAAGTGCCGCGTTCAGGCCAGCAAGCAGTGGAATGCCGATCCCTGCCAACAACATCGTCAGAGCGTACTGTGTCATCGCGATTTCCTCCCGTCCGCAGGTGTGATTTGACTGAGCTTCACGCTTAAGGGCGGCGTCATGCTTGGTAAAATGCGCGTGCCGTCCCTTAGTTCGCGATGTTACGATATTGACGGCACTGCGCAAGCGATCTGTTGAGGACAGGTGGTGTGTTCAATGGCTGTGGCGTTTGATGAATGATCAGATGGTCGAGTTGTATTACCGCGTGCCGTTGAATTCAGGGGTGGCGGAGTGAACCCCACCCTATGGGTTTTGGTAATTCGCGGAAACGCCCTGCGTTTTCGCCGCCTCAGCGTACACGACGTGAGCGCGGACCCGACAGCGTATTCCGAAGGAATGCGCGAAAGGGCAAGACGGCCCCCATTGGCGGGGGTGTCTTTGTTTCCCCCGAGGCTGTCGCCTTCTCCTGCCTGATTTCAGCGCACCGAAGATGCGCGGACAGGATAGAATGATTGGCAACGCCAATCGTTGAGTCCTGTGGGAAGAGTAGCGCGATAATGGCCAGACCAATTGGAAATATGTAGTGTGTTAAGGTTCTGGAAAAAAGGGCGATCAGCCTAAAGTATCTAATTATTTCCAAGCGTTTTTGGGTTAGCTTGTGCTTCTCGTCATAAAATTTGTCGTCCCACTCAGGATCTCTTTCATAGTAATCTGAAGGGTCGTGGCCACTGTTTTGGAATTCTTGAAATTCTCTTATATCAGGGAGGACACTATTTCACCATTTTTCGTCGCGTACTCGTAGTACCCTTATGGTTCTGTTTGGAGAATGTTCCATCAGAACTAAGATCAGCCCCGACAATAGCAACCAAGTTGAAAGCCTAAATACAGCAGATATTTTTCCTATAGAAACTACGATTTTCAAGCCAAAGAAATCTAATTCGTTTGAGGCGAGTTCCAGGTTTGATATTATGAGTGTGAATATGGATATAGAAACGAGTGCTTTCCTGATTTTGCCTTCGTCATCGAAACTCAAGTCCTGTAGACCCTTTATCTAAACATCCAACTCCTCAACAAACCGCGCGTTCTCTTGGATATACTGGTAGCGCATCTCAGGCTTCTTACCCATCAACCGCTCAACCAGATCATCCGTTTCGCCGGGCTCATCATCATCGATCGTCACGCGGATCAGTTTGCGTGTGGCGGGATTCATTGTGGTGTCTTTCAGGTCCTTGGCGTCCATCTCACCCAATCCCTTAAAGCGAGATAGATCGACGCGCCCTTTGCCGCCGATCCCTTTTTCAAGCCACATGTCCTTTTCCTCTTCATCAATGCAATAGATCCGTTTGGCCCCCTGCGTGATCCGGAACAAGGGGGGGCAGGCAAGGTACAGGTGCCCTGCATCAATCATGGGCCGCATTTGGGTAAAGAAGAACGTCATCAACAGCGCCGCGATGTGCGCGCCGTCGACGTCCGCATCGGTCATGATGATGATCTTGTCATAGCGCAGGTCGTCGACGTTGAATTTGCTGCCAAGCCCAACACCTAATGCTTGGGTCAGGTCAGAGATCTCGGCGTTACTGCCCAGTTTTGAAGAGGCCGCGCCCAGAACGTTTAGGATTTTACCACGGAGCGGCAACAATGCTTGGGTCTTGCGATCGCGTGCCATTTTGGCAGAACCGCCCGCAGAGTCCCCTTCCACGATGAACAACTCTGTCCCCTCGCGGGTTTTGGATGAACAGTCAGTCAGTTTGCCAGGTAGGCGCAGTTTGGCGGTTGCTGTCTTGCGCGAAGTTTCTTTTTCTTGACGCCGTTTCAGCCGCTCTTCGGCGCGCAGCACTAGGAAGTCGAGGATCGCACCAGCGGATTTGGTGTCTGCCGCCAACCAGTTGTCAAAGTGGTCACGAACCGAGTTTTCGACCATGCGCTGTGCATCAACGGTGGCAAGGCGGTCTTTGGTTTGGCCCACGAACTCAGGTTCACGGATAAAACAGGAAACAAGGGCACCCGCACCTGTGGTCAGATCCTCGCGTGTAATTGTGCTGGATTTTTTGTTGTTCACCAGTTCGCCGTAAGCTTTGACCCCTTTGAGGATCGCGGCCCAAAAGCCTGCTTCATGCGTGCCGCCCTCAGGCGTTGGAACAGTGTTACAATAGGACTGAATAAATCCATCGCGGGAAGGGGTCCAGTTGATGGCCCACTCGACCTTGCCTGGCACCTTGAATTTTTCAAAGGATACAGTGCCCGCAAATGGGGCTTCGGCGTAGGTGGTTGCACCCTTAAGGGATTCAGACAGGTAATCTGCCAAACCGCCAGGAAAGTGGAACTTTGCCTCTTGCGGTGTTTCGCCGTCGTTTTGGGATGTTTTCCAGCGGATTTCCACGCCTGAGAACAGGTATGCTTTTGAGCGTGCCATCTTGAACAGGCGTGCAGGTTTTAGCGTGAGCGACCCAAAGATGTTGGCATCGGGGTGAAAGGTCACAGCCGTGCCACGACGATTTGGGGCGGCACTGATTTTGGCCAGTTTGCCCTGTGGGACGCCGCGCGAGAACTCCATCGCGAACAATTCTTTGTTACGTGCGACTTCGACCCTTAGATGATCGGACAGGGCGTTCACAACGGATGAGCCTACACCGTGTAAACCGCCAGACGTTTCATAGCTGTCGCCCGAGAATTTACCGCCCGCGTTCAGCGTACAGAAGATGATTTCGAGCGCTGATTTCTCAGGATCCTTGGGGTGTGGGCCCGTTGGAATGCCGCGTCCGTTATCGCGCACAGACACGTGGCCGTTTTCGTGTAGTTCCACTTCGATCCAAGTAGCATGTCCTGCAACAGCTTCATCCATCGAGTTGTCGATGATTTCTGCGACCATGTGGTGCAGTGCACGATCGTCTTTACCACCGATATACATCCCCGGACGCAGGCGTACGTGCTCCATATCTTCCAAGATTTGGATGGAGGACGCATCATAATCGTCAGGGCTGGCTGTTGAACCGGAAAGAAGATCGCTGGACATGGGCATGCTCGGAATTATTGATTTTGATTGAGCAGCAGTATGTCAGAGCATGACGGGTTGGGAAAGACGCCATCGTTGCTTCATTGTGCCAAAGTCACAGGTTGATTGTGGAAGGTTGGTTAGTCGCGTGTGCGTGACGCGTATAGCGCAAAGATTGCGGCCAATACGATCGACATAGCGCTGCCTAAAACGATGGATGGGATGCCGGCGTTAAGTGCTGGGATAGTGGCAACGAACGCGCCAATGCCAGATGCCAAGAACGGTACTGTGGCCTGACCAAGGCGCATCAACATAAAAATGGCACCTATTAGGCCTGCAATGACTGATACTCTAAATGCGATGAACGCGTATGTTGGACGTGTTTCAATGTAGCTTTGATATTCTGGTGGTAAAGTCGCGATCCCAGCAGGACTGATTTGTTGCATGAAATTGATGCAGCCCATTGCGTTCCAAAGAAGGGCGATGATCCCGATAGTCCAAAACGCAATTCTTGATGCTTTTGATGCAGTGCTCATATTGCTGCCCATTGATTCCTCATCTTGTAAAACCTTATGCGCGCACTGCCGATCTGTCTACTTCATCGCTCGCGATTGTGGTTGGACTAGGGGTGTAAAAGTCATCCCCAATTGCCCAATCGATAATGGCATCTGCCACCTCGACCGGTTTTTGGTGGAGAATCCAATGATCGGCATCTTCAATTTCGACGCGCGTTAGTTGGGCGCAGTGGTCTTCCAACTCTTGGGTTGTTTGTGGCAACAATGCCGTATCGTTCATCCCCCAGATGAGCAGGTGGTCAACAGTGTACCTTTAGCTTTTCCAAGGGCAAGGCTGGTAAAACATCAATGGGGGCGTTTTTAGCGAAATTTCGCGCTTTTATATTTGGACTGGTTGGATCGCATTCGTGATTTTTGTGTCGTTGGCCACTACATCAACCAACTATTTTGTTCTAAATATGGGCCGTGGTGGAGGACCTTGCAACGTTAGACCTATGGCGCTGCGGTTCTGACATTGTTGCATTGGGCTGCCCCGCACAATTGGGGACACCCAACGACTGCAATAGTGCACTTCCTGCCTTTAACTCGACTAGAGGCCTACCATGTCTGGTATTGCTGTATCAAACCAAAGGCGCGTGCTGTTGCGGAGTAAGCGGATCGCTTCAGGATAATAATTGTCTGGGTATACGTTTCTGGATTGCCTTGCCAGCATGCCTAGTTAAGGCTTGCTACATGCGTTCAAAAATCATGTCATATCCCGCTCACGCGAAAGCAGTTGCTACCCTTGGCTTGCCATTGGTCGGTGGACACTTAGCACAGATCACGATTGGCGTGACGGATACTGTCATGTTGGGGTGGTACGGTGTTGATGCGCTTGCCGCGGTAACATTAGCCGCCAGCTACTTCTTCGTTCTTTTCATCATGGGGGCAGGGTTCGCTTTTGCCGTCATGCCGATGGTGGCAACTTTTGACGCCGAAGAAGACGAAATCAGCATTCGGCGCGTGGCACGGATGGGGCTGTGGCTGTCAATTGCGTATTCCATTGTCATCATGCCATTCATTTTTTGGTCCGAAGCGCTGTTTTTGTTGATGGGGCAAGAACCATCAGTGGCTGCGGATGGACAACGGTATTTGCGCATAGCTGGATTTGGGATGTTCCCTTGGTTGATCACAATGGTCATTAAAAGTTATTTGTCGGCCCTTGAACGCACACAAGTTGTGTTCTTGATTGCTGTACTTGCAACGGTTTGCAACGGTTTGATTAACTATGCTTTGATATTTGGCAAATGGGGCGCTCCTGAAATGGGTCTCCAAGGGGCTGCCGTAGCATCACTTTTGACGCATACGGTTGGAATGATCGGCATCGTTTTTTACGCATCTTTTATCTTCCCGCAACACCAATTGTTCGTCCGGTTTTGGCGGGCTGACTGGGAAATGATGGCACGCGTGTTTCGCTTGGGTGTGCCTATCGGTTTCACTGGGCTTTCGGAGACCGGCTTGTTCGCAGCAACAGCTGTGATGATGGGCTGGTTTGGCACCATTCCATTAGCGGCACATGGCATTGCGCTTCAATGCGCGAGTATAACGTTTATGCTACATCTTGGGATCAGCAATGTGGCCACTATTCGTGCAGGCAATGCCTTTGGGCGCGGTGATCGGAACCATCTGGCAAGAGGGGCGTATGTCGTCTTTGGTATGTCCTTGGTTGCTGCATTGTTGACAATCATTGGGTTCTTACTCTGGCCTGAACCGCTTGTTCTTGTTTTCTTACAGTCTGGCGAACCCGCACGGGATCAGATTGTTGCCATTGGTGTTGTTTTGTTGGCAATGGCTGCGTTGTTTCAGCTGGTGGATGGGGCGCAAGCAATCGCACTTGGGCTCTTACGCGGTGTCCAAGATACAACGGTGCCTATGTATATGGCTGCATTCAGCTATTGGGTGATCGGCATGCCATGTTCATATATATTTGGTTTTGTGCTGGGATATGAGGGGGTAGGCGTTTGGATGGGATTGGTTGTGGGACTAGCCAGTGCTGCTGTAATGCTCAGTGTCCGCTTTTGGTCGGTTATCCTTGGTCGTGTTGGAGCTGTGTCTGAGGTTAACTAAGTTGAAACCTTAGTCCTTCATCAAACGATCTGCCTTTTTACGGACCAAAGTGCTGTGCAAATCGTGCATTGCGAGAAGTAAAGCGTCCGTGACAGATCCTAGCTGATCAGCAGACGCCTTTGATTGAACCCGCTGCGTTGTGAGGTTAAGATAATCGACTGCCCGATGGATGTCGTCCATATCACTATTTGCAAGGACGGCTGCGCGTTCCTCCATCCATTCGTGGATTCGTTCTAGACATCTGCGCTGGCCATGTGCTTTGATTTCGCCGTTGCGCATGTTGATGATAGCAATTTGATCCATCTCAATGCGCTGCTGGCGATTTTCTGTGTCGACACGGAACACAGCGGCTGCGTTTTCACGAACGCGGAAATAGTAGTTGGGCAATTCACCAGACACGTTTCTACCCAGTTATCTCAATACTGCGCAGAATTTTATTATGCGGTCACATGCTTCTTTTAGTGCTTCGTCAGAGGTAGCATAGCTAACCCGGAAATTTGGCGACAGCCCGAAAGCTGCACCAAAAACGACAGCGACACCAGTGTCATTCAGTAAAGCGGTGGCGAAAGCTTCATCATTGACGATTTTGACCCCTTCAGGTGTGGTTTTTCCGATAAGGCCAGCAACCGAAGGGTACACATAGAATGCACCATCTGGTGTCGGGCATGTTATTCCCTCAGCCTGATTTAGCATCTCGACGACGATATCGCGACGACGTAAAAAAGCGGCGTTGTTCTCTGCAATGAAATCGTGCGACCCGTTTAATGCTTCGACTGCGGCGAACTGGCTTATTGAACATGGGTTTGATGTACTTTGCGATTGAACCTTGCGCATTGCTGCGATCAACTCAACGGGGCCCGCGGCATACCCAATGCGCCAGCCTGTCATTGCGTAGGCTTTTGAGACACCGTTTACCGTTAGTGTTCTGTCATACAGGCGTGGTTCAACTTCAGCTGGTGTGCAGAATTGAAAGTCACCAAAGGTCAGATGTTCGTACATATCGTCCGTCATTACCCAAACGTGGGGGTGGCGCATCAATACATCCGTTAATGTTTTTAACTCGTCCCAAGTATATCCAGCGCCCGTTGGGTTGGAAGGGGAGTTGAAGAGAAACCATTTCGTGTTAGGGGTAATCGCAGCCTCAAGTTGGTCAGCAGTCAGTTTGAAACCTGTTTGGAAAGAGGCTTCGGCTACAACTGGTGTGCCACCTGCTAACAGCACCATATCTGGATAGCTAACCCAGTAAGGCGCTGGAATAATAACTTCATCGCCTTTATTCAGGGTTGCCATAAATGCGTTGTAAAGGACTTGTTTGCCTCCAGAACTCACGGACACTTGGGAAGGCAGGTAATCAAGATTGTTATCGCGCTTAAACTTGGCGCAAATTGCTTGCTTCAACTCTGGAATTCCGTCCACTGCGGTGTACTTGGTTTTGCCAGAGATGATCGCGGCAATGCCTGCGTCTTTGATATGCTGAGGAGTGTCAAAATCGGGTTCCCCCGCACCTAGACCAATTACATCGTGTCCGGCGGCTTTAAGTTCGGCAGCTTTGTTGGTGACGGCAATAGTTGGCGACGGTTTGACGCGGTCCAGAGTATCAGAGAGCAGTTTCATTGTGATCTCAGCCTTATAGGTTTAAATAAGACTTCAATAGGCGTGCTAATCAAACCGATCAAGCTGCATTAACGGGAAATGTTCCCGATAAAGGATATCAATATGTCGAACCCACAAGACGAAACATCTGATTGGTACAGTCAGGATGCTGCAACCTTTGGGGATCGCGTAGCTGCGGCACGTGAGCAATCTGGTCTGACCCAAAAGGATCTTGCGCGTCGATTGGGTGTTCGCACAAGCACCGTGCGCAACTGGGAAGATGATTTGTCTGAACCGCGTGCGAACCGTTTGTCTATGATGGCAGGCTTGTTGAATGTTTCGATGATGTGGCTGATCAACGGCAAGGGTGAAGGCCTGGAAGCCCCGCCTGATACGGGGGAAGTAACGCCTGATATGCGGGCAATTCTGAACGAGCTACGTGAAATGCGCGCAGATATGGTTACGCGCGCGGAACAAATGGCTCGTTTGGAAAAACGTTTGCGTCTTGTTATGTTGGAGAGTGGTGAATGACTGAGCTTCCAGAACACCGCATTAAGCGCCTTGTTATGCGTTCTATGCGTCGTGGGATCAAAGAGATGGACATTATTTTATCGGCGTATGCCACAGAAAATCTGGTAAAGATGGATGAGGCAACTATCACGTTGTACGATCTATTGCTCGATGAAAATGACCAAGATCTTTATCAATGGGTGACGGGTCAGGTTGCTGCGCCGGAAAGATTTGGACAAATGATTGCTGAGATTTCCGTGCAAATGCAGGGCATTAAGGCCTAATTTTCTGAGTTTAACGTATTATTAGTGAATTTGGCTCAGTTTGTAGTGAGAGAGCAGATTGAGTCGGAGACATAAATGAGCATTCAAGACCTTATGGCCCAGTCCATGAGTATGGCCCAAAATAAGGGCTTTATGGGTGGTTACTTAGAGGCGCTGTCGTTGGTTGAACGATTGCACCGATTGTTATTAGACGTGATCAAAGATGAATTTGAACGAGTTGGTCTTTTAGAGATTAGCGCAGTTCAGGCCATGTTGTTGTTCAACATTGGAGATAATGAAGTGACTGCGGGAGAGCTTAAAAGCCGTGGTTATTACCGAGGCAGCAACGTCAGCTATAACCTTAAGAAACTTGTCGAAATGGGTTATATGCATCATCAGAGATGCGAAATTGATCGTCGTTCAGTTAGCGTTAAATTGGCAGACCAAGGTCGCCAATTACGCAGCGTCGTTACAGAACTGTTTGAACACCACGCAGACGGGTTGCAAAGTCGCGGTGTCCTTGGCCACGAAGGGCTCGAGGCGATTACATCTTCTTTGAAACGAGTTGAGCGGTACTGGACTGATCAAATCCGTTATATTTATTGAGTTTTACGATTTTGGCCTTTTCTGGATCGACTGAGGGTCTCACAAGAAAAACTATCACTTGCGCACGAAATGCAGTCGTTTTCTAAGTTTTAACTAGCCTGCGTTGATGATGGTGCGCAGGTTAGGTGGGTTGAGTTGTTTGGCAAGGCTACCAGCTGCCAGAATTTTCCATGCTGGCCCATGGTTCGGCAGGGGCCAAACTGTCGCCTGCTTGAAGTAATTCGATGGACACGTTGTCTGGGGTGCGAACGAACGCCATATGGCCATCGCGTGGTGGACGGTTAATAGTGACCCCATTGTCCATCAAAATTCGGCAGGTCGCATAGATGTCATCTACTGCGTAGGCCAAGTGACCAAAATGACGACTGTCTGACGGCAAGCCATCATCGCCGTCCCAATTGTAGGTGAGTTCGACAGGACAGTCTTCATTCCCAGGTGCAGCCATGAAAATCAGTGAAAAACGCCCTTCTTCACTTTCGTGTCGACGAGTTTCAGTCATGCCGAGCAGCTCAAAAAAAGTGATCGTTTTTTCAAGGTCAGCGACGCGGATCATCGTATGAAGGTATTTCAGAGGCATCATGCAATCCTTTTCGTTTTTTAGTCACGACATATCACAGGTACCGAAGGATACCAGACGCCTCTTAGAATTCTGACTGAATTCTTAGGGAAACTGATAGTTCTTTGCTATTAAAGCGACTGATATTAGATGACTTTCTTTTCAGGATATAGCGGTTCAAAAAACTTGTGGCGCTAGATAAGGTGGACTGTATTAGATTCTGTATCGTTGCCGAAATTGCAAAGCCAAAGCACTGGAGACCCACATGAAACAATACCACGCCGCATTGCGCGAGATTTTGGAACTGGGTGAAGTCACAACTGACCGCACTGGCACAGGGACTACATCGTATTTTGGGATGCAGATGCGCTATCCGTTGGCAGATGGCTTTCCATTGGTCACAACGAAAAAAGTGCACCTTAAGTCTATCATTCATGAACTCCTTTGGTTCCTGTCGGGCGACACAAACATCAGATATCTAAAAGAAAATGGTGTGCGTATTTGGGATGAGTGGGCTGATGAAAATGGTGACCTTGGTCCGGTTTATGGCAAACAATGGCGTGCATTCCCTGCATTCAGCGAACGTGGTTCCGTTGACCAAATTGAAGAGCTGATTACCAACATCCAAGCGACTCCTGACAGCCGCCGTCTAATCGTGTCTGCGTGGAATCCTGGCGAGATCGGCGAGATGGCGCTGCCTCCGTGTCACACAATGTGGCAAGTCAAAATTATTGGCCAAAAGATGCACCTACAACTGTATCAGCGCTCTGCTGACATGTTCCTTGGTGTTCCGTTTAACATCGCGTCGTATGCGCTGCTTCTGCAAATGTTGGCCCATGTGACAGGCTATGAAGCCGGAGATTTCATCCATACCCTGGGCGACGCACATGTTTACTCAAATCATATGGGTCAAGTGGAATTGCAACTGTCGCGCACACCAAAAACTTTACCAACGATGCGTATTAAGAGGGACGTAAAATCTATCTTTGAATTCAAGTTTGAGGACTTCGAGCTCAATGGATATGACCCGGATCCGTTGATCAAGGGTGAGGTGGCAGTATGATCACCTTGATTGCAGCACGCGCCCGTGGAAACGTGATTGGCAAAGATGGTGATATGCCATGGCATCTGCCTGAAGATTTGAAATATTTCATGCGCGAAACTATGGGCGGTGCGATGATCATGGGACGCAACACGTGGAACAGTCTTCCAAATGCGCCACTGAAAAATCGGTTGAACATCGTGGTGACGTCCAAGGGATGCGCAGCAGAGCATTGCGTAGCGTCTGTGAGCAAAGCGCTCGCGCTTGCGACCACGCTTGGCTATCACCGGATCTATGGCGTAGGCGGGGCAGGGATATATACTGCGATGTTACCATTGGCAGATCGGCTGTGTCTGACTGAAGTTAACTTAGTGGTAGATGACGCCGATACGTTCTTTCCACCCTTTGATGGGGCCGAGTGGAGACTTAACACGCAGACTGAGATCAGAACGGATGAGCCGCGGTGTATTGCAGGGGAATGGGTCCGTGCCTGAGTTCCCGATGCTTTTGCGAAATTAAGCATGCCGGTAATCGCGGTGCTTAACTGGATAACCCCGCGATGATTTGCATTGAGAGTCCAAAAATTCTTACCAACCACCTGATTTGTATGCGCAACAGCAGTCGCTAAATACGAGAAAACGCTAGTCTTGGGTTGTATTCATCAGGCAATACTCGACCCATATTTAGTGGCAGTTGTCCAAAAATGAGGGCAGATATGCGTTTTAAAATGATTTTGGCGGCGGGTTGTGGCCTTTTGATGTCGGGTACAGCGCCCAAATTCGCACAGGACTTCCATACGTTTCAGTGACATAAATTGTCCTGACAAACGTGACGGTAACAAGCGGCATTTACGCTGCACAAGCGTCTTCCCAAGGGGCTAAAATTTATCCCCACCACGGTGAGAATTTTTGCCCTGCAGGTCTTCAGCCAGTTACAATCTCTAGTGTTGTATGTTGTGGAGTGCCAAACCAAAATATGTCTTATCAGCAGGTGATGATGACACCTGCACCGCGCAAAGTAGTGTAGCAAAGTGCTATTAGACGCCAAGCTGCTTGCCAAGTTGGTACGAAAGGTTGCACTTACGATTGATTTAAGGATCATCTAACCGAATTTTTAAAACTTAAGCGCCGGTTTTTTCTTTTAAAGAGGTGTGATGTCACTTGCCATTTGGCGGCCATCACGACCGTTGACGAGGCCAAAGCTGACTTTCTGATTGTCGCTCAGGCCTGTCAGCCCTGATTGTTCAATAGCTGAGATGTGGACAAATACATCGTTTCCTCCATCATCAGGTGCAATAAATCCAAATCCTTTGGTGGTGTTGAACCATTTTACGGTACCATTTGGCATATATGACGCCTCCTTTTGTTCAATAGTTACCCAAGTGCTTTTCTCTTGGTTAGGTAATCTGGGCGATAGAATCTACCCAATCCCTGGCTGTATGTTTTGTCCGAATGGATGTTAAATCAAGAAAAACTGCGTGATATTTGGGTGAGATCAATCTAAGTGTAGGGAATTAATGGGGAATTTCATGAAAATTTTTGGCCTAAAGAACTGCGATACCTGCCGTAAAGCACTGAAAGTGTTGGAGCAATCTGAACTGGTTGATGTTCGCGCTGATGGTGTGCCTGCCGAAGTTTTGAAATTGGCGTCCGCCCAATTTGGCGACCTATTGTTGAACACGCGCTCAGCCACTTGGCGTGGATTGTCTGAAGGCGAGCGCTTAGGTGCGCCGCTTGATTTGATCGCGCAGCATCCGGCGTTAATGAAGCGTCCGCTGATTGTGGATGGCGATAAGATGTATTTGGGTTGGACGAAGGATGTTCAGGCGGTTTTGTTGGGGTGAATCAGTTTTTGGTTGTGGGTTGCTATGCGGATAAAATAACCTTTGGCTGTTCAGTGAAATGGGAGTGCCTGTTGCCAAACCCCATTAATCTCCCATTCAAGAACTACCCTGCCTGCGGATTGTTTTCCGAGTAGCCATTTTAGCTTTGACGCAAATTTATTCATTCGTTTTTCGGGACGAGTTGCGAGCCTAATGTTGCTTGTTAAAAGGCCGGATACGAAATTCTCAATGTCGGATGACATAAGGCGCACTAGCTCTTCCCTAGGTGTTTTGTCATAGCCTTCATCGTCCTACCAATCCTCAACTATTGGGGCATCTTCCTCAAAGACATCGGCAAACCATTCAAGTATATCTACCGGCACCGTAACTTAAAATCTAGCTCCACAACGTGCAATTCTGAGTGCGTTTGCCTCCCCAGAGACACTTAAGGAGGCGTCTGGGTTAATCTAAAATAGTTCGATGGTTTCATTACACTTGAAGCTCATTATAAAAGTGTATTTGGATTGTTTGGGTTGTCCCCAGAGGAGTAGTTTAATTGATACAAAAGTATTTCCGTTTTGGGTTCGTTGCCAACTTTCGCCTAAGCTTTCATTTATAGCGATGGGTACGAGGCAATTGAAACGCCACACTGGAAATTCAACGGGGCGCTTTGGTTTTTTGGTGGGGGATTAGCGCAAATCTGGCGGTGTTGACTCAACAGCCAATGCAGCTTTGACATCATCCAATGCCTGAACCGATGTCTGTTTCTCACCCAGTCGACGTACAGTTACCGTACGTTCTTCGACTTCACGTGCGCCAACTGCTAAGATCACAGGCACTTTTCCAACAGAGTGTTCACGGACCTTGTAGTTGATCTTTTCATTTCGAACGTCGGCTTCTGCACGCACACCCGAAGCATTCAACGCTGCAACAACTTCATGCACATAGTCGTCCGCATCCGAGATGATGGATGCCACAACAACCTGACGCGGTGCCAACCAGAATGGTAACTTGCCAGCGTGCTCTTCGATCAAAATTCCAATGAAACGTTCGAATGATCCCAGTGTTGCGCGGTGCAACATGAATGGCTGGTGCTTGTTACCATCTTGGCCAACATAGGATGCATCGAGGCGTTCTGGCATGTTGCTGTCGACCTGCAATGTACCACACTGCCAGTCACGTCCGATCGCATCGGTCAACACGAACTCAAGCTTAGGGCCGTAAAACGCGCCTTCGCCTTCTTGGATATCGTATTCGTATCCCGCCGCCTTACAGGCATTGCCCAGTGATGTTTCGAGCTGGTCCCAGATTGCATCAGAACCAATCCGCTTTTCAGGGCGGGTGGACAATTTGATAGCCCAGTTGGTGAAGCCCAATTCGGCGTAAATCTCTGACAGGAACTCAATGAAGATCTTTGTCTCTGTTTCGATTTGCTCTTCAGTACAGAAAATATGCCCATCATCTTGGGTGAACCCACGTACCCGCATGATACCATGCAACGCACCTGATGGCTCATAGCGGTTGCACGAACCAAATTCAGCCATCCGCAAAGGTAAATCGCGGTAGGATTTCATACCTTGGTTGAAGACCTGAACGTGGCATGGGCAGTTCATTGGTTTCAGCGCGTTGACTGTTTTTTCACGCGCATGATCCTCGTCAACTTCAACGATGAACATGTTCTCTTGGTAGCTTTCCCAGTGACCGGATTTTTCCCACAGCTGACGATTCACAACTTGTGGTGTGTTCACCTCAACATAGCCACCTGCGCGCTGACGACGGCGCATGTAGTCTTGCAACTCTGTATATATGCGCCAGCCGTTCGGGTGCCAGAACACTTGGCCCGGGGCTTCTTCTTGCATGTGAAACAGATCCATCTCGCGGCCCAACTTCCGGTGGTCGCGTTTGGCGGCTTCTTCCAGCATGTTCAGGTGCGCTTTGAGCTTTTCCTTGCCAGTAAAGGCCACCCCGTAGATGCGTTGCAGCATTTCGCGGTCGCTATCACCGCGCCAGTAGGCGCCTGCGATGGACATCAGTTTGAAACCGTCGCCGGGCACTTGACCAGTGTGTTGCAAGTGTGGGCCACGGCACAGGTCCTGCCATTCGCCGTGCCAATACATGCGCAGCGGTTCATCCCCTGGGATGCCCTCAATCAGTTCAACCTTATATGGCTCACCGCGATCCTCGTAGTATTTAATCGCAACATCGCGCTCCCATACTTCGGTGCGCACGGCGTCGCGTTTGTTGATGATTTCCTTCATCTTCTTTTCGATCGTGATCAAGTCTTCGGGGGTAAATGACTCTTTGCGGTCAAAGTCATAGTACCAACCGTTTTTGATCACAGGACCGATGGTCACTTTGGTATCGGGCCAAATCTCTTGCACAGCGCGGGCCATGATGTGGGCCAGATCGTGGCGCACCAGTTCATTGGCTTGCACATCGTCTTGCATGGTGTGCAGAGCGATGGTGGCGTTCTCGTTGATTGGCCATTGCAGGTCCCAATGTTCGCCGTTCACTGTGGCGCTGATCGCCTTTTTGGCGAGGGATTTTGAAATGCTTTCGGCAACTGCTGCTGCTGTAATGCCAGCGTCATATTCGCGTGCATTGCCGTCGGGAAAGGTAAGGGAGATTGATGCCATTTGGGCACTCCTCGTCAGTTTGGCGCCCACGAAACGCCCGGTTGCGGGTTATATGGTTCCCAGCTCTTTTGCCCAAAGCGTCGGGAGGGGTCAAGGCCGAGGGGATGATCAAATCGGACTTCGTGTTTACGGGACACATTTCGGATTGCGTCAGGCCGTTTGTGTGTCGCATTATCCACCGGAATTCAGGGGGCCAGTCATGTCAGAACCACAGTACTTAAACACGCCGCAAGGCCGTCGCATTGGATATCACCGTTCAGAAGGGGCTGGCCCGTGGCTTGTCTTCTTGGGTGGTTTGAAATCTGACATGGAAGGCACGAAAGCGATCCATCTCGAGGCGTGGGCCCGTGCGCGAGGGCAAGCGTTCTTGCGGTTCGATTATTCTGGCCATGGTGTCAGCTCGGGCACCTTTGAAACTGGGTGTATAGGTGATTGGGCTGAGGATACCTTTGTTGCGATCGATGCTTTGACAGAGGGCAAGGTGGTTTTGATTGGCTCCAGTATGGGGGGCTGGCAATCACTGTTGTTTGCGCGTGACCACACTGACCGTATGGCCGGGCTGGTGACGATTGCAGCGGCGCCAGATTTTACAGAAGACGGGTATTGGGCATCGTTTAGCGTTTCACAGAAGTCTGCACTCGAGGCAGATGGGCAGATCGAGTTACCCTCTGATTATATGGAACCTTACATTATTACCAAAAGATTGATCGAGGATGGGCGTAATCAGTTGGTTATGCGTAGCCCATTAGATTTACCGTTTCCTGTGCGCATGCTTCAGGGTACCGCAGATACGGCGGTCAGCACGAATTGTGCGGTAAGGTTGCAAGGACACGCAAGCAGCCCAGACATGCGCCTGACGTTGATCAAAGACGCAGATCACCGGTTCTCAGATGGACCATGCTTGGGGTTGATCGAACGTGCAGTGCTTGAAGTTATGGGAGAAACCGAATGAAATCGATTGGTAGGTTCATTGGGCGGACAAGTAGAGTGATGCAGTTTCTGATCGATCATGGGGTAAGCGAACATGGCTGAACCGTTGGTTTTCTTACCAGGGATGATGTGCGATGCACGCCTCTTTGGCCCACAAATTGCGGAATTGTCAACTGACACATGTGTCACCGTTGCACCGATCACCCAAGGTGAGCGGGTTGAAGAAATTGCATCTAACCTGCTTGACCAACTTCCAGCACGCTTTGCTCTTGCTGGCCTTAGCATGGGCGGCATCATTGCGATGGAGTTGCTGCGTCGGGCCCCAGACCGGATCACGCGAATTGCATTAATGGCGACCAATCCCCTCGCTGAAACGCCACCCGTAGCTGCAGAACGTGAACCACAAATTGTTGGTGTACGCACTGGCCGTCTAGAACAGGTGATGCGCAAGAAACTGGAAACGCAGCACTTTGCACCAGGTCCGCAGCGCAATGATGTTTGCGAGCTGGTTGTCGATATGGCGTTGACCCTTGGTGGAGAAACATTCGTGCGCCAGTCACGTGCGCTACAACGCAGGCGTGATCAGCAGGGCACATTGCGTGTCTGCAAAGTTCCAACGCTCGTTTTATGTGGGGCACACGACAAGATTTGCCCAGTTAAAAGGCATACTTTTATGGCAGAACTTATCCCGTTCGCTGAACTTGTCGTCCTTGAAAACGCGGGTCACTTTATGACGCTTGATGCTCCTGCTGCAACAACAGCCGCGATACGCGAATGGATGAAGTAGCCTTCGGTTTTTCGTTAAAATACAGTTTAAAATCCAAGTCGATCGCGCATACTATACCAAGTCATTGCAAGGCTCAGCAGTGGTGTGCGCAGCGATGCTCCGCCTGGGAACGGATATGTTGGGATACGTGACATCGTATCAAAACCATCTGTTTCACCTTCAATAGCCATAGCCATCAGTTGTCCCGCATGCGTCGCCGTTCCAACGCCGTGTCCTGAATAACCCGACGCGCTTAGCACATTGGGGGCCAATCGCGTTAGGTATGGCAGGCGCTTCATCGTGATCGCAAGTGTGCCACCCCATGCGTAATCAATGCGAACATCACTCAAGTGTGGAAATATCTCAGTCATCGGTTTGCGGACTTTGGTGACAAGGTCTTTGGGGAATTTGTAGCCATAACTTTCACCGCCACCAAACAACAGGCGACCATCATGACTGAGGCGGAAATAGTTAACCACAAACCGTCCGTCAGCTATTGCGACGTCCTCCGTCAGAACCCGCTTTGTCTCATCTCCAAGCGGTTCAGTCGCGGCAATGAAATTGTTGATTGGCATAACGCGGGCCGCCACTTTGGGCGCAAGGCCGCCAAGATAGCCATTGGCAGCGAGTATGATGTGATCCGAAGTGATCTTACCGTTTGACGTGATAACCGTACAGGGCGGGCTATCAGTAATGGTTTGGGCGCGGGTACCCTCATAGATGCGCACACCCGCAGCGATGGCTGCCTTGGCAAGGCCAACAGCGAGGCGAAGGGGATGCAAATGGGCGGCGTCGCGGTCTATAAGGCCGCCGACATAGTCAGGTGATGGGCAAAGTTGATGCATTGCGGCTGCGTCTAGTTGCTGAATTGCATATCCATATTTGTGATCCATATGCTCTGCATATTGATGTAGTTCAGCAACATCCCTTTTCGTCGATGCAGACCACGCAACACCGGGGCGCAAGTAACAATCAATATTGTGCTCTTTGATCAACCCTTTGACCAGCGCCTTTGAATCTTGACCAAGTTCCCAAAGCTTAAGCGCATCATCTTCGCCTAACATCTTTTCCAGGTAGGGTTGTTCAACCCGCTGGCCACTGCCCAATTGTCCACCGTTGCGGCCCGATGCCCCAAAGCCAACACGCTGTGCATCAATCAAAACAACATCACGTCCAGCTTGCGCCAAATGTAGGGCTGCGGACAGCCCCGTGAACCCTGCGCCGATCACACAAACATCCGCTTGGATGCGGCCTTCAAGTGGAGGGCAAGGCGGCAATGCGTCAGTCGTCGCAGCATACCAGCTTTGAGGGTAAGACCCAGGGATGTCGTTGGCATCAAGTAGGTTCATGTTAGCGACCTAGACGTTCAGCAAGAGATGCTCGCGTTCCCAAGGGGAGATAACTTGCAAGAATTCATCGTATTCCGCACGCTTCACAATAGAATAAACACGTGCAAAATCGGCACCCAAAACTTCATGCAGCCCAGTTGCTTCTTCGAACATATCCAATGCTTCGCCCAAGACACGTGGGACGTCCTCAGCGCCATCATAAGCATCGCCCTTAAACTGTTTGTCGGGCCGCTTTTCTTCCAGCAGTCCCAAATAACCACAGGCTAGAGATGCCGCGATGCAAAGGTACGGGTTGCAGTCCATGCCAGCCAATCGGTTTTCAACGCGGCGGGCTTCGGGGGATGAGAGTGGAATGCGAATACCAGTTGTACGGTTGTCACGCGCCCATTCCAAATTGATGGGGGCCGCGTGGTCTTTCACATATCGGCGATAGCTGTTCACATAAGGGGCCATCACAGCCAATGCGGATGGCATGTGATTTTGAAGGCCCGCGATAAAGTGGAAGAAAGCATCGGTTTCGCCGCCCTGAGGGCCGGAGAAGATATTGTTACCTGTCTCAATATCCAGGACCGAGTGATGGATGTGCATGGCAGAGCCAGGTTCATCCGCAATCGGTTTGGCCATGAAGGTTGCATAACAATTGTGTCTTAAGGCAGCTTCACGGATCAGGCGTTTGAAGTAAAATACCTCGTCGGCCAGTTTCACGGGATCACCATGCAACAGGTTGATTTCAAGCTGACCCGCGCCGCCTTCTTGGGTAATGCCATCAATCTCAAAACCTTGCGCTTCTGCAAAGTCATAGATGTCGTCGATAACAGGCCCAAATTCGTCAACGGCTGTCATCGAATATGCCTGACGTGCAGCTGCAGGGCGACCGGAACGGCCCATCATAGGGCGGATTTCTTGGGCGGGATCAATGTTACGTGCCACAAGGAAGAATTCCATTTCAGGGGCCACGACAGGCTCCCAGCCTTTGTCGCGGTACATTTTCACAACGCGTTTCAAGACGTTGCGCGGCGAGAATGGAACGGGTTTGCCGTTGCGATCAAAGGCGTCATGGATCACTTGAAGCGTCCAATCACCGGTCCACGGTGCTGCAGTTGCAGTGGACATGTCGGGACGTAGAATCATATCTTTTTCGATGAATCCCTCATCGCCTGCGGCTTCACCCCATCCGCCTGTAATGGTTTGATAAAAGATACTATCTGGCAAATGAAACGAGTCTTGGCGCATGAATTTCTTCGCAGGTACCGCTTTACCGCGTGCGATGCCAGGTAAGTCAGAAATAATACACTCTACTTCGTCTAGACGGCGGTCTTTTAGGTACTCTTGCGCAGCTTCGGGCAGGGTGCCATTCCAATTCGTGGCCATCAGGCCCTCTCTTTCATAAAAAAGTCAGCCATTTTTTTGCCGATTTCGGCATTGTTGTTGGCGGCAGATAATTGACGTTTGGCATGTTCAACGCGATCAACTTCGACTGCCCCGCTCTTGTATTGGATCAGCCCATCGATCGCGGGGCTTTCGAATTCTGGATGCGGCTGCATGGTCCAGATTTGATCACCATAAGCTAAAGCAGCGTGTGCGCAAAATGAAGAGGAGCCTACTGTTTCAGCGCCTTTTGGAGGCTGTACAACTTGGTCCTGATGCCATGCGTTCAACGCAAATGTTTGACCTTGTATGTCATACTCGACGCGGCCAACTGACCAACCTTGATCAAATTTTGCGACGGTTCCACCCAAAGCTTGGGCAATGATCTGATGACCAAAGCATATACCAATCAATGGCTTGCCAGAAGCATGTATCGCGCGGATCAATTCTTCAAGAGGGGCGATAAACGCATGATCCTCATAAGCGCCGTGCTTAGAGCCACTGATTAGCCAGCCATCAACATTGTCCAAATTGTGAGGGAATTCCATATCAACAACGCTGAAGGTTTCCAGATCAAAATCATACCCATGTCCTGCTAACAGGCGACTGTACAACTCATTATAATCACCAAATTCTAATTGCAGCTCCGGAACAAAATGGCCCGCTTGGAGTAGTCCGATTTTCATAAATCACCTTAGTTTTTTTTACCCTACTGCAAGGGATTAGTGCGCGGCAAGCGTCCTTAGACCCGTTCCAGCAAGGCGCGCCAATGTGCTGAGGCATGCATCTGCTCAAACTTTTCAATTTCTTGGCGTTTACAGCGCACAAGGTTGCCGATCAGCATTGGATCAAAGATACGTGAAATTAGTGGATCGCTTGCAAACATATCGATTGCAGCCGTCCAATCTGCCGCCAGGCGAGGTAAATCGTCAACGTCATAAGCGTTCCCGACGATTGGCTCGCTTGGCTCCAATTCATCTTTGATACCAATCATCGCTGCGCCTAATACTACGCTTAGCAAAAGGTAGGGATTGATGTCTCCGCCAGCGGTGCGGTGCTCGATCCGGCGCGCGCCATTTAGACCACCAGGAATACGGATCGCTACGGTACGGTTATCATATCCCCATGTGGCAGCGGTGGGCGCGTGGGCTCCATCAACCAATCGTTCATACGAATTTGCGAAAGGGGCAAAGATCAAACTGCTGGCGGGCATTGCCGCCAAACATCCTGCAATAGCGTTGTGCATAGTATCAGTGCCTTCAGGTCCGCCATTGTCAAAGACGTTGTTCCCTTCACTATCCAAGACCGAAAAGTGGACATGCATGCCATTTCCAGAGTCATCCAAATAGGGCTTCGCCATAAATGTTGCGGCCATACCATGCTTGCGGGCCAAGCCACGCACCAGTGATTTGAACAGCCACGCATTGTCAGCGGCCTCTAACGCAGGGCGATGGCGCATGGTGATTTCGAATTGTCCTATGCCGGCCTCTGATGTGACTGTTTCAGCGGGAATACCCATCGCTGCAGCCCCTGCGTAAAGATCGTCAAAGAAAGCAGCAAAAGCGTCAATTTGAGATACAGACAATACTTCGCCACCGTCAAGGGGCACACCATTTCGTGGATCAGCTGGAGGTGTGGGCTCATCGCCTTTGTCATTAACAAGCGTGAATTCCATCTCAGTTGCTGCAATTACTTGCCACCCGCGAGCGTCATAATCAGCCAATACACGGGCCAAAGCGTGTCGTGGATCACCAACAAAAGGTGTTCCATCTTCATTGCTCAACGTTACAGGAACAATTGCGGAAGGTGTTTCTAGCCAAGGAACGGGGCAAGGTGCACGGTCTGTTGGGAACAACATTCCGTCTGCATCTCCACTTTCAAAAACAAGCGGGCTGCCGATAATATCCGTACCCCACAAATCAACATCGAGTGCGGAAAATGGTAGGCGGACTGATCCAGATGGTAACTTGTCAGCATATGAACCGGGAACAACCTTACCACGCATTTGACCGTTCAGGTCACATGCAACGACTCGGAAGGTTTGGAGATCAGCTAAGTTCATTGTTCAGGTCCCAAATTCGATTTTCCTAGCATGCATTCAGCGAATACAAAGCAGGATTTATCTTATCGTATAAGATTGGGACGAATGCGCAATCGCTGGCGTGTGTTTGCTGGAAGATGGCGGTTCAAGCGACGGTTCACGATACTGAACAGGCCAATCACGCAGAGCGTTAGGAGAATAAAATAACCAGCCAAAATCGGATATGGAATGAAGGGATTAAATGTCTTGTCCGCAAAGTAGCTTGCGTAATAAAGGGCATCGCCGCGTTGTTGCCATGCAGGGAACCCACTGAAGAAAACCAAAGTGGTTGCGTGAAATAAAAAGATCGCCTCATTGGTATAGGCAGGCCATGCAAGGCGTAGCATTGTCGGCCAAATAACGCGTTTAAAACGGGACCAGCCTGAAAGGCCATATGCATCAGCAGACTCAATCTCACCTTTGGGAATAGAGCGCAGAGCACCATAAAAGATTTCTGCGGTGTAGGCCGATGTATTGAAAAACAAGACAACCAACGCGCCCAACCATGCGGCCGTGAAGGGCGCGAAAATTGGAAAGACGGTTTTTAATTTCAGGAACAGAAAGTACCCAAAGAAGAATTGGATAAACAGGGGGGAACCGCGAAACAGGAAGATGAACCATTCAGATGGTTTGCGTACCGTCTTGATATTTGATGCTTTTCCAAGAGCTAGAAATGTCGCAAAGCCGAACCCTGCAATCAAGGCAAGGACGCCGAAGTAAACGTTCCAAATCATACCTGAGCCGATGAGGGTGAACTGTTCGCACAATGTGAAGTCTTCACGAGGGAGCAAGCGTTTACCGATCCCGATGGCCCGCAAGCCATAGTCCGCTATCGTTTGTAAACAGGCGTTCATGTTGTACCCGCTTTGCGCTGTGCTTCACCAGCGGTGGTCACTTGGCCACGTGTAAGCCGGGTCATTAAGCGTTCGAGTGTGATTTCAGAAACGCGGGTGAAAATGAGATAGAAAACAAGTAAGGCAAGGAAATACCACATGCGCCAATCACCGTGCGGGTAGTCAGTGAAGCGGGATGTCTTGATACCGCCAAGTTCACGGGCCCAGTAAACGATGTCTTGGATACCGAGCAGAAACAGCAATGGTGTTGCTTTGATCAAAACCATCCATAGGTTGGAAAGGCCGGGCAGGGCATAAACCCACATCTGCGGGACAAGAATGCGCCAAAACGTTTGGCGCGATGTCATGCCATAGCTTTCGCCTGTTTCGATCTGGCCACGCGGCACTGCAGCCATGGCACCCTGAATAACATTGGCGGCAAAAGCACCAAATACAATCGCGAAGGTGAACACGGCTATGGCGAAACCATAGCTTTCGTGTACCCATTGTGGCGCGTTGCCCAGTGGCATTTTTGCGGCCTGACAAACAACAAAGTCACTACCTTGGCGGATTGGTTCGACCCAGTCGGGACAAAGAACATGGTGGCGCGTGGCCTCAATGACTTGATCCAAAGCGATTACAAAAAATAGGAAAAAGGCTATATCCGGTACGCCGCGCACAACGGCTATGTAGCCACGGCCCAGCCAAGAGACGGGTGCAATACGTGAACGGGTAGCAGATGCGCCGGCAAACCCGAAAGCAAGAGCTGTGGGGGCCGTGATCCCCAATAGCAATAGAACAGTAAGCACGGACCAATAGATCGACATGTGTTTGCCGGTGGTCAGATAGCAGGCCATCCATTGCCAGTGAGGCAAGAGGCTGGGGTCTGTGCAAAAACTGAAAATGGGGAGACCTCATTGAGGGCGGAATTTGAGTTTATTTATTAAGATGAAGGGGGAAGCTCATTTGCCTCCCCCTTCACAGATCTATTGGTTAACTTAGAATTGTTCGCCAACTTCCCATTTAGCGATCAGCGCATTCAATGTGCCGTCGTCTTTCATGGATTGGATGGCTGCGTCGAACTTGCCTTTCAGCTCGCTGTCGCTTTCACGTAGGCCCATGCCAACGCCGCCACCGATCAATTCTTTTTGATCAAGCAATTGCAGATCGCCATCTTCGTCAGCGATTGGCGCAAGGTAAGCGTTGTCCGCTAGGACTGCATCGGCTTCACCATTTTTAACAGCTGCAACTGTTTCTTCTGGTGTTGCGAATTCAACCAATATCGCGCCGGAAGCAGCAACGAACGATGCTTGGATTGTGCCAGTTTGTGCAGCAATAACGCCACCCGTGATGTCCGCATCTGCTGATGCAACCAAGTAGCTGGATGGGTCTGGCTGTGTGTAGTTTTGCGTAAAGTCGATTACTTCGTCGCGCTCATCAGTGATGGACATGCCAGCGATGATTGTGTCGTAGTTGCCGGAAACGAGGTTCGGGATAATGCTGTCCCATTCGTTTGTGACCCACTCGCAAGTCAATTCAGCGCGCAAGCAAAGCTCATCGCCCAACTCGCGCTCAAAGCCGTCAACTTCGCCAGCATCGTTGATGAAGTTATATGGAGGGTATGCGCCCTCTGTGCCCATGCGCACAACCGCGTGGCCGTCTGCCATTGCCATGCCAGCAGTTACTGCAAGAGCTGCAGTCGTAAGGATAAGATTTTTCATGTGTGGTACTCCCGTTAGGTGGTTTTGTAATTTCATTACGCAGATTGGGTTGCCGAAAGGAAACCCTGGAGGCGTTCGGATTTGGGCGCGCCAAATAGGTTTTTGGGCGCGCCTTGTTCTTCGATCAGCCCTTTGTGAAGGAACACAACGTGATCCGATACATCAGCGGCTAATTTCATATCATGAGTAACGATCATCATTGTGCGTCCCTCAGCTGCAAGGTCCTTGATGACTTTGATTACCTCTTGCTCTAACTCTGGATCGAGGGCCGAGGTGGGCTCGTCAAACAACAATGCTTCTGGTTCCATGCACAGTCCACGGGCGATGGCCGCGCGTTGTTGCTGGCCGCCCGATAGTTGGGCGGGGTAGGAATCACATTTGTCACCGATGCCAACCTTTTCCAGATAACGACGCGCAGATTGCTCCACTTCATCGCGGTCGCGTTTCAGAACCGTTAGCGGAGCTTCCATGACGTTTTGGAGGATGCTCATGTGCGCCCACAGATTAAACTGCTGGAACACCATGGACAAGTTTGTGCGAATGCGCAGCACTTGGGTGTTGTCCGCGGGGCGGCGATTGTGTCCGGTGCCGCTCCAAGTGACGGGTTCGCCCTTGAACAGAATTTCACCCTGTTGGCTGTCTTCCAAAAGGTTGCAGCACCGCAAAACGGTCGATTTTCCAGAGCCAGATGATCCAATTAACGACACAACATCTCCACGTTTAGCGGTGATATCAACGCCCTTTAAGACCTCCAGATTGCCGTAGGCTTTGTGAAGGTTCTGGATCTGGATAACTGGGTGGTCGGCGTGCGTCACGGATTGGAGCAACCTTGTTGTTTTAAGAAGTTTATAAAGCGGTAAAATCCTAAGATTCGCAACTTACAAACGCAACGCAGAGGCGGAAACCTTTTAAAGACGGAGGTGACGCGGCGGAAACAGTTACGGTGCGGTTGGCAATGGCATTTCCAGATACGCGCTTGGCGAAAGCCGAATGAGCCCATTGAAGTGCAGTGTTTCGCGTGCCGATGTGGGTAAGGATTTGATTGCACTTTCAACTGCATTTGCGATTGTGCCGGCGTCCTGGGACATGGATGTGATGTAGGGCAAAGCGGGCGTTGGCAGGGTTCTATCTAGCACACGAATCTTGTCCGTTACCTCAGGAATATTGGCGCGCAACATTTCCCATGTCAGCGCATCAATCGCTGCGAAATCTGCTTTGCCATCGGCCACCGCCTGCGCCGACGCTTTGTGGCTGCCCGTGCAAGGGCCTGTTTTGAATGAGATATTGGTTTGCTTTAGATGCGCTTGGGGTGCTGCCCATCCAGATTGGGATAGCCCTTCGTTATAGGCCATATATTGACCTGTGAGAGATTTTAGATCCTGAATGGTTGAAGCAGATGAGACAACAATAACGCTGTTGTAATGGCCAGCAGGGCAACCGGTCAGCCCATAGTCTGGGGTTCCGATCAACTGGACCTTGTCATGCAGACATGCACGAAACGGCAATCCACAGGTTTGAGAGAATACTAATTCATGGCTTTGCCAAATGTACCAAGGGTCGTTGTCGTGGGTCAGTTTGGCAGGGCCATAGCCAAGCTGTTCACGGATCAGGGTCCAAAGTAGCATGTTTGCGGCGCGGGTGTGGGGGTAGTCATACATCCCAAGTGATGCAATTCCGTCTTGGTTCAAGGTGTTACTCGCTGACGCGCAAGGGCGCTGTCGCGGTCTGATACACCCAAAAGGTTAGCAACCAAACGCAAAACTGTGTCTTCTTCTTGGCTGCGTTCACCATCTGCAAGGGCGACTTGCCACAAGGCTTCAATCACGCCGACGCGATCTTCATAATCAACGGCTTCTTTGATCGCACGGGTGAAACGTACTGTATCTGGAGCTTCGGTTTCTAACTGTTCGGCGTCATTGCGCAGTGCTTTGCTTAGGGCGTGGTCAAGCCCGTAACGCGCTGCGGTGATTGCATCAATGCGCGACATTTCTTCGGCGTCATATTGATCGTCGGTGCGCGCGACGCGCACAAGTAACGCGGTCAAGGCTAGCCTTGCATCGTGGTCAGGCAATTTGGTTGGGGCGGGAGCGGTCAAACGCTTAAGGAAATCTGCAAACATAACATCGGTATAGCGTTTGTCAGACGCTACGCCAATGGGCCTAGCCCAAATAGCCTTCAACAATTACCATATTCGCTTCAGATACGGGTTCGCGAATGGCCTTAGCTGCTTGATATTCTTCGCTATCGTAACACGCTAACGCATCTGCGTAGCTTGGGAATTCGATGATAACGGTGCGTGGGCTCCAAGCGCCTTCAGGGTTTTTCTGATCGCCACCCCGAACTAGGAATTTGCCACCAAATGCGGCCAAAGGTGCCGCATTGGCTTGGCGATAAATGCCATAGGTTTCAGGGTCATGTACGGTGGCGTGAGCGATCCAATATCCTTTGGCAGTCATCTTAGTTCCTTTTGTTAAAGTGGCGCGAAAACCTTCGTCAGGTGTTTGGCTGTGGTGTCTGTGCCGTATGGCGCGTTGATAATAAACATGCCGGATCCAAGCATGCCATGCCCTTGTTTTGCAGGAGTGAAACGAACTTCATGGCGCATTGCATCTGGATGAACCTCTTCCAGCATTCTCAACATAGTTGTGTGTGATCCGTCCATCAAAATCGGATACCAAAGGGCAATAATGCCCACGTTCCAGGACCGCGCATAACGTCGGATGTGGCCGGGGATCAGATCGTAATCAGTCTTAATTTCATAGCTTGGGTCGATCAACATCATGCCGCGGCGCGGGGTCGGGGGGAGGAGGCTGTGGGCGGTGGCGAAGCCGTCGCGTTGGTGACAACTGACGGGGTAGGGCGACATGGAGTAGTCTAGCGCTGCGTGTTCGCCCGGATGCAATTCGCACAGGTGAATTTTGTCGGTCTCGCGCAACAGCGTGGCGGCGATAAGCGGGGAACCCGGATAAGCGGGTTTCCCATGCGTTTCAGTGGTTTGCGCCAACACATCCCCATACGCCGTGCCCTTGAATTTGTCGCGCAAAAGGCCGACGCCTTTGGCTGCTTCACCCGTTTTGAGGGCTTCATCGGCGTCCAGATCATAGACGGCACGACCAGCATGGGTTTCAAAGTAAGTGAGGGGTTTGTCCTTGGCCGTTAAGTATCTCAATATGCTGGATAAAAGAGCATGTTTGTGGACGTCGGCGAGGTTACCTGCGTGATATATATGTTGATAACTAAGCATAGGAGGTTATGAGGCCAAATGAGGGTGGGGCGCAACGGTAAACGGGGTGTTCGCCGCGATTGTGGTGTCGTAATGTGCAGAATGGGGCCTGTTCTGTACAGTTTAAATGCACCAATTTGCGCCCAGATCAAAGGGATTTCACGAAACTGCACAGATCAAGGGGCAATCTGTACAGTTCAGTGCCGCAACCCCACTTAATCAATTGTCAAACACGGCCGCGTGTTAACGTTTGAAAACGGGCAGTAACCTTTGGTTATGAATTGGACAGAACGGATAGAGGCACTTGGCGATTGACGACCCTAGCTGGTGACCTTAGAGACCCCATTCGTTTGATCAATTCGGAGGCTTCATCATGACCACTCAAACCCACACATTGGGCATTGATTTTGGCACCTCCAACACGGCGGCGGGATACGCGGTGGATGGCAAACCCAAGCTGGTCAAACTGGCAGGGGATCAAACCACGATGCCCACCACATTCTTTTTCGATTTCGACAACCGTAAAACGCTGATCGGGGAACCCGCGAACCAAGCGCTGCTTGACGGTTTGGATGGGCGTTTCATGCGCGCGCTCAAACGCGTTTTGGGCACCACCCTGATGCATGAGAAACGCCAAGTGCTGAACAAGCGCGTGACCTTTGTTGATATCATCGCGGGGTTCCTGCGTGAGGTTAAGGTCCGGGCAGAAGCCGACACGGGCCTAACATTTGACAACGTGATTTCGGGACGCCCCGTTGTGTTTCACGGCGCGGGCGATCCACGCGAACAGCAGGCCGAAGATGACCTGCGCGCCTGCTACATCGTGGCGGGGTTCAAAGAAGTGTCGTTCATGGACGAACCCGAGGCAGCGGCGATTGCCAGTGGTGCGTTGGAACAATTGGGCGAAGTGGGCCTGATCGTTGATATCGGCGGCGGTACATCTGACTTTTCGCTGTTCCGCTCTGGCGAAGACGGCGTTGAAATCCTCGCCACCCACGGTGTGCGTGTGGGCGGGACGGATTTCGACCGCGCCATCAATATTGATCGTGTCATGCCACTGTTGGGCAAGGGCGGCACATTGCGCAAATGGATCGGTGAGGGATCATCACCCATTCCCCATTCGATTTTCAATGATATGGCCACATGGGAAAAAATCCCATTCCTTTACACCGCACAGAACCGCCGTTTGATCGAGGAAATGCTGACCCTTGCCCATGAGCCGGACAAGCTGGGGCGTATGGCATCGGTGCTGGAAAACGAGTTGGGGCACGAGTTGTCCTTTGCCGTGGAGCAGGGAAAAATCGCTGCCAACTCTGGCGATGCGGATGCGGTGATTTCATTGGGCCTGATTGAGCGCGGATTGTCCGCCCATTTGGGCGCGGATGATTTGGGCGTGGTTTTGGAGGAATACTCCAAGGCGCTGTACGGCGGCGCGGCGGAAACGCTGCACTTGGCAGGGCTAGCGGCAGGCGACGTGCGACGCGTGATCTACGTGGGCGGTTCTAGTTTGTTGACGCTGGTGTCGGATACGATGAAGGCGCAGTTTCCCAAAGCGGAGCACTCGTTTACGGAGGTGTTCACGGCGGTGACCGATGGGTTGGCGATTGCGTCTGGGCGGGGGGTGAGGTAGTTCCTCGCAAACTCAAAATAAATGCGCCGAAGCTAGACCCCGCCTGCTGCAACTCCATGAACT
>JAOEQC010000007.1 GCA_028388995.1 Ascidiaceihabitans sp. | reverse complement strand
TGAACGAAAACGCCGTTGATTTTCGTGAAAACTATGACGGAACACTGACTGAACCGGTGGTGTTGCCGGCGCAGTTCCCGAACCTATTGGCCAATGGATCCAGCGGTATCGCGGTTGGGATGGCAACTAACATCCCCCCCCACAATATTTCAGAACTTTGCGAAGCATGTTTGCACATGATTAAAGTGCCTGATGTACGCGACGATACGCTGTTGAATTACGTTCCGGGACCTGATTTCCCAACGGGCGGCATTATTGTCGAAAGCCCTGAAAGCATCGCGACAGCATACCGTACAGGTAAGGGCGGCTTCCGTCTGCGGTGTCGTTACGAGACCGAAGATCTTGGGCGTGGTCAGTGGCAGATCGTCATTACAGAAATTCCGTATCAGGTTCAAAAATCAAAATTGATCGAGAAGATTGCGGAACTAATCCAGCTGAAAAAAATTCCAATTTTAGCGGATGTACGCGATGAGTCTGCCGACGATATCCGCCTTGTACTTGAACCACGTTCGAAGAACGTCGACCCCGAAGTTTTGATGGGCATGATGTACCGTAGTTCTGATCTTGAAGTGCGGTTCTCACTGAACATGAATGTCTTGATCGATGGTCTGACGCCAAAGGTCTGTTCGATGAAGGAAGTGCTACGCGCGTTCCTTGATCACCGCCGCGAGGTTTTGATCCGTCGTTCCACCCACCGGATGGAAAAGATCGATCACCGTCTTGAAGTGCTGGAAGGCTTTATCGTTGCGTTCCTAAATCTGGACCGTGTCATTGATATCATCCGTTATGACGAAGACCCCAAAGCAGCATTGATGCGCGAAGATTGGTCTAAAGACCATAAGCGTGCGGTGGACGAAAAAGACTATATTTCGCCTGCGCCAAGTGGTGGTGAATTGTCTGAAGTTCAGGCTGATGCCATTCTCAATATGCGTTTGCGCAGCTTGCGCCGTTTGGAAGAAATCGAGCTGCTGCGCGAGCAATCTGCCTTGATGGAGGAACGTGCTGGACTTGAGGATTTGCTAGATAGCGAAGACATCCAGTGGACCAAAATTTCCGATCAGTTGAAAAAAACGAAAAAGCAGTTTGGCAAAGACTGGAACATTGATGGCGTGGCACGTGGCCAACGTTTGACGACATTTGCTGAAGCTGGCGAAGTGGCCGATGTGCCGCTTGAGGCGATGATCGACCGTGAGCCCATTACCGTTGTGTGCAGCCAAATGGGCTGGATTCGCGCGATGACTGGCCACATTGATTTGAGCCGCGAATTGAAGTTCAAAGATGGTGACGGCCCGCGATTTATTTTTCACGCTGAAACCACTGACCGCTTGTTGGTCTTCGGTGCGAATGGTCGCTTCTATACGCTGAGCGCCTCAACCTTGCCCGGCGGGCGCGGAATGGGTGAACCATTACGCTTGATGGTTGATCTGCCGAATGAAGCTGAAATTCTTGATATCATGATCCACAAACCGGGCCGCAAACTGTTGGTTGCTTCAACTTCTGGTGATGGATTTATTGTTCCAGAAGATGATGTTGTTGCCCAAACGCGCAGCGGTAAGCAGGTTCTGAACGTGCGCGGTGATACCAAGGCTTTGATTTGTAAACCTACCTATGGCGAAAGTGTCGCTGTTGTTGGTGAGAACCGTAAAGTACTGGTGTTCCCACTGGACGAATTGCCAGAAATGGGCCGTGGTAAAGGCGTTCGTTTGCAAAAGTATAAAGACGGTGGCTTGTCTGATGCCACGACCTTTACGCTTGAGGCGGGTCTAAGTTGGCTTGATCCTGCGGGTCGTACGCGCACTGAAACTGAGCTGGCGGAGTGGCAAGGAAAACGCGCAAGCGCTGGTCGCATGGCACCACGCGGATTTCCGCGGGATAATCGATTCAACTGACGGTAACTTACTCTCATCTTTAAATGACGCGCGTGTATTAAGCGTGCGCAAGAGGGACGCATTATGAGCGAACAACTGATTGGCCGATATCAAGGCGACATTGAGACCTTCCACATTGCGCCAAAAACAGCATCCTGCCAAGGGGTTGCCCCTATGCGCTGTTTGATTGTGAATGGTCATATTTTCTACGATTAAATTGATGGATACGAACATGTCGAAGGCCAATCAGCTAAAATTTGCACGATTGCATCGCCTCGTTTGGAGCCATTGCCCGCTGACGTAGGTAGCCACGAATATCGTCGTGCTCGATGTGACTAATTCCTAAAATGGATGACATGGCTTTGAATTTTTGACATGCAATTCTGGGTTCGAAGCCAACATTTGGCCTTACCTATACTGAAATTTAGCAGTAATTTCAGTATCCAGAAATGGGTTATTTTGACCCCTAAACAGGTTCCGCCGTTAACCAAACTCCGCCTTCTGGCCGCAGTGTTAAAATCATAACCGGTTCTGGCTCGCGTCCCTTGATGGGGGCGAATTTGAACTTTGACAGAAGAGTTGCCAGAATGATCGTTGCCTCTTGCAGCGCGAAGGATGCGCCGATACAAATGCGTGGCCCGTCCCCAAAGGGTAGGTAGGCGTAGCGCGGCACGGCTTTGCGATCTTCAAAACGCTCTGGTCGGAAGCTGTCAGGGTCATCCCACAACAGTTCGTTTCGGTGCAGCGCATAGATTGGCACCATAACTGTATCTCCTGCTAGAATTTCACGATCACATAGCATGTCGCTTTTCTGCGCCGTGCGCGAAATGATCCCCGCAGGTGGATAAAGTCGCAGTGCTTCGTCGATGATCTGGCGGATAAAGGGCAGGTTGGCGACATCGTCACCTGTGGCTGCGCGCCCTTGCAATACATCTAGGGCCTCTTTGCGAGCACGTGTCTGAGCGTCTTGGTCAAAGGCCATCAGATACATCGACCATGCCAATGTGAGGGCCGTTGTTTCATGCCCCGCTACGATAAAGGTTAGCAGATTGTCGCGCAGTTCTGCTGTGTTCATTTTGCGTTTAGTTTCTGGATCAACACCCGCCAGTAGCAAATCCAACAGATCCGGCACGCCCTCATGTCCACGTGTGGCGCGATCAACGATCGCCTTATCCGCCATTGCCTTCATCTCTTTCATGGCCTTGCCAGACAGCATCCGCCCAGGGCGCGGCACCCAATCAGGTGCTCCCAGAATATCAAACAGTGAAATTTTGCCTGCTTCTGCGATGTAGTCGTCAATCGCGTTGTGCACACCATCACGATCAAACGTATCGCCGCCTGAAAATGTGACGTCTGCGATAACGTCAAATGTGGTGGTGACCATTTCGTCGAGCATATCGATGCCGCGTGGGCCTGCGTCCGTGATACGCTGGGCGGCGCGTTGCGCGGCAGATGTCATGATGGGCGCAAGGTTCATCATGTTGCGGTGGGTAAACACGGGGGCAGCTGCACGGCGTTGCCAACGCCAATGCGCCCCTTCAGCTACGAACAGTGATTCCCCAATGGCGGGTTTCAGCAGGTTTTTGGTGACATCAGATTTTGGATAGTCATTCACCCGATCAAGCAAGATTTCGCGTATTGCACCGGGATCCATAACCATGTGCCACCGCTTGCCTGTTTTGCCAGATACTATCGCCTGTTTGGTGGCGATTTGGGGCAGGATGCGTAGCACGTTTTTGCGTGCAACGCTTAGGCTTTTGAATATTCCCCATGGTTCATTGACCAATGGCACGGATGCAGGATTTGCGGCTGGGCGGGTGGTGTCTGGCATACTCATACTCCATGGTTACAGGGATAACATATGTGCCGCAGGGCTGATGACAATCCTTGTCGCCAATTGCGTGTATGGGCGCGCTGCTATACCGCAGTGCGAAACCTTTGGGGGAGGATTAATGTGCTACGTCTAATTTTTGGTGCCTTGCTGGTGCTGAGCGTTGCGGCCTGTAACGGAGCCGCAGATTTGCAAAAGGCACCCGCGCCACTGGGTGATTTTAAATTAGGCCACAATATTGTTGTGGCACCTAAAGTTCAAAAAGGTCCGCTTAGCCGCGATGCCAGCAAAGAAGAGCTGACAACTGTTCTGCAAACAGCGATTGCTGAACGGTTTGATCGCTATGATGGTGAGAAGTTGTACCATTTTGGTGTAAGCGTTGAGGGCTATGTCCTTGCGGCACCGGGGGTCCCGATTGTATTAGCACCCAAATCAATCATGATCATTAACGTTACCGTTTGGGACAATGCTTCGAACGCGAAGATGAACCCGAAGCCGCACCAGATCACCGTGCTTGAATCACTGGATCAGGGCCCTCTTCTTGGTTCCGGTTATACCAAGACAGCGCAAGAGCAATTGAAGAACCTAAGCCAAAATGCGTCCAAAGCGATTGAACGGTATTTGTCCACGCAAAAGACCGAAAACGGCTGGTTTGCAGGCGAATAAGGGATGTAAGGCAACCTAAGTTGCAACGGCTTTAGACGATACGTCGCAGTTCTTATAACTGGCGCTTGATTTATATGTTAAATGGCAATAAATCGCGCGTCAAAGTACACGGGTCAACAACGACCCCTCAACCAAAGGAGGCCATCATGGCTAAGGAAAAGTTCGAACGTAATAAACCGCACGTTAACATCGGCACAATTGGCCACGTTGACCACGGCAAGACTACATTGACTGCGGCGATCACTAAATATTTTGGTGACTTCCAAGCGTATGACCAAATTGATGGCGCGCCGGAAGAAAAAGCACGTGGTATCACCATCTCTACTGCTCACGTTGAGTATGAAACTGAAGCACGTCACTACGCTCACGTTGATTGCCCAGGTCACGCTGACTATGTGAAAAACATGATCACTGGTGCTGCCCAAATGGACGGCGCGATCTTGGTTGTGAACGCGGCCGATGGCCCAATGCCACAAACACGTGAGCACATCTTGTTGGGTCGCCAAGTTGGCATCCCGCACATGGTTGTTTACATGAACAAAGTTGACCAAGTAGACGACGATGAGTTGTTGGAATTGGTTGAAATGGAAATCCGTGAGTTGTTGTCTTCTTACGAATATCCTGGTGATGACATCCCAGTAATCCCTGGTTCTGCTTTGGCAGCCATGGAAGGCCGTGATGATGCGATCGGTGCTGACTCTATCAAGAAATTGATGGCAGCTGTTGACGAATACATCCCAACTCCAGAGCGCGCTGTTGACCAGCCGTTCTTGATGCCTGTGGAAGATGTGTTCTCAATTTCTGGCCGTGGTACAGTTGTAACGGGCCGCATTGAGCGTGGCGTTATCAACGTTGGTGAAGAGATCGAAATCGTTGGTATCCGTGATACTGCGAAAACGACTTGTACTGGTGTCGAAATGTTCCGCAAGTTGTTGGATCGTGGTGAAGCTGGCGATAACGTTGGTGTTCTTCTACGTGGTGTCGACCGTAACGGCGTTGAGCGTGGCCAAGTTCTTTGTAAGCCAACTTCTGTTAAGCCACACACTGGCTTTGAAGCTGAAGCCTACATCTTGACCAAAGAAGAGGGTGGTCGTCACACACCATTCTTCGCGAACTACCGTCCACAGTTCTACTTCCGTACAACTGACGTTACTGGCACCGTAACTTTGCCAGAAGGCACAGAAATGGTAATGCCGGGCGACAACTTGAAGTTCAACGTTGAGTTGATTGCACCAGTAGCGATGGAACAAGGCTTGCGCTTTGCGATCCGCGAAGGTGGCCGCACAGTAGGCGCGGGCGTGGTTTCTAAAATCACTGCATAAGCCTTTGGCAGGGTTCGACCCTGCTGATTGATAAACAAAAGGCCGCCGGGAAACCGGCGGCCTTTTGCGTAGATTTGATCGTTACAATACGTTCTATCAAAGATCGTGTTTATTTGTGGGATTGGTCGATTGCCTACTACCCAAGCCACATATGGCTGCACCGTTTTGTTGACTTATTGTATGTGATTCCTTGGGGTTGGTCATCTATCGATTGAGCGAGTAGCTTCGCTTTGCATTCCAAAAATAGTTTTGGAGACAGGCGCGCCTATCCAACATAAAAAACCCACATTTTGTGTCTTGCCAAGGCACTCTCCCCCGCGTAGTCATTCTCGTGTGTAGGGGCGTAGCTCAGTTGGTAGAGCGACGGTCTCCAAAACCGTAGGCCCACAGTTCGAGTCTGTGCGCCCCTGCCACTTTATTCATCCAACGTTAGTCACCACGCCGAGTTGAGCTATTGCTCAATCGTAGCGCAGTGTGTCCGTCGTCGGGGTTTTTGTAACCAATGGCGTCTTTGTCTGACGTCAGCGCCTATGGGTCCAAATAAGGCAAATTGCTAAGAGAGTGTTCTTGGCTCATCTTAATCACTGACGAGTGGAAGATGAGACATAAGACGTCAATGTGTCGTTATTGGTGGACGCGAGCCGAGTGAAGATCAGTTTCGCAACTTTGTTATCGATCTCATGACCACGAGCCGCGTATTCCTTCTGCTTGTTGCCGCCCAAGGCCGCTATCCGGTAGATTTCGCCCAAAGTCGGCTTCTTGCGCTGGAATGCCAGCAAGCCTACGGCAACGAAGAGATCAATACCTCCCTTCAAAAGGCCCTGAACGCGGTCATTGTCGCTTTGCAGGAACAATGTCGCCAACAACTGCAATTCCATTTGCGTGCGTGCGGGGTCTTCCAGCTCATAGATGCGCAACAGCGGATTATAACGATGGGTGCGCTTGCCCTCCCAATCCGTGGGCGCAAAGCGGTAAACCTTATCGCCTTGGGCCGCGCGATGACGCGCCGTGGCTTCAAATGAGAAACAAGTTAACGCGCCTAAGGTCGAAAGCGATCAATCGCGTATCTCGGCTGTCATGGGGCGCAAGAAATAGGCGGTCACGCCAAAACGTAAATATGCGTATTGGGCTGTGTTCGCACTGATCTTGGTTGTCCGTCCATTTTGGATCGTCATTCCGTTCGTTATCGCGACCCTTACTCTGCTCGTCAGTTTTGCAATCTTTGGCTCTGATAAAACTTGGGGTGCTATTATCAAAGCCTTTCAGTCCTTCGCTCCGAGTTTGTCAGAGCGGGTGCAAAGGTTGGCCGTACGCCTTGATGCCTTTGCAATGCGGTGAGATGGCCTTCCTGGAGGTCGTGTGGACGCACTGTATTTGCCAGATTTTCAATCGCTTCAGGTGTCAGAGGACCAACACCAAGAGGTGGTTGGTGATCGATTGTCACGGATGCAAGCAAGCGATTGAGAATATGCGGCCTTGAAATCGCCATATTAGGCGGTTAGATGACGTGGTGATATAGCCTCAAGGAAAAGCAACATGGCGATGACCAACCCAATTCAATTCATTCAGCAGGTCCGCTCTGAGGTTTCCAAGGTTGTTTGGCCCACACGCCGCGAAGTCGTTTTGACGACTGTTATGGTGTTTATCTTGGCGGCATTGACCGCGGTGTTCTTCGCGACAGTTGATATTTTGATCCGCGGTGGACTTCGCACGGTTCTAGACTTCTTCGGCTAAACCCAAGTCGTCTACAATTTCGACGGCTAAATTGGTTTGGTGAAGTTGTGTGCAACCCCTTGAAATAGATCGTTTTGCGGAGTAAACGGCGGCACTAACCCAATTTTACGGCGTGCTGCGATTCGAGTTGCGCGCTGCTTTTTATTTGGGTGGTATCGGGCTAAGGGTCTGATCAGATTTAGAAATTATGGTGCAGTCTCATATGAGCAAGTACCTTTAGATAAGGCAGGCAAGCAAATGGCGAAGCGGTGGTATTCGGTTAGCGTTCTTTCGAACTTCGAAAAGAAGATTGCAGAACAGATCCGTACTTCTGTCATCGAGCAAGAGCTTGAAGCCGACATTGATGAAGTGCTGGTACCAACAGAAGAAGTAATTGAAGTGCGTCGTGGCAAGAAAGTGACCTCTGAGCGTCGCTTTATGCCAGGCTATGTTTTGGTTCACATGGAAATGTCTGATCGTGGTTATCACCTGATCAATTCCATCAACCGCGTCACAGGTTTCTTGGGCCCGCAAGGTCGCCCAATGCCAATGCGTGACACGGAAGTGAATGGCATCTTGAACCGTGTTCAAGAAGGCGAAGAAGCACCACGCAACATTATTCACTTTGAATCTGGTGAAAAAGTTAAAGTTACCGACGGTCCATTCGAAGACTTCGAGGGTATGGTTGAAGAAGTTGATCAAGAGGCACAGCGCCTCAAGGTCACCGTTTCGATCTTCGGTCGCGAGACACCAGTCGAACTAGAGTTTACCCAAGTTACAAAACAATTGTAATTTGGCTGTCGGGGTACGCCCCGACTTGCAGCGCTTCGGCGCTGTTTCAATGTGGGAGAGAAGGGTGCCGCGGTATCCTGATCGCACCACACAACCAAACCAACCTAAGGCGCGCGTGCCGAGGGTGTTGTAAAGGAGAAGGCCAATGGCCAAGAAACTCGTAGGATCTATGAAGTTGCAAGTTGCAGCTGGTAAAGCAAACCCATCCCCACCTGTAGGTCCAGCATTGGGTCAACGCGGCATCAACATCATGGAATTCTGTAAGGCGTTTAACGCAAAAACAGCTGACCTTGAGCCAGGTGCACCTTGCCCAACAGTAATTTCATATTACCAGGACAAGTCTTTCACTATGGAAATCAAGACGCCACCAGCGTCCTATTTCTTGAAGAAAGCTGCCAAAGTGAAATCTGGTGCGACTAACCCGTCACGTGACATCGTGGGTTCGGTAACGCTGAATCAAGTTCGCGAAATCGCAGAAGCAAAGATGGCTGATCTGAACGCTAACGACATCGACGCAGCAATGCAGATCATTTTGGGCTCTGCCCGTTCTATGGGCATTGAGGTGAAGTAAAATGGCAAAACTTGGAAAACGCACAACAGCGGCCCGCGCAGCATTTGCTGGCAAAGCAAACCTGACTGTTGAAGACGCAGTTGCATTGGTTAAATCCAACGCAGTTGCAAAATTCGACGAAACAATCGAAATCGCAATGAATCTTGGTGTTGACCCACGTCACGCTGACCAAATGGTTCGTGGTGTTGTTGGCTTGCCAAACGGCACAGGCAAAACAATGCGCGTTGCAGTATTTGCACGTGGTGCAAAAGCTGACGAAGCTACAGCAGCTGGTGCAGACATTGTTGGTGCAGAAGACCTGATGGAAATCGTACAGTCCGGCAAGATCGAATTCGATCGTTGCATCGCGACACCTGATATGATGCCTATCGTTGGTCGTCTTGGTAAGGTTTTGGGTCCACGTAACCTGATGCCAAACCCAAAAGTTGGTACTGTGACTATGGACGTTGCGGACGCTGTTAAAGCGGCCAAAGGCGGCGAAGTTCAGTTTAAAGCTGAAAAAGCTGGCGTTGTTCACGCTGGTGTTGGCAAAGCATCTTTTGACGAAGCAAAGCTTGTTGAAAACGTTCGTTCATTCGTTGACGCGGTTGCTAAAGCACGCCCAACAGGTGCCAAAGGCGCTTACATGAAAAAGATCGTTATCAGCTCTTCAATGGGTCCAAGCGTTACTGTTGATGTTGAAAGCGCTACAGGCGAATAAATCGATCTAAATTAATAGAATTAAAGGCCTTAAAGCGGATGTGCTTTAAGGCCTTTTTTGTTTTGTTTTCTTCGTATTCGAATCATTCTTTACTCGGACAATCGACAGATCGTGCTTGAATTAGTAAATGAAATCTGAGGTCTGAAATGGTATTCCGTGAGTCTCCAACATGGTCGACTGTTTCGTACGTGAACGATACGCCTGCAAATATTTGTAATTTTGTATCTTACCATCTCGGAATTGGCGTGACCCAAATGAGGTTAATTTTCGACAACCCGGATGACCCATCGCTCAACATGCTTTCACTCTTTCCCCAAGTAAGGACTCAGGCCTTGCGACGAAGAGTTTTGGGTGAATTTCCTAGGCTTGAACGAAGTGCGCTTCTGGGCGCAATGCACGCCAGAACAACGCCTGCACGCTCGGGTATGATGCAGCCAAGGAAGATTGGGTGCTGCACTTGGACACGGATGAGTTTCTACATGGCCCGCCAGATAATCCAATAGCATGCCTACGCGATGTCCCCGCCGTTAGGTTGCGCCCTGCCGAACTGGTTCTGCTTGAAAAACTGAGCGATTATGATTTTATCGACGTCAATGAATAAGCATCAAGTTAGAACTGTTCATAATGAGTTTGCTGTAAATTTCATAAGACGACTGGGCTTCTTTGGTCATCTGGATGAGCGGTCGTTTATTAGAGGAGGATAACGGGACTTCAATCTTAAGCCACACTGGCCAAAACTAAGCGGGCATGGTTCGATTGAGTGCAAAGACGTGCCTGGTACGCGGGAGCAATGCAAATTACATCACAATGCAGAACCTTTTGAGGACTGACATCGAAAGTTGCAATAACTGCTGGGAGCCTCTTCTATTCCCGGTATGTTACGCGGGCTTCTTAAGGAGCAATATGAGGCTGGTGATGAACCAGCGCTTAGAGTTTCTTACAACAAAACTTTTGACCTTACGCTCGAGCAAGCTTCACAAATGAACGAAATTGGACGCCTCTCTGTGCTGCCGGTCAGGGTGACGCAGTTTGTTAATACATACCTTCCCCGAGACACAGAATCGTTAACGCCGCAAATCCGAAATTTGGGTCGGCGACTGGTCAGGGAAGCGGTGATGTTACGCACTGCAGGGCATCGCAAAAAAGACACTTGGCAAGCGCCGTTTCCAGCGCTAAGAACACTTTTGATTCACATGGGTTTGCCCTAAGTGAGTCTTCTGTCCGAGAAGAAGGGTAGCGCAAGCTATAATTCCTTTCTGAGATGGGAGATGCAAGAATTCCCGATCGCTTATGCGTAGGGCCTTTTGCCTTCCCCGTAAAATGGACCACGACTGTTCGCATCAACGCGGACTTAATTGAGCCGGGGAGTAATCCCCAAATTTGGAGTGAAACTGTGGATAGAGCACAAAAAGAACAGTTGGTCGACGAACTCGGCCAGATCTTTGAAAGCTCTGGCGTTGTTGTGGTAAGCCACTACGCCGGTCTGACAGTTGCTAACATGCAAGACCTGCGCGCTAAGGCGTCTGATGCAGGTGCTGCTGTTCGTGTTGCAAAAAATAGGCTCGCCAAGATCGCCTTAAACGATAAGCCATGTGCAAGCATTGCTAATTTGTTGACAGGCATGACCGTTCTAACCTTTTCCGAGGACCCTGTGGCAGCTGCCAAGGTTGCCGAGGACTTCTCCAAGGATAACGATAACTTCGTAATCCTTGGTGGTGCTATGGGCGAGAACGCGTTGGACCGGGCTGGTGTTACAGCTGTTTCCAAAATGCCAAGCCGTGATGAACTCATCGCGACTATTGCTGGCATGCTGGGCGCACCTGCAAGCAACATCGCTGGGGCCATTGGCGCACCTGCAAGCAACATTGCATCCATCTTGTCTGCTGTTGAAGACAAGGCGGCTGCGTAAGCAAACGTCATATCGGCGTGTAGTAAACACTGCACGTTGGAACACATTAATATCGTATCGGAGCTAAAAATGGCTGATCTTAAGAAAATGGCAGAAGACATCGTTGGTCTTACACTGCTTGAAGCACAAGAACTAAAAACTATCCTCAAAGACGAGTACGGCATCGAGCCTGCAGCCGGTGGCGCAGTCATGATGGCGGGCCCTGCAGACGGCGCTGGCGCTGCTGAAGAGCAAACAGAATTCGACGTCGTTCTAAAGAACGCCGGCGCTTCTAAAATCAACGTGATCAAAGAAGTCCGCGGTATTACAGGTCTTGGCCTGAAAGAAGCTAAAGACTTGGTTGAAGCTGGCGGCAAAATCAAAGAAGGCGTTGATAAAGCTGAAGCTGACGACGTTAAAGCTAAGCTGGAAGCAGCTGGCGCGGAAGTTGAGTTGGCCTAAGCCTCTCGCCTTTTTGCAACTCGGAAACGGCGCCTCCCTCGGGAGACGCCGTTTTTGTTTGTGGGGCGGGGGAGCGTTAATGGCTGCTGTGCGGACTTATCGACATTTCGCTGCACGCGAACCAATGTCCTCTATGATCAATCGCTTTACGCCGTCTGAGTAGTATTCTTAACCATCATTTTTCTTCTGAGGAAATCACCAAAAACTACCAAGCGGCAAGCTGCTATGCTTGACCTCGACCTAGCGGGACAAAGTGGACGTTCAACTACATCTGTTAACCATGGCAAAAGCCCTTCCATCTGACCAAATATCACCCGTCTATTTATGCTTTTCAAATTGAAAGAGGCCACTGAAATGCTGGGGCCGAATGAACGAGAAAGATCACTGGAATCAACTGCAAAAATTGAACCCGGACTAGTCATGTCATCGAAGGCGAAAAATTGCGGCCATTCCCCCTTCGGCAAAGAATACGTCCCACTAATGCGTTTCACCGCTCGGATCCAGCCAGGAACGCTAAGGGAATTTAGATCACCTTGAAATGCTGGTCGACTGAATGCTTTGTACAACCAACGTCCGGGTTCGTTAAGGTACCTATCGCTTCGCATCAAAACAAAGAGAAACTCTCGCGGAAGCACTTCAACGCTAATAGCTTCTCCAGAGACGGTTGAATTACGTCCATCAGTAAAAAGGGGAAAAAGCCAATGATCCAATGTGGCATACTTATACCTCATGTTGTAAACCCCCGAGCCTGACTTTGGGCCAGATGGCGTATTGACCACTGCCTCTGCTTCAAAGCGCAGGTTTGTGTTTCGATCCAGAAAAGGGCGGTCACTGCCATAACAACAGACGCCGCTAAAACCAAAAAAGCTGTTTGCTCTTGATGGTCAGTATCTTGCTCCATATCGCCTGATTTACATCATTCAAATTTGCGTAACTTCTATACACGGTCAGAATGAAATTTATGATTAACCGCCTGTAAGGAATAAATGAAGACACAAAGTTTACGTAACCGCTATCACCCAGAGTGGGTTTAACAGTTGCAAATCTGCTATTCACCTCCCCAAAGTGTCATACACTTTCCGCATAGCAGACATTAGTGACCAGCGCAGCATCGGTCAAATTGGGCTCGGAGCTGACTTTTGCCCCAACAGGCTTAACTACACCCAGAAATATTCCGACACTTCCTGCAGGCAATGCAAGGGCCGTAAAGACATCTTTCGCGCCAACACCCCCTTGCGTTCGCGCCCTTCACCACTTATCCAGCAGTCTCACGCGGTTTCGATTGATTCGAAACCCGTTTTTTCGTCGCGCAATAAGGAACTGTGACCAAACCCTCTGACCACTACATGTCACGCAGGGAAACGGTTCACTATTGTAAGACACCTGTCTCGGTAAGTGCCTTAGATCAAAGGAATTTTCCAAGGCAGGAGAGGTCGGGAGCTGCACAGTGGGATGTGTGGCAAGAATAGACCTCTCTATCGCTGTCTCGTAGGGATTAGCGCCGTGGCCCGACGGTGCTTGTCTCAATTGAGAAAACTGAAAGGTGACCTAGTCTTATGGCGCAATCGTTCCTTGGTCAGAAACGTCTACGTAAATATTATGGCAAAATCCGTGAAGTATTGGAGATGCCAAATCTAATTGAAGTACAGAAATCATCATATGATCTGTTCTTGAAGTCCGGCGACGCTGATACCCCCACCGATGGTGAAGGTATCACTGGCGTCTTCCAGTCGGTTTTCCCGATTAAAGATTTCAGTGAAACATCCATTTTGGAATACTCAAAGTACGAGCTTGAAAAGCCCAAGTACGACGTTGAGGAATGCCAACAGCGCGACATGACGTACAGTGCGCCGCTTAAGGTGACGCTGCGCTTGATCGTGTTTGATTTGGATGAGGATACAGGCGCGAAGTCTGTTAAAGACATCAAAGAGCAAGACGTGTTCATGGGCGATATGCCACTGATGACACCGAACGGCACATTCGTTGTGAACGGCACAGAGCGCGTTATCGTTTCTCAGATGCACCGTTCACCGGGCGTTTTCTTTGACCATGACAAAGGTAAAACCCACTCTTCAGGTAAACTTTTGTTTGCATGCCGCATTATCCCATACCGTGGCAGCTGGTTGGACTTTGAATTCGACGCAAAAGACATCGTGTTCTGCCGCATCGATCGTCGTCGTAAATTGCCAGTAACAACTCTGTTATACGCACTTGGTCTAGACCAAGAAGCAATGATGGACGCATACTACGACACCATCGAGTACAAGTACGTGAAGAACAAAGGCTGGGTCGCCCCATTCTTCGCGGACCGTGTACGTGGCACACGCCCAACATATGACTTGATCGACGCAGCAACTGGCGAGATCATTGCTGAAGCTGGCAAGAAAGTTACACCACGCGCCGTTAAGAAATTGATCGACGAAGGTAACGTAACTGAGCTGTTGGTTCCATTCGATAATATCGTTGGCAAGTTCGTGTCCAAAGACATCATCAACGAAGAAACTGGCGCGATTTATGTCGAAGCTGGTGACGAGTTGACACTTGAGTACGACAAAGATGGCGATCTTATCGGGGGCACAGCCCAAGAGTTGATCGAAGCCGGTATCACGGACATCCCAGTCCTCGACATCGACAACATCAATGTTGGCCCATACATGCGCAACACACTTGCGATGGATAAGAACATGAACCGCGACACCGCGCTCATGGATATCTACCGCGTGATGCGCCCAGGCGAGCCACCCACCGTTGAAGCCGCGTCAAACCTGTTTGACACGTTGTTCTTCGATAGCGAGCGTTATGACCTTTCCGCGGTTGGCCGTGTGAAAATGAACATGCGTTTGGCTTTAGGTAAAGAAGACACTCAGCGTACGCTCGATCGCGAAGATATCGTTGCTTGTATTAAAGCATTGGTTCATTTGCGTGACGGCCAAGGTGACATCGACGATATTGACCACTTGGGCAACCGTCGTGTGCGTTCTGTTGGCGAGTTGATGGAAAACCAATACCGTGTTGGCTTGCTCCGTATGGAGCGCGCGATCAAAGAGCGTATGTCTTCTGTCGAAATCGACACAGTCATGCCTCAGGATCTGATCAACGCGAAACCAGCAGCTGCTGCGGTACGTGAATTCTTCGGCTCATCGCAGCTCTCGCAATTTATGGACCAAACCAACCCGCTGTCCGAGGTCACGCACAAGCGTCGCCTTTCAGCGCTTGGCCCAGGCGGTTTGACACGTGAACGTGCTGGCTTTGAGGTGCGCGACGTACACCCAACGCACTACGGCCGTATGTGCCCAATTGAGACTCCAGAGGGTCCGAATATTGGTCTGATCAACAGCCTTGCTACGTTTGCACGTGTAAACAAGTATGGCTTTATCGAAACACCGTACCGCAAAGTCGAAAACCGCATGGTTACCGATGAAGTGCGGTACATGTCCGCGACTGAGGAAATGCGCCACACTGTGGCACAGGCCAACGCGAAGTTGGACGAAAACGGTCGTTTTGAAAATGATTTGGTCAGCACACGTCAATCTGGTGACTACACGCTTGCACCATCTGACAACGTTGATCTGATCGACGTTTCACCAAAACAGCTAGTATCGGTAGCGGCATCCTTGATCCCGTTCCTAGAAAACGACGATGCGAACCGGGCCCTAATGGGTTCCAACATGCAACGTCAGGCGGTTCCATTGCTTCAGGCAACGGCTCCACTTGTTGGTACTGGTATCGAAGAAGTTGTGGCGCGTGACTCTGGTGCGGCATACATGGCAAAACGCGCTGGCATCATCGACCAAGTCGACGCCACACGTATCGTTTTGCGTGCTACCGAAGATCTTGAGCTGGGCGACGCGGGCGTAGACATCTACCGCATGCAAAAGTTCCAACGCTCCAACCAAAACACCTGCATTAACCAACGTCCGTTGGTTAAAGTTGGCGAGCGCGTGACCAAAGGTCAGGTTATTGCTGATGGGCCGTCTACGGACATGGGTGAATTGGCCTTGGGTAAAAACGTGGTCGTAGCGTTTATGCCTTGGAACGGTTACAATTACGAAGACTCCATTCTGATCTCCGAGCGCGTTTCACGCGATGACGTCTTTACTTCGATCCACATCGAAGAGTTTGACGTCGCCTCACGTGATACAAAGTTAGGCCCAGAAGAAATCACACGTGATATTCCAAACGTTGGTGAAGAAGCGCTGCGCAACCTCGACGAGGCAGGCATCGTATACATCGGCGCGGACGTAGTGCCAGGTGATATTCTTGTCGGTAAGATCACACCAAAAGGCGAAAGCCCGATGACACCAGAAGAAAAACTTCTGCGGGCCATCTTCGGTGAAAAAGCCTCTGACGTTCGTGACACATCTTTGCGCGTAAAACCTGGTGACTTCGGCACCGTGGTTGAAGTGCGTGTGTTCAACCGTCACGGCATCGAAAAAGACGAACGTGCCCTACAAATCGAACGGGAAGAGGTTGAACGCCTTGCCCGTGACCGTGATGACGAGCTAGCGATCCTTGATCGCAACATTTATGCACGTCTTCGCGATCTGATGATGGGTAACGAAGTTGCAAAAGGCCCCAAAGGCGTAAAAGCAGGCGCGCCTGTTGATGCTGATATGTTGGAAGCGTACCCACGCTCCGCATGGTGGCAGATCGCCCTCAAGGACGAAGATGCAGCTCAAATCGTCGAAGCTTTGAACGAGCAGTACGAAGTACAGAAGCGTACTTTGGATGCCCGCTTTGAAGACAAAGTTGAAAAAGTACGTCGTGGCGATGACTTACCACCAGGCGTGATGAAGATGGTCAAAGTATTCATCGCCGTGAAGCGTAAGCTTCAACCAGGTGATAAAATGGCCGGTCGTCACGGGAACAAAGGTGTTATTTCCAAAGTTGTTCCAATGGAGGACATGCCGTTCCTCGCAGACGGTACTCCAGTCGACTTCTGTTTGAACCCGCTTGGCGTTCCATCACGTATGAACGTTGGTCAGATCCTTGAAACACACATGGGTTGGGCTGCACGCGGCTTGGGCATCAATGTTGATGAGGCTCTGCAAGAGTACAAACGTTCTGGCGATCTAACGCCTGTTCGTGAAGCGATGCAGTTGGCTTATGGCGATGACGTCTATGAAGAAGGCCTTGCTGGTATGGACGAAACTGAGCTGCTTGATGCAGCCAGCAACGTCACAACCGGTGTTCCAATCGCGACGCCAGTATTTGACGGCGCGAAAGAAGCTGACGTGAACGACGCACTAACACGTGCTGGTTTCGACACTTCTGGACAGTCTGACTTGTTTGACGGTCGCACAGGCGAGAAGTTCTCTCGTCAGGTTACTGTTGGCGTTAAATACCTGCTTAAACTGCACCACCTTGTGGACGACAAAATCCACGCGCGTTCTACTGGTCCATACTCGCTGGTCACACAGCAGCCACTGGGCGGTAAAGCGCAATTTGGTGGACAACGCTTTGGTGAGATGGAGGTCTGGGCACTTGAAGCTTATGGCGCTGCATACACCTTGCAGGAAATGCTGACCGTGAAATCGGATGACGTCGCTGGACGGACGAAAGTCTACGAAAGCATCGTCAAAGGCGAGGACAACTTTGAAGCTGGTATTCCAGAGTCCTTCAACGTTCTCGTTAAAGAAGTCCGTGGCCTCGGCCTGAACATGGAACTCCTGGATGCTGAGGAAGAAGAATAACGGATCAAGGCGGGGAATAACCCGCCTTACCGAAACTCTCTTTTGATGCCTCCCTTTCAAGGATTTGAAAATGAACCAGGAACTTACAAACAACCCGTTTAACCCACTGACGCCTGCAAAAGCGTTTGATGAGATCAAAGTATCTTTGGCATCGCCAGAGCGCATCTTGTCGTGGTCTTTCGGTGAAATTAAAAAGCCAGAAACCATCAACTATCGTACGTTCAAGCCTGAACGTGATGGCCTGTTCTGTGCACGTATCTTTGGCCCAATTAAAGATTACGAATGCCTATGTGGCAAATATAAGCGCATGAAGTATCGCGGCGTTGTCTGCGAGAAATGTGGTGTTGAGGTTACGCTTCAAAAAGTACGTCGTGAGCGTATGGGCCACATCGAACTTGCGGCACCAGTTGCACACATCTGGTTCCTGAAATCGCTTCCATCCCGCATCGGCTTGATGCTGGACATGACATTGCGTGATCTGGAACGTGTTCTGTACTTCGAAAACTACGTAGTTATCGAACCAGGCCTAACTGAGCTGTCTTACGGCCAGATGATGTCTGAAGAAGAGTACATGGACGCGCAAGATGCGTACGGCATGGACGCATTTACAGCCAACATTGGTGCTGAAGCGATCCGCGAAATGCTTGCTGCGATCGACCTAGAAGCTGAAGCTGACCAGCTGCGTGCCGACTTGGCCGAAGCAACAGGTGAGTTGAAGCCTAAAAAGATCATTAAGCGTCTTAAAGTTGTGGAATCTTTCCTAGAATCCGGCAACCGCCCAGAGTGGATGGTTCTGACCGTTGTTCCAGTGATCCCACCAGAGTTGCGCCCACTGGTGCCACTTGACGGCGGCCGTTTTGCGACGTCTGATTTGAACGACCTTTACCGTCGTGTGATCAACCGTAACAACCGTCTGAAACGCTTGATTGAGCTTCGTGCACCTGACATCATCGTGCGTAACGAAAAACGTATGTTGCAGGAATCTGTGGATGCATTGTTCGACAACGGTCGTCGTGGTCGTGTGATTACTGGCGCCAACAAGCGTCCGTTGAAGTCACTGTCTGACATGTTGAAAGGTAAGCAAGGTCGCTTCCGTCAAAACCTTTTGGGTAAACGCGTCGACTTCTCTGGTCGTTCGGTAATTGTGACTGGTCCAGAGCTTAAGTTGCACCAGTGTGGTTTGCCCAAGAAAATGGCGCTCGAGCTGTTCAAACCGTTCATTTATTCGCGTCTAGAAGCCAAAGGTCTGTCTTCCACAGTGAAGCAAGCCAAGAAGCTTGTTGAAAAAGAGCGTCCTGAAGTTTGGGACATCTTGGACGAAGTTATCCGCGAACACCCAGTGATGTTGAACCGTGCGCCTACTTTGCACCGTTTGGGCATCCAAGCATTTGAACCAGTATTGATCGAAGGTAAGGCTATTCAGCTTCACCCGCTCGTTTGTTCTGCGTTTAACGCTGACTTTGACGGTGACCAAATGGCGGTCCACGTACCGTTGTCTTTAGAGGCACAGCTTGAAGCACGTGTTTTGATGATGTCTACGAACAACGTTCTGTCACCTGCAAACGGTGCACCGATCATTGTCCCATCACAGGACATGATTTTGGGGATCTACTACACGACCTTGGAGCGCGATGGCATGAAGGGTGAAGGCATGGCCTTCTCCTCAATCGACGAAGTGCAGCACGCATTGGATTCAGGTGAAGTTCACTTGCACGCCAAAGTAAAAGCGCGTCTTCCACAGATCGATGCTGAAGGTAACGAAATTCTGGTACGCTTTGATACGACACCAGGTCGTATCCGTTTGGGTGCTTTGTTGCCCCTTAACGCAAAAGCACCGTTTGAATTGGTGAACCGTCTTCTACGTAAGAAGGAAGTTCAGCAGGTCATCGATACGGTCTATCGTTATTGCGGTCAAAAAGAGTCGGTTATCTTCTGTGACCACATCATGACCCTTGGTTTCCGCGAAGCGTTCAAGGCTGGTATCTCGTTTGGCAAAGACGACATGCTTATCCCTGATAGCAAATGGCCATTGGTTGATGAGACACGTGACCTCGTAAAAGACTTTGAACAGCAGTACATGGACGGCTTGATCACTCAGGGCGAAAAGTACAACAAAGTTGTCGACGCATGGTCGAAGTGTAATGACAAAGTTACTGACGCGATGATGGGTGCCATTTCTGACACCACTTACGCTGAAAATGGTTCTGAAAATGAACCAAACTCTGTCTACATGATGGCTCACTCTGGTGCGCGTGGTTCTGTTACGCAGATGAAACAGCTGGGCGGTATGCGCGGTTTGATGGCGAAACCGAACGGCGACATCATCGAGACACCGATTATCTCGAACTTTAAAGAAGGTCTGTCGGTTCTAGAGTACTTTAACTCTACCCACGGGGCTCGTAAGGGTCTGTCAGATACGGCTTTGAAAACTGCGAACTCGGGTTACCTAACTCGTCGTTTGGTTGACGTTGCTCAGGATTGCATCATTCGCATGATCGATTGTGGCACTGAAAACTCGATCACTGCAGAACCTGCTGTGAACGATGGTGAAGTCGTTTCTAGCTTGGCTGATCGTCTTCTGGGCCGCGTTGTGGCCGAGGATATCCTCAAGCCAGGTACAGACGAAGTATTGATCGCAAATGGCACGTTGATTGACGAGCACATGGCGGACGATATTGACGTTTACAAAGTGGCGTCTGCCCGTATCCGCAGCCCGCTGACATGTGAAGCTGAAGAAGGCGTATGTGCAACTTGCTACGGTCGTGACCTAGCACGTGGCACCCGCGTTAACACAGGCGAAGCAGTCGGCATCATCGCGGCACAATCCATTGGTGAGCCAGGTACACAGCTAACAATGCGTACCTTCCACATTGGTGGCGTTGCTCAGGGTGGCCAACAGTCATTCCTTGAGGCTTCACAAGCTGGTAAGATCCAATTTGAAAATGCTCAGACATTGACCAACGCCCAGGGCGACATCATGGTCATGGGTCGTAGCATGAAGATTGCGATCATGGATGAGAATGGCAACGAACGTGCAAGCCACAAGATCAGCTATGGTACCAAACTGTTTGTAACTGACGGCCAAGACGTGGCTGCTGGCGACAAAATGTTCGAATGGGATCCATACACATTGCCAATGATCGCGGAGAAATCCGGTACTGCGAAATTCGTTGACCTTGTCAGCGGTATCGCAATCCGTGACGAAACCGATGAAGCGACAGGCATGACCCAGAAGATTGTTATCGACTGGCGTTCTGCTGCTAAAGGCAACGAACTGAAACCAGAGATCATCTTGGTCGACAAAGACGGCGAGCCAGTGCGCAATGACGCGGGCAACCCAGTGACCTATCCGATGTCTGTGGATGCAGTCCTCTCGATCGAAGAAGGTCAAGAAGTTGTTGCTGGTGAAATCGTTGCGCGTATCCCGCGTGAAGGTTCCAAGACCAAGGACATTACTGGTGGTTTGCCACGGGTTGCGGAATTGTTCGAAGCACGTCGTCCAAAAGATCACGCAATCATCGCCGAAATCGATGGTTATGTGCGCTATGGTAAAGACTACAAAAACAAGCGCCGCATTGCAATCGAGTCTTCAGAAGACCCAGATTACAAAGTGGAATACATGGTGCCTAAAGGTAAGCACATTCCGGTAGCGGAAGGTGACTTTATCAAGAAGGGTGAGTACATCATGGACGGTAACCCAGCTCCGCATGATATTCTCGCGGTAATGGGCGTCGAAGCGCTTGCGAACTACATGATCGACGAAGTCCAGGACGTTTACCGTCTACAAGGTGTGAAAATTAACGATAAACACATCGAAGTCATCGTGCGCCAAATGTTGCAAAAGTGGGAAGTCCAGGACTCTGGCGATACTACAATGCTCAAAGGCGAACATGTGGATAAGCAAGAGTTCCTTGCAGCCAATGCTAAGGCTGTGTCCAAGAAAGGTCGCGAAGCCAAAGGCGAGCCGATCCTATTGGGCATCACCAAAGCGTCGTTGCAAACACGCTCGTTCATCTCAGCGGCGTCTTTCCAAGAGACAACACGCGTTCTTACCGAAGCTTCTGTGCAAGGTAAGCGTGACAAACTTGTTGGTCTTAAAGAGAACGTTATCGTTGGTCGCTTGATCCCAGCTGGTACAGGTGGCGCTACGCAACAAATACGTACGATTGCAACTGATCGTGACAACGTTGTTGTTGAAGCTCGCCGCATCGAAGCCGAAGCAGCCGCTGCGCTTGCAGCACCTGTTCCGACTGAAGACGTGATTGGTGGCGATGTATTCGCCAACTTGCCTAGCGGTGACGAGAGCCGCGATTAATCTTAGCTACTTACGAAATTGAAAAGGCCCCTGTGCAGCGATGCACGGGGGACTTTTTTTTATTTCTGACGCGGCGCATGCAATGTGTCTTAAGGGCTTAGTTCTATATCGTGCAGATCATGACCGATTGACTAAGGAGGTCATAGGAACGAACGTATGAAATGAAGCCTATAAGAACTGGGCGAATTTTTTGCATGTCTGAAGAGGTGATAAGATGAGTGCCAACCAAATTGGTGCGCTATTTATGATGGCGTCGATGGCTTGCTTCACCTTGAATGACACGTTCATGAAGGTAACGAATGGCGCGATCCCGCTATTCCAGCTTTTGTTTTTACGCGGAATTCTCACGACGCTTTTGATCATCTTGTTGGCCCGTAGGTTGAATGCTCTTCATTTCAATATCGCACGCTGCGACTGGGGGCTGATCGGGTTGCGTAGCGCAAGCGAAATGGCCACTGCCTATTTCTTTATCACTGCACTGTTCAACATGCCGCTTGCCAATGTCACGGCCACACTTCAAGCGTTGCCACTGACCGTGACACTAGGCGGTGCGCTTTTGTTCCGCGAAAAGGTTGGTTGGCGCAGGACGAGTGCAATCCTGATAGGTTTCATTGGAATGCTCTTGATCGTGCGACCTGGTGCCGAAGGTTTCAATATCTACGGTATCTACGCGTTGCTGGCCGTTCTTGGCGTGACCATCCGTGATCTGGTTACGCGCCAACTTTCGACCGATGTGCCTTCGATGACGGTCACTTTGGCAGCGTCTATCACCGTGATGGGATTCTCAGGTGCGGCATCGTTGGCAACACCTTGGGTCGCTATCAGTGGAATGCATGCACTCATGGTTATTGGATCATCCATATGTATATTCGGTGGCTACTATTTCAGTGTCCGCGTCATGCGCATTGGGGAAATTTCGTTTATTGCACCTTTTCGTTATACTGGTTTAATCTGGGCACTGGTGTTGGGATGGTTGGTCTTTGGGGACTGGCCAGCACCTTTAACATTGTTGGGTGCTGGCATCGTTGTCACGACAGGTTTGTTTACACTCTACCGTGAAAGAGCGACGAAAGATGCATAGTTTAGAGGCTATCAGAAGGTAAGGCTTTCCAATTGGAACACCAAGTTAAGTTTGCATCTGCGCGCAGCGTGTTTTTACCCACAAAACGTGATTGCGTATTAATTGATTATTAACAACCGATTGCGGGCGCGTCGTTTAAATGGGTTTAGATATTTTAATACGGAGCATGTTGTGAGCGCTACTACACCGTGGAAGTTAATTTAAAAATGGCTCTGGTGCTTTGTGCCGCTACAAACCTACAGTGCACCTAGCAAATACCGACGTTGGATTTGGCCCTTTTTCATGGCTGTTGACACAACATGCGACTCCCCATATAGACCCCCTATCTCGGAGCGTGGGGGAACCCACCATATCCGAAATCATGTCTGAAGTGGTCAAGATCCGTCCTAATGCTGGACCGTTCCTCTGAAAACCCACCGCAACGTTCACCTCGGTACGGGGACGTCGCGGTCTTTTTGCTTTGCAAGAGGGTTAGTCATGCGAATTTGAGCCGCAAGGGCATCTGCCTTTGTATAAGATTTGAGCTAAACGGGGAATAACCGCCAATGCCAACGATCCAACAGCTGATCCGTAAACCACGGCAGCCAAAGCGTAAAACTTCTAAGTCCCAGCACTTGGAAGCATGTCCGCAAAAACGTGGCGTATGTACGCGCGTTTACACAACAACACCTAAGAAACCGAACTCCGCGATGCGTAAGGTTGCCAAAGTGCGCCTAACGAACGGTTTCGAGGTCATCTCCTACATTCCAGGTGAGAGCCACAACCTTCAGGAACACTCTGTGGTTCTGATCCGCGGCGGTCGTGTAAAAGACCTTCCGGGTGTGCGTTACCACATTCTGCGCGGTGTTCTCGATACGCAAGGCGTAAAAGATCGTAAACAACGTCGTTCGAAATACGGCGCCAAGCGTCCTAAATAAGGAGATCAGCAGATGTCACGTCGTCACGCCGCTGAAAAACGCAAAATCCTACCGGACGCTAAGTTCGGTGATTTGATTTTGTCTAAGTTCATGAACAACCTGATGGTCGATGGTAAGAAATCTACCGCCGAACGTATCGTATACAATGCGATGGATCGGGTTGAGACCAAGATCAAACGTGTACCACTCGAAGTGTTTCACGAAGCTCTTGAAAACATTCAACCTTCCGTCGAAGTGCGCTCACGCCGCGTTGGTGGTGCAACGTATCAGGTTCCAGTCGAGGTTCGTCCAGAACGTCGTCAGGCTCTTGCGATCCGTTGGTTGATCAAAGCTGCGCGTTCACGCAACGAAAATACCATGGAAGAGCGCCTTGCAGGCGAGCTTATGGACGCTGTCCAGTCCCGTGGTACTGCCGTTAAGAAACGCGAAGATACACACAAAATGGCCGAAGCTAACAAAGCTTTCAGCCACTACCGCTGGTAAGAGGAGCGCACCAATATGGCACGCGAGTATGCACTCAACCACTACCGCAACTTCGGCATCATGGCGCACATCGATGCGGGCAAAACCACGTGTTCAGAACGCATCTTGTTTTACACTGGTAAATCCCACAACATCGGCGAAGTTCATGATGGCGCTGCCACCATGGACCACATGGAGCAGGAGCAAGAGCGCGGTATTACTATCACGTCGGCTGCGACAACTACGTTCTGGGAACGCACAGAAGACGGCGTAACGCCTTCCTCTGAAAAGCACCGTATGAACATCATCGACACACCAGGTCACGTTGACTTCACTATTGAAGTTGAACGTTCTTTGGCTGTTCTTGATGGCGCGGTTGCTGTTCTTGATGCGAACGCTGGTGTTGAGCCACAAACCGAAACAGTTTGGCGCCAGGCAGACCGTTATAAAGTTCCACGTATCGTTTTTGTCAACAAAATGGACAAAATCGGCGCTGACTTTTTTAACTGTGTTGAAATGATCAAAGACCGTGTTGGTGCTGTACCTTGCCCAATTCAGATCCCAATTGGGGCTGAAACTGAGCTTGAGGGTTTGGTCGACTTGATCACCATGAAAGAATGGGTTTGGGCCGGTGAAGACCTCGGCGCATCCTGGGAACTTCGCGAAATTCGTCCAGAGCTCAAAGAGCTTGCTGACAAATGGCGCGCAAACATGATCGAAATCGCTGTCGAAATGGACGACGATGAGATGGAAAAATACCTTATGGACGGCGCTGAGCCGGACGAAGCAACTTTGCGTCGTCTTATCCGTGCAGGTACTATCGAAATCAAGTTTATCCCAATTTTGTGCGGTTCTGCGTTTAAGAACAAAGGTGTTCAGCCACTATTGAACGCTGTGATCGATTTCTTGCCATCACCTTTGGACGTTGTTGATTACATGGGCTTTGAACCAGGTGACGAAACAGAAACACGTAACATCCCGCGCCGTGCGGACGATGATATGCCGTTCTCTGCTTTGGCGTTTAAAATCTGGAATGACCCCTTTGTTGGCTCTTTGACATTTACTCGGATCTATTCCGGTAAGATGGCCAAAGGCGACACATTCTTGAACTCTACCAAAGGCAAAAAAGAGCGCGTTGGCCGCATGATGATCATGCACTCCAACGACCGTGATGAAATCACAGAAGCATTCTCTGGTGACATTATCGCTCTTGGTGGCCTTAAAGATACGACAACTGGTGACACGCTTTGCGCGACATCCGATCCTGTTGTTCTTGAAACAATGACGTTCCCTGATCCTGTGATCGAGATCGCTGTTGAGCCTAAAACTAAGGCTGACCAAGAAAAAATGGGTATTGCATTGGCTCGTTTGGCTGCTGAGGATCCTTCGTTCCGCGTGGAAACTGACTTCGAATCTGGTCAGACCATCATGCGTGGTATGGGCGAGCTTCACTTGGACATTCTTGTTGACCGTATGAAGCGCGAATTTAAAGTCGAAGCGAACATTGGTGCGCCACAAGTGGCATACCGTGAGACCATCGGCCACGAAGTCGAGCATTCATATACACACAAGAAACAGTCTGGTGGTTCTGGTCAGTTTGGCGAAGTTAAATTGCTGATCTCTCCAACAGTACCTGGTGAAGGTTACTCGTTTGAGTCCAAAGTCGTTGGTGGTTCTGTGCCTAAAGAATACATCCCTGGCGTTGAAAAAGGCATCAAATCAGTTATGGACAGCGGTCCATTGGCTGGCTTCCCAGTGATCGACTTCAAAGTGCAATTGCTTGAGGGCAAGTACCACGATGTTGACTCCTCGATCCTCGCATTCGAAATCGCTGCACGTATGTGTATGCGTGAAGGTATGCGTCGGGCCGGTGCAAAACTGCTTGAGCCAATCATGAAAGTCGAAGTTGTCACGCCCGAAGATTATACAGGTGGCATCATTGGCGATCTGACCTCACGTCGTGGTCAAGTTCTGGGACAGGATACACGCGGCAACGCGATCGCTATCGACGCTCAAGTGCCTTTGGCTAACATGTTCGGTTACATCAACACACTGCGTTCGATGTCTTCTGGTCGTGCAAACTTTACAATGCAGTTCGGCCACTACGAACCAGTTCCGCAGAACATCTCAGACGAGATCCAAACGAAATACGCATAAACGGGATGGCGGGGATTTCCCCCGCCCTACCCACCAAACGTAGGGCAAAGATTGCTTTGCCATCCAAATGATTAGGAGGCCATCATGGCTAAGGAAAAGTTCGAACGTAATAAACCGCACGTTAACATCGGCACAATTGGCCACGTTGACCACGGCAAGACTACATTGACTGCGGCGATCACTAAATATTTTGGTGACTTCCAAGCGTATGACCAAATTGATGGCGCGCCGGAAGAAAAAGCACGTGGTATCACCATCTCTACTGCTCACGTTGAGTATGAAACTGAAGCACGTCACTACGCTCACGTTGATTGCCCAGGTCACGCTGACTATGTGAAAAACATGATCACTGGTGCTGCCCAAATGGACGGCGCGATCTTGGTTGTGAACGCGGCCGATGGCCCAATGCCACAAACACGTGAGCACATCTTGTTGGGTCGCCAAGTTGGCATCCCGCACATGGTTGTTTACATGAACAAAGTTGACCAAGTAGACGACGATGAGTTGTTGGAATTGGTTGAAATGGAAATCCGTGAGTTGTTGTCTTCTTACGAATATCCTGGTGATGACATCCCAGTAATCCCTGGTTCTGCTTTGGCAGCCATGGAAGGCCGTGATGATGCGATCGGTGCTGACTCTATCAAGAAATTGATGGCAGCTGTTGACGAATACATCCCAACTCCAGAGCGCGCTGTTGACCAGCCGTTCTTGATGCCTGTGGAAGATGTGTTCTCAATTTCTGGCCGTGGTACAGTTGTAACGGGCCGCATTGAGCGTGGCGTTATCAACGTTGGTGAAGAGATCGAAATCGTTGGTATCCGTGATACTGCGAAAACGACTTGTACTGGTGTCGAAATGTTCCGCAAGTTGTTGGATCGTGGTGAAGCTGGCGATAACGTTGGTGTTCTTCTACGTGGTGTCGACCGTAACGGCGTTGAGCGTGGCCAAGTTCTTTGTAAGCCAACTTCTGTTAAGCCACACACTGGCTTTGAAGCTGAAGCCTACATCTTGACCAAAGAAGAGGGTGGTCGTCACACACCATTCTTCGCGAACTACCGTCCACAGTTCTACTTCCGTACAACTGACGTTACTGGCACCGTAACTTTGCCAGAAGGCACAGAAATGGTAATGCCGGGCGACAACTTGAAGTTCAACGTTGAGTTGATTGCACCAGTAGCGATGGAACAAGGCTTGCGCTTTGCGATCCGCGAAGGTGGCCGCACAGTAGGCGCGGGCGTGGTTTCTAAAATCACTGCATAAGCCTTTGGCAGGGTTCGCCCCCGCTGATTGATAAACAAAAGGCCGCCGGGAAACCGGCGGCCTTTTGCGTAGCGGGAAAGGCCTGGTGAACCTGATTGGTGGCTTTTTTGGCCGAATCTACAAATTAATTTGTTTGCTCAGTGCTAATCAGAATGGGGTCTTGTAACTATTCGGCCAAGACCAATTGAACCCTTCCTCGCGTGAGCCCTTTAAATTGGTCAGTTTTTCAACTGCCGTTAACTTGCGTTACGTACGTTGAATTTTAGTAATAGTGTTTCTGTGAACTGAAAGATCCGGCTGTGCCATGTGGGAATTCAAGGCGTAGTCTTCATCAGAGTTACGTAACGAGGATCGCAGCACCTTTGGCGAATGAGAAATTCGCTTTATCCCCAACAGTGGATACCAAGTTATTGCAAAGCCTTGACTAAAAAATTCAGCGACATAACTATATTTCAGCTCGTATTGAGAGACCAATTACGCTCCAACGAGGGCTACCATTTCAACAGTAAATTTTTAGGGACTATGCATGACCAAAATCGCAATCATTGGGGCAGGTATGGCAGGCTTAACCGCAGCACAGCTTTTGAAGGATCATGCAGCAGTGACGATATTTGAGAAATCAAGTAGTGTCTCTGGTCGCATGGCAACCAGGCGTGCCGATCCATACTCATTTGACCATGGTGCCCAATTTTTTAGTGCGAAAACGACCGAATTTAAAAACTTTATTGCCCCGATGATTGCAACAGGAGTTCTTAAGCCTTGGAATGCTCGCTTCGTAGAAATCGAGAACGCGGACATCGTTCAGTCGCGCAATTGGGCTGATAGCTATCCTCATTTCGTGGGAGACCCTGGGATGAATGCAGTAGGTAAATTCTTGAGTAAAGATCTAAATGTTCAAGTCAAATCACGAGTTCATTCAATTGAAAAGTCGGGGAACCAATGGTCTTTGGTTGGAGAGAATTACAGAAATTTGGGTAATTTTGACTGGATTTTACTTGCTATTCCTGCAGTCCAAGCCGCGGAAATTTTGCCATCAAGTCTGCAATTACAGGAAGAAGTCTCTAGTATCAAAATGGAAGGATGCTTTTCTGTAATGCTCGGATTTACCGAACCATTGCCAATTGAATTTGACGCCGCATTGGTCCGTGGCAACGATATTAGTTGGATTTCGGTCAATAATTCAAAGCCAGGCCGTGAAGGTCCTTTCTCGATGTTGGTGCACTCGACCAACAGCTGGGCTGATGCAAATTCTCATATGGATCGAGGACAGGCATTGGATCATTTATGTTCTCAAGTGAGACGGGCAATTGGACACGATGTTGGCAATGCCAAGCACAAAGCAATCCATCAATGGCTTTATGCAAACACCAAAAAACAAGGTAATGCGACACATTTTATAGATCAATCTAAGAACATTGGAGTGTGTGGAGATTGGGTAATCCAAGGTAGGATCGAAGCAGCGTTTACCAGCGGCTTCAAGCTTGCTCAAAACGTGTTAATCACACTCTGAAAAGATGGGTGTCACCACCCATATGCTATCGATGGATTAGTCAATGATCTAAGATGTACTCACCCAAACTGAAGGCGTTCGGCGTACCCTAAGCTTGTGTACTGACTACTGGAGCTCAGCTTGGTACCCACCCTTCACACAGCCTACTTCAACGCTCAATAATCGGAAACTGAGAAGACGGAGGGTGGCTGCTTTACACCCCCCCCCACGACCACTTATTCTAAGACGTAGATGAAGGGCCCCTAATGGCCCAGCTACAGGTTTGTTCTCAGTGTTGTTGAGGGGGTGTCGATGCCTGACCTGAGGCTGCCGTGGTCCGCCACAAGTGCCACAACCGTCTGTGCATCAATCTGGAGTATCTGCAGTTAGGGACGCAAGTCGACAACCACCGTGATGACGTGGCACGGTCGGCCAATGGGATAGATTACGATTACCTCTGATACAGGCCATAACAACCGAAGCTACAGGCACCCGGCGTACCCGTAGCGCTAGGGCCGAAACGCCACGGGTCTACGTCGGCGTGGGATAGCTAATTCTGTTGGAAGGGTTGGCTGGGATGGTAGGATTCGAACCTACGATCTACTGTACCAAAAACAGGTGCCCTACCGCTAGGCCACATCCCAAAACCTGTTCGCTAGATAGTCTTAGCTTGATCGGTACGCAAGACCCGTTTTGGAAAAATTTCATCTGCTTGAAGATTAGTGAATGCCACTTTGCTTTAATTGCATACGTCAATCAACACAGCGCCGTCACGAGCACCGCTTTCAACCAGTTCATGAGCATGAGCCGCCATATTTATAGGGAAAACCTTTGCGATCGGGCATGTTAGTGCGTTGTCTGACAATGCTTGGTTCAATCGGGCAATTATCGAAAGGCGTTCTTCGAGCGGCAAAAGATATATTAAAATTATGTCGAGTGTGACCGCTTTGAACAGCATTTCAAAAAATGGAACTTGGGGATTTAACGATTTGGCAGATCCGTATGCCGCAATGATTCCATTCGATTTTATTAGAGCTACATCTGCGGCAATGTTCAGGCCGAACTCCACTTCGACAACTCGGTCAATCAATTTGCTTTTGTTCGCCTTAAGGACCTTTGAGACCAATTCAGGGTCTTTGTAGTCAAAGGCATGGTCAGCGCCCATTGAAAGGCACTGCGCCATATCTTGTTCTGAGCACGTGGTAATAACTTGTGCACCACCCCATTTTGCAAGTTGAACTGCAAGTAGCCCCACCGTTCCACCACCACCTTGTATAAAAACAGTAGAGCCACTTATGTCACCACTTCCAAAGACAGCATGTGCTGCTGTTAGGCCGGGGATGCCCATTACCGCACCAACCTCGAACGAGATGCCATCGGGCAGGGGTACCGCTTGGGATTGATCCAATACGATGTGAGAGGAAGCTGTTCCAAAAGGCCGCTGCCATTGCCCGTTCCAAATCCAGACCCGTTGACCGATCCGATCTTTGGAAACATTGGAACCAACTGATGTGATGATGCCCGCGCCATCACTATGCGGAACGATCGTGTCAAAAGCGGGTTTAGTCATTCCCGGGCGGCCTGCGCGCGCTTTAACATCTGAGGGGTTAACACCCGAAAACCGTAGTTCAACTACGACTTCATTTTCTGCGGGTTTTGAGATTTCGATGTCTGTTAATTCAAGGACATCTGAGGCCTTTCCGAATGCAGAATATGAAACTGTGCGCATGTTATGCCCCTAACGTGTGAAATTGTTAGGGCTAGTCTAGCGAGGTGTTTTCATATTGCTAGACATTGAGTAATGTAAAACAGATGCGGCGCGTGTTGAGTAGAGCGTTTTGCGGCCTTAGTCACGGATTTCGTCTGAGTTAACACCCCAAATGCGTGCTTTGGGTGCCCAGCCTTTGTAGCCACCTGAAGTCAGGCGGCACCATTCCAAATCACATTTGCCAAGACGAGCAACGACACCAATTTCCAGTGCAGCTGTTGCTGGCGCTTTTACATCTGGACGGGTCCGCAGTGTCAGAAGGTCTTTTTCTACAATGACAGAGCGGACACCCGACAACAGTGAATAGTGAACCCAGCCGCCAAGACCATCACGGTCTTCAACGCGACGCCAATGCCCATGCTCTGCTGTCACGCGCAATGGCATGCCACGGCGCTTGAAAACCCAGTCAATTCTGTGTGTTAATGATGGGCCACGGCGCACGTTTCCCTCTGAGGTTTTCAATGAAACAAAACGCGGCACGGGCAGGTTTGTCACTTTGCCTTTACGTTCTTGTGCGGATGCTATGGTAACTGCCAGTAGTGTAGCAGACACAATGCTCAATCCTCTGGATGTAAGTTTTCTTTTCATATCACAGGCCTGTGCTGCCGTTTTTCAATTTGTCGGCCCGATTATGCGGGAGGTTCTTGTGCCTTGGTCCGACATCCGCCACCATGCCATAAAGAGTAGGTAGCCGCCAAGCGCGAAGGGGATTAAATGTCAAAGGATCGGCTAAGTGTGTTCGTGACGCGACGATTGCCAGAACCCGTCGAAAAAAGGCTGTCTGAACTGTTTGATGTTCAGTTGCGCACCGATGACGTTGCAATGTCTCGAGAAGAATTGGCTGTGGCCATGAAAACCGCTGAGGTTTTGGTGCCCACAATAACCGATACCATTGATGCAGGGTTAATTGGACAAGCTGGTCCACAGCTTAAGCTGATTGCGAATTACGGCGCTGGTGTTGATAATATCGATGTTGCCACAGCGCGTGAACGGGGCGTTTTAGTTTCGAATACGCCCGGTGTTTTGACCGAGGATACTGCAGATATGGCGATGGGTCTGATCCTTGCGATCACTCGCCGAATTCCTGAAGGTCTCGCTGCGATGCAGACCGAGCAATGGCAAGGATGGTCACCAACCGCGTTGTTGGGTGGTCGGATCGGCGGTCGGCGAATTGGAATTCTAGGTATGGGTCGCATTGGACGCGCGGTTGCGCAGCGCGCATCGGCATTTGGAATGCAGGTACATTACCACAACAGGCGCCGATTGCGGCGCGAAACTGAAGATGAGTTGCAGGCGACTTACTGGGAAAGCCTCGATCAAATGGTTGCGCGAATGGACGTGATCAGCATTAACTGCCCGCACACCCCGTCGACGTTCCATCTTATGAATGCGCGACGTCTCAAGCTGATGAAGCCAAACGCGGTGATTGTGAACACATCACGTGGCGAAGTGATTGATGAAAATGCGCTGACAAGGATGCTGCGTGATGGTGCAATCGCTGGCGCAGGGCTGGATGTTTATGAGAAAGGCACGACGGTAAACCCACGCCTTCGCGAGATGCCCAACGTCGTTCTGCTTCCTCATATGGGATCTGCGACAGTCGAAAGCCGTATCGAAATGGGTGAGAAGGTGATCATAAATATCAAAACATTCCAGGATGGGCATCGTCCACCGGACCAAGTTGTACCGTCTATGTTGTGATCCAATGAAACGCTCAGAAGATTTGAAGGAAAGTATAATGGTCACTAATCATCGGATGCCCCGTAATGAAGCAGGGATCGCTACAGTCGTAGGTGTCCTTAAACAGCAGTTTGGCGACCGGTTTCAAACGAGTGAAGCTATTCGTGAGCAACATGGTCACACGACCACATGGTTGGAAAATCAGTGGCCCGATGCCGTCGTTTTTGCGCGAGACAAAGATGAAATAGCTGCGATTGTTAAGGTGTGCGCAACACACAAAGTTCCCGTTATTCCGTTTGGGACTGGGAGCTCTCTCGAGGGGCACGTCAACGCGCCAGCTGGTGGAATTTGCATAGATGTGATGCAGATGGATAAAATTTTGGCGGTCTATCCTGACGATCTGTCCTGTGTCGTCCAACCGGGGGTGACACGCGAGCAGCTCAATACTCATTTGCGTGATCAGGGACTGTTCTTCCCGATTGATCCTGGCGCGAATGCGTCACTGGGGGGCATGGCCGCAACGAGTGCAAGCGGGACCAATGCTGTGCGCTACGGCACGATGAAGGACAATGTCATGGCTGTTGAGGTCGTGATGGCCGATGGGCGCACTATTCGTACCGCACAGCGCGCCAAAAAGTCGTCTGCTGGGTACGATCTAACCCGTCTCATGGTAGGTTCGGAGGGAACACTTGGTCTGTTCACTGAGATCACATTGAAACTTCAAGGGATACCAGAAGCCATCAGTTCTGCCCGTTGTACATTCCCAAGTGTGGACGCTGCGTGCCAGACAGTAATGCAAGTTATCCAATATGGCATTCCTGTAGCGCGGATTGAGCTTTTGGACGCCCTGCAGGTTAAAGCGTGCAATGCGTATTCAAAACTGGACCTGCCAGAAGAGCCGTTGTTGTTACTGGAGTTCCACGGTTCTGATGCAGGTGTGATTGAGCAGGCGGAGATGTTTGGATCAATAGCGGAAGAGCATGGGGGCGGGGGCTATACCTCGACCACAAGTACAGAGGAACGCAACAAGCTTTGGCAAGCGCGCCACGATGCCTATTGGGCAACTTTGCAATTGCGCCCTGGAGCAATGGGGATTTCCACGGACGTTTGTGTTCCGATTTCGCGGCTTGCAGAATGTGTCAATCAAGCGCAGGAACGCCTGAAAGCCGATGCGTTTATTTCACCGATCGTTGGGCATGTTGGCGACGGAAATTTTCATTGCCTATTGCTCATCGATAAATCTAATGACGACGAAATGGCGCGAGCAGCGGTGTTTGTCAGTTGGCTAAACGACTTGGCTATTTCTATGGATGGGACATGTACGGGTGAGCATGGTATTGGGCAAGGTAAGATGCCTTATCTTGAACGCGAACTTGGGGCCGCAACCGTTGATGCAATGATTACAATCAAAATGGCGCTTGATCCTGATGGAATTATGAACCCAGGGAAAATTGTACGTGGCTGAAATTCACGCAAGGAAAGTGGCCGGGGGCTAGCCCCCACCGCTTGCGCGGCTCCCCCAGAGTTTGCTTGGTAAGATGAAGCGTGAGTATCTGGAGAGGTCGGTTTTTTGCCATGACCTGTCGGGGGGCTGGCGCGTTTTGGTGTGATGCGTTTTATAACACTCACAATTGAAGGTTTAGGGAGTCGCGTTCATGAAAACTACGGTCAAAGCATTGGTTGTTGGCGGCGGTGCCGTCGGAACCTCGATTGCCTACCATTTGGCGAAGGCTGGATGGGATGATGTTATGTTACTCGAACGCGATGAGCTAACCTCTGGATCGACGTGGCACGCTGCAGGTTTGCTACCGCTGTTCAATATGTCTTATGCAACGACCCATATTCATAAATACTCAGTTGATTTCTATAAGTCGCTTGAAGAAGAGACTGGCCTGAACGCGGGATTTGCCGTCGTTGGCAACCTACGGATGGCACAAACTGAAGAGCGGATGGATGAATACAAGTTGTATGCATCGACTGCAGAAACCTGTGATGTGCCGTACGTCTTTATGACCCCGGACGAGATTAAGGCGAAATGGCCGTTGATTCGCACCGAAGATCTAAAGGGCGCTTTGTATCATCATACTGATGGTTACATTAATCCTGCAGATGTGACGATGGCGATGGCCAAAGGTGCGCGTCAGCGCGGCGTTGTGATCGAACGTAAATGGCAGGCTGATGCATTTGAATGGAATGGCTCTGCTTGGGAAGTGACTTGTACTAAGATGATCGAAAAAGGAGGGAACCTGATCCCTTCTGATGAGCAAGTTATTATTACGGCTGAGCATGTCGTGACGGCGTCTGGGAACCACGCGCAGCGCACGGCTAAGATGCTTGGAATCAAGATGCCGGCGATCCCAGTCGAGCACCAATTTATCGTAATGGAGCAAGACCCTGCTTTGGTAGAGCACCGCGCAGCTGGTAATCCGGAGCATCCCGTGATCCGCGATGCTGATGCGCAATCATATGTTCGCGAAGAGCGTGGTGGCTGGATTTTAGGTGTTTATGAAAAGAATGCACCTGCCCGTTTCGAATACGGTGTGCCGGATAGCTTCCGTGCCGATCTTTTCCAGCTTAATCTCGAGCGGATCGAAGAACAGTATATGGCGATGATCCATCGTATCCCATCCTGTGAAGAGGCCGGCCTGAAAGATGATTTTAATGGTCCTATTTGTTATACTCCGGATGGGAACCCATTGGTTGGACCAGCACCTGGTTTGCGTAATATGTGGTTGGCCGAAGGCTTCTCATTTGGGATCACAGCGGCAGGCGGCACAGGTTACTTCCTTGCGCAAATGATGGTTGAGGGTGAGGCTGAGATCGACATGGCCTCACTCGATCCAAAGCGCTACGGCGATTGGATGACGACCGAGTTTGCAGCGCGTAAAAATGAAGAATGTTACGATCACGTCTATGTCGTTCACCACCCTGATGAAGAACGTCCTGTGTGCCGCCCGTTGCGCACTGCACCTGCTTATGATCGCCAAGCAAAAGCTGGCGCGCAGTTTGGGTTTGTGAATGGCTGGGAACGCCCAAACTATTACGGCCCATTGGATGCGCCTGAAAGATTTGATTACGACAGTCGCTCATTTCGTCGCGGTGCATGGTGGGAACATGCAGTGGAAGAGGCGAGGGCAATCCGCGAAGGCGTTGGTTTGATCGACGCCACAGCTTTTACCAAGCACGTTGTCAAAGGTCCGGGTGCGACTCAGTTCTTAAACTGGTTTACCTGTAATAAGCTGCCAGCTGTTGGTCGCATCAATCTTACATATGCGCTTACGGTCGCGGGGACTACACGCACTGAATACACCATAGTTCGGATTGCGCAGGACGAGTATTACCTTGTCTCTGCGGGCGCTTGGACGGCTTACGACAGCGATTATTTACGTAAAGCGATTGAGGATAAGGCACCTGAATTCGGTTATATTGAGTGTCATAATGTAACAACTCAGTGGGGCGTCTTTGCAATCGCAGGTCCAAAATCACGTGATGTTCTGAACGCATTGGTCAAAGACGGTGATCCATCCACGGTTCTTTCGAACAAGCGGTTCCCATGGCTAACTATGCGCAATATCGAATTGGGAATGTGCCCTGTGCGTGCAATTCGCGTTGCATACACTGGTGAACTGGGTTGGGAACTTCACCACCCTATTGAGATGCAGAATTACCTGTGGGATCAAATCGTGGCTGCGGGTGAGCCCCATGGCTTGAAACTGGTTGGTGCACGTGCGCAAAACTGGCTGCGCCAAGAGAAATCTTATCGTGCATTCGGTACAGAGCTGGGCCGTGATGCGACACCGGTTGAGGCTGATTTACCAAGGTTTATTGATCTGTCAAAAGAGTTCCACGGTAAAGATGCAATGCTTGCACATGGGGTGAAAAGCAAATGTATAACGCTATTGATTGATGGCCCTGATGGCGCGGATCCTTGGGGTCGCGAGGCACTGTACCACAACGGAGATCGCGTGGGGCGTTTGACATCAGGCGGCTTTTCAGTTGCGTTCAACAAGTCGATTGGCATGGGGTACGTACCTGAGGCTCTGGCCGTAGTGGGGACTAAACTTAAGGTACGGATGTTCGATCAAATGTGGGATGCTGAGATTACCGTAGATAGCCCGTATGATCCAAAAAACATAACAATTCGCGTTGACGGTTAAGGGTACTTATTGGGGCAGGTGAAAGCCTGTCCTATGGCTCCTTTTGAAACACCAAAGCCAGGTTGTTTGCTGGCATCTCAATTGTTTTGGCCAGGACTAATCCGTTCTGGCTTGCCTGTGATATTACCCAATGATCGTTTTTATAACCAGTGTCCGGAGCCGATGCACGGATGCCCTTGTCAAATTCGATGTCGCCTTGGCTGATCAGTTCACCGCTGCGTTTGAATGGGCCGTAAAAAAACAGACGGCCACCCTTTGATAATGCCGTTGCGGCCTCCGCAATCAGGGTTTCAGCCTCGCTCATACTGATCAAGTGGAGCAAGTTAGATAATGAAATTAAATCCATCGGATAGAGTTTAGTGCTCCAACCGCTTTGTGTGGCGTTCAGCAAAAGTGGGTTGCTTATGTTACTACAATTGGTTTCATCGATGTAGGCCTGAATGCTGGTGATACGATCTGGATCTACTTCGGTTGGTTGCCACTGAATATTTGGCATGGCCTTTGCGAGGATGACAATATGCTGACCTGTCCCACTTGCTAACTCCAATGCGTTACCCTGTCTTAAGGCGATAGACTTCAAAACGTTGCAAATTGCTGGTGCATTGCGTTCAGCAGAGGGCGCAAATAGCTTTTTGCTACCTTCGGTTTTGGTTGCAATACTGGCGTTTGGTGGTGGGTTTCTAAAGGTCAATTTGTGAATCTTTCTGGTGACAATGCGGCGACAATATCAATGGGTAACTCTGATCGGTGTCCACAGACGATGTCAGCGACCAGTTGGGATGCTGCAGGGGCTGTTTGGAAACCATAGCCTCCTTGTCCTGCACACCAAATGAAACTTGGGTTGGTTGGGTCGCGCCCCAAAACTAAGGTTCGATCGGGTGCGAAACTGCGTAGCCCCGCCCATGTTGTTTCAAGACGGGTTACCTCATGTGTGACGTGCTGTTGGAAGCGGTCGATCCCCTCTGCGATTATCATATCATCAGCATATGCGTCATGGGGATCTACCAGGGTTTCGTCAGCTGGCGAGATCAGTAATTTTCCTGCTTCGGGTTTAGCGTACCATGCCTCACCCACACCAAAAAATATCGGCCATTTTGATATTTCATGGCCGAGTGGTGCGGGTGTTTGCGCCATTGAACGGCGTAATGGCATGATACCCACTGGGGTAATACCGGCCAAGTTAGCAACTCGATCAGCCCACGCTCCAGCAGCATTAATAAGTGTATTTGATGTATGGATTTCAGCCCCGCATCTCACACTCCAGCGGTTATTTTGAAATTTTATTTCATCAACGTTGGCATTCGTAAGGATTTGCCCACCATTGTGTCTGACTATCTTTGCAAAGTCTTGGATCAGACGGTCTGTGTCTAAATCGTATGCGCTCTCGTGATAGCCAGCTCGGGTAACCGCTTCGTTAAGTATCGGAACGTACTGGCGTGCTTGGGTAGGTGAGATTTCTGTGGTCTTTAGATCAGCAATGTCGCGTTCGAATTTCTCATCTTCACCACTGCGCCCAAGGATTAGGAAACCACGTGGCGTTAAATACCCACCATTGGCTGTATGGTGATAATCTGCGCTGGCACTATTGAGGGCTTTGACCGATGCACCACCATAGTTTTCTTCAAACAATGCAGCTGAACGGCCTGATGCGTGATAGCCAAGTGTGTTTTCGGCCTCCAAGACCTTAACATTGGCATGCTTAGAAATTCGGGCTGCAGCTGAAATACCTGCGATTCCGCCACCGATTATGATAACATCTGTCATGCAGAACTCACTTTGTCAGACTTAAGTTAACCGTCGCACGAGAATTTTGAACGCGCAATCTACAGAAAGGTTTTTTACAATGCTAAGTCAGGCAAAGTCTTCACTTTTGGGCATCCAGTTTCTCGAGCTGTGCTTCGATACGCGATAGCTGTGCCATTAGTTCTTCACGGTGAAGCGCTGTTTCATTCACAGCTTCGCGTTCTGATGCTTCTTGCATCGAATTTACGATCAGACCTACCAATAAATTCACAACTGAAAACGTAGTTACGAGGATAAAAGGTATAAAGAATGCCCATGCATATGGGTGGATTTCCATGACAGGGCGAACGATTCCCATCGACCAGCTTTCCAAAGTCATAATTTGAAAAAGTGAATAGGCAGACGCGCCCAAGGATGAAAAGAACTCGGGGTGGCTACCAGCGAACAGTTTAGTTGCGATAACCGCGCCAACGTAAAAAATGATGCTCATCAAGACGACAACAGACCCCATACCGGGCAGTGCTGATACCAATCCTTCAACCACTGTGCGCAGTGATGGTGAAATAGAGATAACCCGCAATACTCGTAAAATTCTAAGCGCGCGTAAAACAGACAATGCACCACCACTTGGAAGTAATGCGATCCCAACGATCACGAAATCAAAGAGGTTCCAGCCGTTCGTAAAAAAACGGTGACGGTAGGCGATCAATTTTAGGGTCATTTCTGCGACAAAAATCGATAGGCAAATTGTGTCGAGTGTTTTCAACAGCCCACCGATCGTTTCCGTGACAGTCTGTGAAGTTTCCAACCCTAGAATGATAGCATTGAATACAATCACGCCTAGGATAAAGCGGGTTGCAAATGTGCCTTCTAACCATTGGATTAAACGTTCTGAAGACCCATTTGCCATGAAGTATATTGCCTTGTTTCTTTTTGTTTCATATCGGATGTGTACGTCCCGTTTGCAAGCCTTTGAGTGGGCTACTTCGCTGGGTTTTGAGTGTTCGCACCTTAAATAAAAAAGGCTCCGAAATACATCGGAGCCTTTCGTTGTTTGAACTGAGCCTAAGTTACTTAGGAATTTCAGCTGTAATGCCTTCAACGTAAAAGCCCATGCCTGCCAAGTCGCCGTCATTTGCTGTTTCGCCTGCCGCCAACCATGCTGAGCCGTCTGCTTTGTTCAACGGGCCAGTGAATGCGTGGTAAGAACCGTCAGCAAGTGATGCTTTCAGTGCCAATGCTTCGGCTTTTACGTCCGCAGGAACCGCGTCAGAGATTTCACCTATGCCAACCATGCCAGCACCAATGCCATCCCACGTGCTTGTGGAAGTCCACGTGCCGTCCATGACTGCTTGGGTGCGCGCGATGTAGTAAGGTGCCCAATCATCAATGATGGATGATACGCGTGGAAGTGGACCGTATTGGCCCATGTCAGAGGCTTGACCGAATGTGATCACGTTGCCTGCGTCTTGCGCAGCGGCTTGTGGTGCGGTTGAATCTGTGTGCTGCAAAACCACGTCCGCACCTTGTTCGATAAGAACTTTAGCTGCGTCAGCTTCTTTTGCTGGGTCAAACCAAGTGTAGGCCCAGATGATTTTGAACTCTACGTCTGGGTTTACTTTTTTCGCGTGGATGTAGGCAGAGTTGATACCACGGATAACTTCTGGGATTGGGAATGACGCGATGTAGCCGATGATGTTTGACTTGGTCATTTTGCCAGCAATGTGACCTTGGATCGCGCGACCTTCATAGAAGCGTGCTGAATATACGGACACGTTGTCGGCTTGCTTGTAACCAGTTGCGTGCTCGAACTTAACATTAGGGAATTTGGCGGCAACGTTGATTGTTGGGTCCATGTAACCGAAAGACGTGGTGAAAATCAGATCAGCGCCGTTCAACGCCATCTCTGTCATCACGCGCTCAGAGTCGGGTCCCTCAGCCACGCTTTCAACGAATACAGTTTCAACTTTATCGCCGAATGATTCTTCAACAGCCAAACGGCCTTTGTTGTGCTCATAAGTCCAGCCGCCGTCGCCGACTGGGCCAACAAATACGAAACCAACTTTGGTTTTGTCTTCGGCCACAGCAGCTGTTGCTAGGCCAAGTGCCAGCGCAGCGCCGGTCATCAGTTTGGTGAATTTCATGTGTACTTCCCCATAGGTATTGGCCCCATCGAGGGGCATTCGTGGTGTGCCTCTATTGTGAGGCGTGGAATATTCGCCCGAGTGACCCCGGAGCACGAGATTTGTCGGCAGATAGAATCACCAACACAACGATGGTGACGATATAAGGTGACATTGCCAAGTATTCGACAGGTATCGCGATCCCTGCGCCTTGCAAATTAAGTTGTAATTGCGTGATGCCGCCAAAAAGATAGGCACCGAGCAATACACGCCACGGTTTCCAGCTTGCGAATACAACTAGGGCTAGTGCGATCCAACCAACGCCTGCTGTCATCCCTTCGGTCCATTGGGGGACACGGATGAGGGAGATGTAGGCCCCGCCCATGCCTGCACAGGCTCCGCCGAACATGATTGCAAGGGTGCGAATGCGTTTTACTTTGTAGCCAAGCGCGTGAGCAGCGTCGTGGTTTTCACCAACGGCCCGCAGAATTAGCCCCGCGCGGGTGAATTTGAGGGTTGTCCAAACACCAGCAACGATGAACAGACCGACGTAAACGATAGGGTCGTGGCTGAACAGGATCTGTCCAAGAACGGGGATGTCCGAAAGGGGGCCAAAGTCTACATCCGGCATGCGCGGTGGTTTGATGCCGACATAGTTCTGGCCCATAAGGGATGAAATGCCGAGGCCGAATAGGGTTAAAGCGAGGCCTGAGGCAACCTGGTTTGCAAGTGCAACCTGCGTGAGGAAGGCGAATAGCAATGATAAGGTTGCCCCTCCCACTGCAGCCATGGCAAATCCAATAGCTGGTGATCCTGTATTTACTGAGATGATGAACCCGCTGACAGCACCAGTGATCATCATACCTTCAACGCCAAGGTTCAAAACGCCAGCGCGTTCGGCAACTAATTCACCCGTTGCGGCCAAAAGAATTGGAGTCGCAGCGCTAATCAGGGCGGCAATCAGAATTATGGGGTTGATTGCAGACAAATCCATTAGATGAGACCTCCGTGTATCCACATGTGCACACTAAATGTATTAAGTATCGCGCCAATTATCATCAATCCGACGTGGTGTAAGTTGGGCCGATGAATGCACTTCAGAAAACGGTGAACTGCCGGACTACGCGTGGCTGCCGACACTGGAAGAGCGAGCGCAAGAAGAGCTGCAAGCACGTGTACTCCAACAAAAACCCCAAGAGCGGTGAAACCGACGGCATCAACTGAAGCTAATTGGCGGTGGACCATCCCGAGCAGCATCAGGCACATCGCGCTGCCCATAAAAACAAATTTTAATGTATGGCGGGTCATGTGAGGAACTCGCTCGACCCAATTCGGACACGATAATTGGTGAGCAAATCAAAGGCCAAAAGAAAGAACAACAGCATGCCTTGAAATACCTGAATCGCGGCAGCGGGCAGTTGAAGTTGGCTTTGGGCGATATCGCCGCCGATATAAGTCAGGGCCATCAAAAGGCCGGCAAACATGATACCAATGGGGTGAAGGCGGCCTAAGAAGGCAACGATGATCGCAGTGAAACCATAGCCTACATTGAAATCAATTGTGATTTGTCCTGCAGGTCCGGAAACTTCGAACATTCCGGCAAGACCAGCAAGCATGCCAGAGATCCCTAGGCAAAATAGAATAAGGCGGGAGGGATTCACACCTCCAAATCGTGCAGCGCGCGGAGCCTCACCTGTGACTCGTATGGCAAAGCCAAGGCGGTGACGGGCCAACAAGACATATGCAAAAATTACTGCGATTAATGCTGCGACAACACCCCAGTGCATACCTGATCCAGCGATGATGTCTGTGTTATGAGCGGAGGCATATTGCTGCAAGTTCCGGCTCCCTGGAAAGCCAAACCCTTCAGGGTTTTTCAACAGGCCAAGAGACATTGAGGCCAAAAATTGTTCGGCCACATAGACTAACATCAAGGACACCAAAATCTCGTTGGTGCCAAATTTCACTTTCAGGATGGCGGGGATAGTCGCCCACATCCAGCCGCCAAAGGCCCCTGCCAGGATCATCAATGGAAATACCCAAAAACTTTCAGTGGGATAAAAAGCCAAGCCAACACCGGCCCCAAAAATAGCACCCATGATGTATTGGCCTTCTGCCCCAATATTCCAGACACCGGCTTTAAAACCAAGGGCTAGACCAATCGCGATCAACACCAATGGGGCACCTTTGATCAACAATTGTGGGCGATAGTAAAAAGCGAACTCGCCAAACAAGGGTTCCCAAAAGATTGTGACAATCGATTGCACGGGGTCTTTGCCCAACACGGCAAACAAGAAACCGCCGAACACCATTGTGGCCATCACTGCTAAGAGTGGTGTTGCCAGCGAAGACAAGCGGCTTGGCTGTGGTCTTTTTTCAAACCGGATCATCTGCTGCCCCTCTCGTTCATCTTACCAAATAAACTCGCCCCGCAGGGTTCAACAAAATCAAACATGCGCGGTCTCCAAATCATGTGCGCCACCCAACATCAAACCAATCTCTTCAACCGTAAGGCCAATTGCTGGGCGGGGCTGACTAAGCCGACCCTCATTCAATGCAGCAAACCGATCTGAAATTTCCATTAATTCATCAAGGTCTTGGGAAATGACGATTAGTGCGGCACCGCTTTTTGCCAAATCCAATAAAGCTTGCCGGATTGCAGCCGCTGCAGATGCATCGACCCCCCAAGTCGGTTGGTTAACTACAAACACTTCAGGGCGCTGGAGGACCTCGCGGCCAATTACGAATTTTTGCAAATTGCCGCCAGACAACGAACGCGCAGCATTCGCAGCACTCGGTGTGCGGACGTCAAAGGCCTCAATAATTCGGTCGGCAAAATCACCTGCCGCAGACCAATTCAACATACCACCTTTTTCAAGGCCTTCACGCGTTGCCCCGGTCAACATCGCATTTTCTATCAAAGACATGTCAGGTGCGGCGGCATGGCCCAGCCGCTCTTCTGGTGCGCTCAAGAGGCCAATTTTACGACGTGCATTAGGCCCCATATCTGCCATATCGCGGCTTTTGTATTCAATCATACCGACGGATGCACGGGTTTCGCCAGACAAAGAGCCAAGCAATTCATCTTGCCCGTTACCCGCAACCCCACCAATCCCAAGGATCTCTCCCTTGCGCAAGCTCAACGAAATCTCCCGCAAAGGCATTCCAAATGCTGATGCTGGTGGAAGTGAAAGTTGGTCGAGTTTAAGGATGACTTCGCCGGGTTCAGAGCCACTTCGCTTGGGTGTCTTCAGTGTGGTCCCAACCATCATCTCGGCCATGTCGCGTGCGGTTGTGTCTGCGGGAACGCACGTTCCAACAACCTTACCTAAGCGCAAAATTGTTGCTGTATCACACAGCGTGCGAATTTCTTCTAACTTGTGTGAAATATATAAAATTGCGGTACCTTCAGAACGAAGTTTGTTCAACGTTTCGAATAAAATGGAGACTTCTTGAGGCGTCAAAACGGATGTTGGCTCATCCATAATTAACAACTTTGGATCCTGCAAAAGGCATCGAATGATTTCGACACGTTGTTGTTCACCAGCGGATAAATCACCAACAATTCGATCTGGCAAAAGGGGAAGACCATAGCTTTCAGAAACTTCTCGTATGCGCGCAGCAAGTTGGCTCATTGCCGGGGCGTTCTCCATACCAAGCGCGATGTTTTCAGCCACAGTTAGGGCATCAAACAGAGAGAAATGCTGGAATACCATTCCCACACCACCCGCACGCGCAGTGCGCGGATCTTGGGGCGCAAAGCTTGCCCCACTAAATTTCATAGCTCCACTGTCAGGTTTGACCAAACCATAGATCATTTTGACCAGTGTGGATTTCCCTGCACCGTTTTCACCCAACAACGCGTGGATTTCACCACGGCCAATTTCAAGGCTAACGTCGTCGTTGGCGACAACGCCCGGATAGGCTTTGTTCAGTCCGCGCAGGGACAATAGGGGAGTGGTCAAGCTGTGGCCTCCTGCGGATATATTCCTTGATCGATACCAAGGCTAATTTTGATTAACCTATCTGCGACACCAATCGCAATCATTTGTGGATGCTTTCCCAATGCAGGATCGCCAATCGGGCACATAATCTGTGAAATTTGCGCCTCCTGATGTCCTAGGTCAACAAGGCGATTTCTAAAACGCGCCCATTTGGTCTTCGATCCAATTAACCCACAGCTGGCAAACTGGTGGGACAACAGGCCATGGCAAATTGCTAAATCGATTGTGTGGGAATAGGTCATGATCAAATGATGTGCCTGTTTTGAGGCATAGGTAATGCAGTCTGTTGGGTTCTGGGCGGGCAATACGGTGACCCCTACTGGGATTTTATTTGGATACCGTTCGATTGCGGTATCGACCCATGTGATCTTGATATCAGGTAAAGGGGAGATGGTATTGACTACGGCGCGCCCAACATGCCCAGCTCCCCAAATCCAAAGGTTATGCAGAGGCTTATGTACTGGCTCAATGAACCATGTGCCGACCCTCTGACTGCGGGGGAGATCGCCACGATTGCGGGCTGCTGAAATGAGAGTATGAACTTGAAACGGCATCTCACCTTTTCCACGAACAATGCAATCATTTGGTAACGCTTGCGCTCGCTCTAAATCATAGATCTCGGTTAGAACATGTACAGACCCGCCGCAACACTGCCCCAAATCGGGACCAAGGGCATGACGAGACATACGATCTGTGCTGGTCAGTGCAGCTTTTGCCAGATCAAACTCGAGGGTACCACCGCCTATCGTCCCTGATTGTCCACCCTGCCAAACAAGCATCGCGGCACCCACTTCGCGAGGCGCAGACCCCGCAATGTCTGCGATCACAACGCGGGCAACAGTTCCATGGATTTTACAGGCTTCAATTAGCTCTTCGCGATCAAACATCCTGGGTTCGCCCGATTGCTGCTAAAACCTCTTCGGCCGTTGCAGGCGCTTGTAGGTCTGCAAAATTTGGGCCGCAGGCTGATATGGCGTCAGTTAAAGCAAAGAAGGCGGATACCCCTAGCATGAATGGAGGTTCGCCAACGGCTTTGGATTTAAAGATTGTATCAGCAGCGTTTTCCCCATCCCAAAGGTCGACGTTGAAAA
>JAOEQC010000006.1 GCA_028388995.1 Ascidiaceihabitans sp. | reverse complement strand
ATTGAAACAGCCGTGAAAATGACGTCAAACAACCGCCTGGCCGCCGCAGAAATGCTTGGCCTGTCGCGGCAATCACTATACGTGAAGCTGCACAAATACGGGCTGGTTAAAAAGAGTTAAATCGCCTTTGGTTCTCAATGTTACGCCGTGGAGATTTTTGGAGTAATTAAAATTACATAACCCGGATGGATGGGTTGCTCCCACAAATTTTCAAGAATCTGTTCTTACCTTAGAGGATAACCAAATCAACCATACCGTTCTAAGCGAGATGGTTATGCGCCTTGGATTCAATAACGATTGTGCTCCACTGGGCGAAGAATCTGTCAAAGCCGCCCACAAGAGTTCTTATGGTCTAATTTTGATGTACGTTAACATGCCGATTATGAATGAATAGGAAGCCACCTGCGTTATTAGTTGGGGTAATGGAAAATTAGCAGAAACAATTATTCTTGGTGTAACAGCGCTCATTCCAACTGATTGGGATCACTCGACTGGATCCGGAATCAACGCGAAGCTCGCAAAATCACTTACGGTTGATCGTCTTGCAAGAGCCGCTAATAAGTAAATTAATTAGGCAGATTTACCTGATGGCGACGATTTTGAGCACCTCATGGATCCAGCAATAGCTAAACAACTTAAAAAGCTTAGTGGATGTGCGTAACGTGATTGAAGTACTCTGTAAAACTTCGTCATGGGACGAACGTAGCGCAACAGCCCACAACGTTGTTGTCTCAGGTGATATTGTTCGGTTTATCAAGCTTAGCCAATTCGCATCAAAGCTGAACAGGCGACTAAAATCATCGATCAAGTCGCTCTTGATGTTTGCATGGTAGAATTGGTCAAAAGCATGCCTACCTTCGCTACAAAGAGCCCAGTACTATTGGGTTAACGAGACTTTTGATTATGAAACGCTTTGCCAGCGTTCTGGCTGTTGGGTGTATGGCAGATAAAGCGGATGCTTGGGATGCCCTTGTTTTGAGAGGCCCAAGTGGAATAATGGCCGCTGCGTTGTTTTAAGCAAGACAGCCACTTGCGAACCGCGGTTCATATGAATGCCGTGCGTCCCCCAAGCTGCAACAATGGTGTCGGCCCAAGCTACGCTTTCAACCAAAATGGCATCATTGTGAGGGCCAATGGGATCAATGGCAGCCTTCATATTGCGCGGGTCCGTATCGCGCCAAGCAAAGATGTTGGTGACCCGAAAACCACCAAACCCAAGGGTGCGGGCGCGGCGCTCACAGCGCTCAACTGTTGGATCGTTTTGCACCTCAGTGGCGGTTGATGGGTTGAGCATCACAAACAGCACTTTGTTAGCCTGATCATCCCACACACGCGTCAAACTATAGCGGTAGCGTTCGCAGTCCGAGTAGACAGCTGTTGAGGGCGCATCGCCCTTGGTGTGGGTGCGCGTGATCATGACCGCTTAGGTATTGAACACGCGGCTGGGGTGAAGTTCGCCAGCCTTGTAGCGACCTACCGCAACGGCTTTGCCATCCAAAGAGGCCCAACATTCGTCGCCGTATTCGACATCAGATGCCATCACCATGCCGGGGTTGCCATTGCGCATACGCACGGCTCCTTCAGCTGTGGCGCTGACCTGCGATAGATCCTGCAATCCCTCTTCAAGGGGGCGTAAATACTTGTCTAACTCTGGCTGCTTTGCCAGTTCGTTGATCTGCTCAATAGAGATGCCATCAGCAGCATCGAAAGGACCAGACCAGATGCGGCGCAACTCGCGCACGTGTCCGAAACAACCCAATGCTTCGCCCAAATCACGTGCGATTGAGCGAACATAACCGCCTTTGCCACATGTCATTTCAAGTGTGACGTGATCGGCGTCTGGGCGATCAGTCATAATCAATTCGTCGACCCACAAAGGGCGTGCTGCCAATTCAAGGTCTTCACCGTCACGTGCCAGTTTATAAGCGCGTTGGCCGTCGATCTTTACCGCTGAAAACTGTGGCGGAACTTGCATGATGTCGCCAATGAATTGGCCCAGTGCGTCTTTGATTTGTGCGTCTTCTGGGCGTGCGTCAGATGTTTTCAGAATATCGCCTTCTGCATCATCAGTGTTGGTCGACTGACCAAGACGGACTGTGAAGGTGTAAGCTTTCAAGGCATCTGTGATGTAGGGTACGGTCTTTGTGGCCTCACCCAAAGCAACAGCCAGAACACCAGTGGCATCGGGATCAAGGGTGCCCGCGTGGCCCGCCTTTTTCGCATCAAATGCCCACTTCACTTTGTTCACTACAGCAGTCGACGTTAGGCCTGCTGGTTTATCTACAACCAACCATCCAGAAATATCGCGTCCTTTACGTGTACGGCCCATGTGTTTGTCCTATCGAGAATGTCATCAAAGCAGAATGGCCGAGTATCGCGCGTGCAGAGTGCTGTCAATTCGCAGGAACGACTGTGCCAATGATTGGTCCAAGGCGGCGACCAATATCGTTACGCCCTATCTGTGGGGCGTATAGTCGGCTGACATTACCATCCATGAACAAGGCTTGGGGTAATTTTAGGTGGTCGCGAAAGAAGCTGCCAAATTCGTGGAATGTGACGATGTCGTTTGAAATGGCGAAAACGGCCGTGGTCCCGTCAGCCGTTGTTCCGACAGCATTGCGGATGTAACGCGATGTGCCGGTGGCTAAAAAACGCGGGTGCAGTTCGCTGTCAATGACCAGCATTGGGCCGGATTGGGTCGCATATGTGCAGGCTGGTTTTTCATCAAGGTAGCGCAATGTTTCGATCACGTTGGCCTGCTTATCTTGCAAACACAGAACACCGTTTGGCAGCAGGCCAAAATTACCCGGGCCTGCATTGGGGATAACGCGCATGATTTCCACGCCATCTTCGATGTGGTGACCAACAGGGGAACGGTCTTCGTGATACATTCCGGCGTTCATCGCAAAATCAAGCGTTTCGCCAGAGCCCTGGAGCGCACTGTTTAGGATCCCAAAGTGACCATAGGGTACGCCCGCGTCATCGTTCAAAAACAGGCGCAGGGTTTCAGCGTTCATATCAACAGTGCAGGTTGAGTAGGCGTTGTCGGCGTAGGTCACATCCTCACAAGTGGCTGCTTGTGCCACTCCAAACATAACCATCCATGCCAACGCGGCCCGCAAAATCATTCAGGTGTATCCACCTCTTCAACGTCAACTTTTGCGATGTCGCGTGCGACATGTTCTTGAGCCAACATCTTACGTGTCGCATCCATCTGATCGTACGTGTCATCCAACTGAAACCGCAACTCTGGTGAGTGTTTGAGCGCTAGCTTTTTGGTGATCGTTCTGCGGATGTCATACATGTTCTTCGCCAACAGCTTTAGAATGCCATCTTTGCCTTCACCGCCCAAGGGTAGGATGTAACAGGTTGCGATCTTTAGATCGGCAGATACCCGTACCTCGCCCACAGTAATCGACATGCGGCTGAGTTCGATGTCATGAACATCGCCGCGTGAAAGGATTTCAGATAATGCGCGACGAATTAATTCGCCGACGCGCAATTGGCGCTGGGATGGTCCGCGCCCTTCGGATGATTTGTTCTTAGCCATAAAAGTGCATGTAAGGCGACTCGTGCCCTTTGCCAAGCGTCACGTGGCAGGATAGGTGTTTAAGCGAATATGCGCGGATAAGGATAAGTGAAATGACCACATTGCCAGGAATTGTTGTGACAGGAGCTTCCGGCCGGATGGGCCAAATGCTGATCAAAGTGATCAACGACAGCGATCGAGCAACGCTTGTTGGTGCAATCGAACGTTCTGGGCATGGCTGGGTTGGTCGTGACGTGGGCGAGGCGATGGGCGGCTCGGCGCAAGGCGTTTTTGTAACGGATGATGCACAAGCGGCTATATCCAACGCAAAGGTCGTCATCGACTTCACTGCGCCGTCTGCCACAGTCGCGTTTGCCGAAATGGCTGCGAATGCTGGCGTTGTTCATGTGATCGGTACCACCGGCATGACTGCGGATGAGGTAGCACTGCTTGCGCCATTTGCTGACCGTGCTGTCATTGTGCGTGCAGGTAACATGAGCATGGGTGTGAATTTGTTGACTCAACTTACGAAGAAAGTTGCGGCTGCCTTGGATGAAGATTTTGATATCGAAGTGATCGAAGCGCATCACCACCACAAAGTGGATGCGCCGTCAGGCACTGCATTGATGTTGGGTGAAGCGGCTGCTGAGGGCCGTGGCGTTGCGCTAATAGATGCAATGGACAGTGGCCGTCACGGGATCACTGGTGCCCGCAAGCGTGGCGACATTGGTTTTAGCGCGATCCGTGGTGGCGACATTGTGGGTGAACATGACGTTATGTTTGCGGCTGCGGGTGAACGCATAGTTTTGCGTCACATGGCGACTGATCGCGCCGTGTTCGCACGTGGTGCGTTGAAGGCTGCGTTGTGGGGGGTTAACCAAACGCCCGGTGAATATGACATGTTGGATGTGCTAGGACTGAACGACTGATTTACTTTCAATTAGGCGCGAATTCGCCCCAATAGCTTAAGTTTGGCCACAGTCTTGCCCTACAAAGTGATCCGGTACCAGCTAGGCCGCGTAATGTTGGTAACACGTACATAGGGAAAAACGTTATGCGAAAACGATCGCTCGCTCTTGGATGTGCCGTAGCTTTGTTTGCTGGGTCTGCTTCGGCTGAATTGGCAATTGTTAGCAGCCAATCTGATTTTGTACGTTTGATTACCGGTAAAACCCTTTCACGCCCTCTGATCAAAATTAAAGTTGCAGAAGATGGAAGCATTTCGGGCAAAGGCGCACTCTGGCCTGTCACAGGCGACTGGATGTGGCGCGATGGGTTCTTTTGTCGGAGCCTTTATTGGGATGGGTTCGAATTGGGCTTTAACTGTCAAGAGGTGCGTGCCAGCGAAGGGCGCGTTCGTTTCACTTCTGATCGTGGTGAAGGCGATTCAGCCGACTTCAAACTGAATTAGATTTGTGATCTCCTAAAAATCGACGGCGATCCCTTTTCTTTCCCAATCTCCAAAACGAACTGGTTCTGGTCCTTTTCGGCCGCCCAATTCAGTTGGTAGCTTGAATTCGCCCTGTTCTTTGCGGCGCGTTTCGGCCTCTGCTAGCGCACGTTTTGCGGCTTCGGGTAAATCCTTTGAGATATCAGTCATCGATTGGGTTCCTTTGCGGCCATGACGTTGATATACGCCGAGCCTTGTCAGGGACAAGCCCTGTAACGAAATTGCGACGCGAATGGCGAAGGATCAATTCAATGACAGACAAGCGCATCGATACAGGCGTCCAAGCGCGGAGAAGCGCAGTTTATGTGTTGGATCAGGTTCTGGGTGAGGGTAAATTGATGTCCGAAGTCCTAGCCGCTGGTGCGCTTGATAAATTGGAACCCGCAGATCGGGCGCGGGCCCAACGGCTGGCAACTGAAACGTTGCGTGGCTTGGAACGCGCTGATCGAGTGCTTCATAAACATCTGCAGAAAAATCCACCGCTAATGGTGCGCAATGTGTTGCGGGTTGGGACCGTTGAGTTGTGCCAAGGCGCAGCTGCACACGGCGTGGTCAATGCGATGGTTCAGTTGATTTCTGGGCATAAGCGATACGGTAAGCTAAAAGGTCTAACCAACGCAGTTTTGCGCAAGGTTGCGGCCACTGGGCCAGCGGCTTGGCACGCTTTGCGCCCCCCACGTATGCCGAAATGGTTGCGAAGCCCACTGTCCCAAGCTTGGGGTAACGAGGCGATGGCGATTATGGAAATTGCACATTTCGCTGGGGCGCCTTTGGATTTGACACCACTTGATGGTGACGCTGCAGCGTTGGCCGCTCGTGTTGGTGGATCAGTTTTGCCGACAGGGTCTGTTCGTTTGGCTGATGCTGGTCAGGTATCGACAATGGATGGCTATAGCGAAGGTGCTTGGTGGGTTCAGGATGCAGCTGCGGCAATCCCTGCGCGAATCCTTGCGCCAGAGGATGGTGAAAATGTTCTGGATCTTTGCGCGGCCCCAGGTGGCAAGACGATGCAATTGTCGGCAATGGGGGCGAATGTTACGGCCGTTGATGTTTCTAGATCCCGCATGGCGCGTGTCGAAGAAAACTTGGCGCGCGTTGGATTGAAAGCAGATGTTCGTGTGGCTGATGCCCTTACCATTGAGGGTGAATTTGATGCGATCTTGCTGGATGCCCCATGTTCTGCAACGGGTACGATCCGCCGGCATCCTGATCTTCCACATGCAAAAGATGGCTCAGAATTTGGTGAGCTGATTGATCTTCAGGCGCGCATTCTAGATCACGCATGGACTTTGCTAAAACCTGGCGGGCGTTTGGTGTTTTGCACATGTTCGCTTTTGCCGGATGAAGGCGAAGTTCAAGTTGAAGAGGCGTTAAAGCGTCATCCAGATATGAGTGTGAATCGTGATGCGTTGGGTATTGAAGGCGTTGATCCGACTTGGACAACGACCGAGGGCGGTTTGCGTTTGCGTCCAGACTATTGGCCAGATTTGGGTGGCATGGATGGTTTCTATATCGCAGTGCTGACCAAAGCGTCTTAATTTTGGCAAAATTGGTGACTTTCTGACCCTAACAGGGCATTAATCTTTCAAACGCCCCTAGAGCGTAAGAAGGTAGAGCACTATGTCAAATCCAAATGGGTTCACCGCGCGCAAAGAGCGGTTCCTAAATCGAGTATATGCACGACTTGCGACCCGCACACGGGCCGCTACAGGATTTGTGTCTTCGCCAGAACCTCGAACGATCGGTAGTTTTGCAAAAGGCCGCCAATTGGTTGCTGGAAATTTTCTATTTTCTGGATATTTGATCGAAGCCCCCAATGCATCAATTTGGGCGCTCAAAGCTCCCAATGCTGCGTTTGAGGGCGATTTGCATGGTTTCGCATGGATGGACGATTTGGCCGCTGTTGGTGACACGTTTTCACGAGCAAGCATGCAATCTTGGTTATGGGAGTGGATCGCCCAATTTGGGCGTGGTTCAGGTGCGGGTTGGACGCCTGATCTGACAGGTCGCCGCCTTATTCGCTGGATCAACCATGCTTTATTCGTTTTGCGCGGCCAAGAAAGTGATCGCTCCGATGCATTTTATCTATCGCTTGCCCAACAGACGACCTTTTTGTCCAAACGCTGGCACAGCGCGAGTCCCGGTTTGCCGCGCTTTGAGGCGCTTACAGGGCTGATTTACGCAGGCCTTTCCTTGCAAGGTATGGAGGGCTTGGCCAAACCTGCAATTAAAGCGTTGGCTAAAGAATGCGCTGTTCAGGTCGATAATGAGGGTGGGTTGCCAGCACGTAATCCTGAAGAGTTACTTGCGGTCTATGCGTTGCTGACATGGGCGGCCGCAGCACTGGAAGAAGCTGGCCTTGAGGTGCCAGCTGAGCATCTGGGTGCGATTGAGCGCATCACCCCAACATTACGAACTTTGCGCCACTCTGATGGTGGGTTAGCCCGTTTTCACGGTGGTGGACGTGGGCAAGAAGGTTGGTTGGATCAAGCACTGGCAGCGGCTGGTATCAAAACTAGCCAACCGGATGGGTTATCCATGGGCTTTGCGCGGTTGTCTGCTGGGCGGACCAGCGTGATTGTCGACGCAGCGGTTCCGCCGCGCGGTAACGCTTCGCGCAGTGGACATGCTTCAACTCTGGCATTCGAATTGACATCGGGTCGTCGCCCTCTGGTCGTGAACTGTGGGTCTGGCGCGTCTTTTGGTGCTGAGTGGCGGCGCGCGGGGCGTGCAACACCATCGCATTCGACCGTGGTTTTGGATGGGTATTCAAGCGCGCGACTTGGCGATGCTGTCCGTGCTAGCAGTTTGGAAACTTTGGTTGATGCACCAAAACACGTGCCAATTGAGGTAAGCCAAGCCCCGGATGGTCTTCGGTTTCAGGGCGGTCATGATGGATTTTGTGATATCCATGGCCTAACGCATGCACGCACACTTGAGCTAACCTTCGATGGCCGCGGTCTCGCTGGTGAAGACATGTTACTGGCGATGGAAGACGCCCAGAAACTTCAGTTCGATCGTTCCATGGACGATTTACGCCTTGGTGGAGTGCCGTTTGATGTACGATTTCATCTACACCCAGAAGTCGATGCAACTTTAGATTTGGGTGGTGCCGCCGTCACAATGGCACTTAAAAGCGGTGAAATCTGGGTTTTTCGTCACGACGGAAAATTTAATTTGGCCCTAGATCCAAGCGTTTACCTGGAAACTGGCAGATTAAAGCCACGTGCATCGCAACAGGTCGTTCTATCTGGCCGCGCAGTAGAGTATGCCACGCGCATTCGGTGGTCTTTGTCCAAGACGCAGGAAACTGCGATTGGGGTCAGAGACTTGAACCGTGATGGACCTAACCTAGCTGACTGACTTCAAAGGACCAATTCCAAATGACTGATCTGTACCCTGTTCGCCGCGCTCTGCTTTCTGTTTCTGATAAAACCGGATTGGTTGCCTTTGGTACCGCATTAGCCACGCGTGGAGTTGAGTTGTTCAGCACAGGCGGAACCGCAAAAACGCTGCGTGATGCAGGTTTGACTGTTAAAGATGTTTCTGAGGTTACAGGTTTTCCGGAAATGATGGATGGTCGCGTTAAGACGCTTCACCCTGTTGTGCATGGTGGCTTGTTGGCGCTGCGCGACAATGATGAACACGTTGCTGCGATGGACACACACGATATCGGTGCAATCGACTTGGTCGTTGTGAATCTGTACCCATTTGAAGAGACACTCAAGCGCGGCGCTGAATATGCTGAAATGATCGAGAATATCGATATTGGTGGGCCTGCGATGATCCGTTCAGGTGCTAAGAACCACGGCTTTGTAAACGTGATTGTGGATGTCGAGGATTATGACGTCGTCCTTGCCGAACTTGAAGCCAACGATGGCCAAACCTCATACGGATTGCGTCAGCGGTTGGCCCAGACAGCGTATGCCCGTACGGCTGCATATGACACTGCCGTGAGCACATGGATGGCCTCGCAAATTAGTGAGACACCGCGCCGTCGCACCGTTGGCGGAACATTGGCGCAAACATTGCGCTATGGTGAAAATCCACACCAAGCAGCAGCCTTTTATACCGATGGTTCTTTGCGCCCAGGCGTTGCGACAGCGCAGCAGCACCAAGGTAAAGAACTGTCTTACAATAACATCAATGACACAGATGCGGCGTTTGAATTGGTCAGCGAATTTGATCCAAGCGAAGGTCCGGCAGTTGCTATCATCAAGCACGCGAACCCGTGCGGCGTTGCGCGCGGTGATACATTGGCTCAAGCATATTCACGCGCATTCGATTGCGATCGCACCAGCGCGTTTGGCGGGATTATTGCGGTTAACCAACCGCTTGATGGCCCAACAGCAGAAGAGATTAGCGCGATTTTCACTGAGGTAGTGATTGCCCCCGGTGCTGATGACGCGGCACGTGCAGTGTTCGCAAAGAAAAAGAACCTTCGTTTGTTGACCACAGACGGTTTAGCTGATGCCAAGGCTGCTGGTCAAACAATTCGCCAAGTGGCTGGTGGTTACCTGTTCCAAGACAAAGACAACGGGTTCATCACACTGGACGATTTGAAAGTTGTGACCAAACGTGCGCCAACAGACCAAGAATTGTCAGACTTGATGTTTGCATGGACTGTTGCCAAGCACGTTAAATCCAACGCGATCATCTACGTTAAAGATGGTGCAACAGTTGGTGTTGGCGCTGGGCAAATGAGTCGCGTCGACAGCACACGAATTGCCGCGCGCAAAGCCATTGATATGGCCGAAGCCATGGGTTTGCCAGCACCGCTAACCAAGGGGTCTGTTGTGGCGTCTGACGCGTTCTTCCCATTCGCTGATGGTCTGATCACTGCGGCTGAAGCAGGCGCAACCGCTCTTATTCAACCGGGTGGCTCAATGCGCGATGATGAAGTTATCGCTGCTGCTGATGAAGCAGGGTTGGCAATGGTATTTACTGGCATGCGCCACTTCCGTCACTAAGGAGCCTACGATGCGATTGATGTTTCTTGCTGGATTTCTTGCGTTCTTGGCTGATCAGGTCAGCAAGTATGTTGTGATTCACATGATGGGAATCTCAGCCAGCAAAGGCATGGACGTTCTCCCACCAGTTTTAAACTTACGCTACGGTGAAAACCGTGGCGTAAACTTTGGCCTATTTGGGAGCGGCTCTGAAGTGACACGCTGGACGCTCATCGGCGTTGCAGTGATCATTTGCATAACGGTCGTTGTTTGGGTCGCGCGAGGCGTCCAGCCAAAAATCGTGCATATAGCTGCAGGATTACTGATCGGTGGGGCACTTGGAAATGTATTTGACCGCATATATTATGGTTATGTTCTAGACTTTTTGAACACCTCTTGCTGTGGTTGGACTAACCCGACTGTTTACAATGTTGGTGATATTTTTATCTTCGCTGGCGCACTGGGCCTCGTATTCTTTTCCAAAGATAATAGGCCAACGAAAAACGGGGCGTGACATCAGGGCAAAGCCTGCGATATTGCTACCTAAGATTTACCTACGAGTGATCATTGATTGAGTTTGGGAGAAGCTAGATGCGCCAGATGCGTCCCTTTGTGATTTCACTTTTGGTGGTGTCTCTGACAGCCTGTGCCAATGATGGTCTGCGCAAGTTTGATGCACCAGGGAACGGACCAGACGATTTCTTGGTAAACCCAACTAAGCCTTTGCAAGAGCCCGCCAGTTATGCGGCATTGCCTGCTCCAACGCCAGGTCGAGGTAACCTTGTTGACGCGACGCCTCTTGAAGATGCTGTTGCGGCTTTGGGCGGTCGTCGAGGCAATCCAAATGGGAGTATACCTGCGCGTGATGGCGCAATCGTTCAACACGCAAGCCGTTTTGGTGTGACACCGAATGTACGCGCGGAACTGGCGGCTAAAGATGCTGCTTTTCGCAAATCAAAAATTCGGTTTACCCAGTTCCGTATCGTGAAAGATGATCTCTATGGCGAAGCTTATAAGGGCCAAGCCTTAGATCCAAATGAGATTGTACGCCTGTATCGTAAAAGTGGTATTGCAACACCAACAGCTCCACTGTCCAACTGATTCAAAATCTCACGTTCCTGCGATTACTATTGAAAGCGAGGGCGTGTTGCATATGTTTTGGGACAAGACTTGACCCAACAGAAGGATCACTTATGACCCGAATGCGCGCCTTTTTGGCCACGCTTATGCTGTCGACGCCACTTTCAGTGATGGCGGCCGAAGATCCTGTTACGACATTTGTTCTAGATAATGGAATGCAGGTTATTGTTGTTGAGGACCACCGTGCGCCAGTCGTCCAGCACATGGTATGGTATCGCGCTGGGTCAGCGGATGAACCCAAAGGAGCATCAGGTGTTGCGCACTTTCTGGAACATCTTTTGTTCAAGGCGACTGACAAGTTAGAATCGGGTGAGTTCTCGGCCATCGTTTCCGCGAACGGTGGCAATGACAACGCGTTCACTAGCTATGATTACACAGCCTACTATCAGCGCATTGCAGCTGATCGTCTTGAACTGATGATGGGCATGGAGAGTGACCGGATGCGCAACATTCGCCTAACCCCAGCAAATATCGAGACAGAGCGTGATGTGATTATCGAAGAACGCAACCAGCGGACTGAGAATAGCGCAAGTGCTTTGTTCTCGGAACAGATGCGTGCGGTGCAATATCATAATCATCGTTATGGCGTGCCCGTCATTGGTTGGATGCACGAAATGGAAACGCTGAATTTGGATGACGCGCTGTCATTCTATGAAATCTACTATTCCCCCAACAACGCTATCCTAGTTGTTTCTGGTGACGCGACTCCAGAAGGGGTACGTGAACTGGCTGAAAAGTATTATGGCGTTATTCCTTTCAATCCTGCCTTGCCTGAACGGTTGCGCACAGAGGAACCACCCCAAACCGCCGAGCGTCGCGTGATCTTTCGCGATGCACGTGTGGCGCAACCTTATGTAAGCCGTTCATATTTGGCTCCAGAACGGGATCAAGGTGCACAAAAAGAAGCAGCAGCGTTGACTTTGTTGGCTGAGATATTGGGTGGTGGCACGACCTCATACCTAACTGAGAAGTTGCAGTTTGATACGCAGGTCGCTGTGTATTCATCGGTCTATTATCGTGGGACATCTTTAGATGACACTACCTTCAATATGATTGTTGTACCTGCTCCTGGTGTTACCCTGCAGGAGGCTGAGGATGCGATGGACGTCGCTGTTGCTAGCTTTATGAAAGAAGGCGTCGACCCTGCACAGGTTGAGCGTTTGAAAAAACAGCTTCGCGCACAGCAGATTTACGCACGCGACAATGTTGATGGGATAGCACAGCGCTATGGATCGGCTTTGACCACTGGATTAACCGTTGAAGACGTTCAAGCATGGCCTGAAATTTTGCAGGCGATAACGCCCGAAGAAATTATGGCCGCTGCCGAAAAGGTAATCATTCCAGAGAGCTCAGTTACGGGATGGTTGATGAAAGTACAGGAGCAAGGCCAATGAGAATTTTTAGCGTTCTAGTCATTAGCTTTCTGACCGTATTACCCGCACAGGCAGAAGTGAAAATCCAAGAAGTCATTTCACCTGGTGGAATTACCGCATGGTTGGTTGAAGAACCGTCGATCCCTTTCATGGCGCTTGAGTTGCGGTTTCGTGGAGGTGGGTCGCTAGATCGCCCAGGGAAACGTGGCGCGCTAAACCTAATGACTGGGTTGTTGGAAGAGGGCGCAGGCGATTTAGATTCACGTGGCTTTGCCCGTGCTGTTGAGGATTTAGCGGCTAGTTTTTCCTATAATTTGAATTCGGATTCATTGTCCGTTTCCGTAAGGTTTTTGTCTGAAAGTCGCGATGATGCAGTTGCACTATTGCGTTCATCTATTGTTGATCCAAATCTTAACGAATCTGACATCGAACGGGTTCGTGGGCAGGTTTTTGCAGGTTTGTTGTCGGACACGACTGATCCTGATGCAATTGTGGGTGCTGCTTTCAATCGAATGACGTTTGGAGATCACCCCTATGCAACTGATTTGTCCGGAACCAACGAAAGTGTAGCTGCATTGACCCGAGAGGATCTGATAAATGCGCATGGTGATATTTTTGCAAAGGATCGCCTGTATGTCGGTGCGGTTGGAGATATTACACCTGCTGAGCTGGGCAAACTCGTGGACGAGCTTTTGGGTGGTTTACCTGAAACCGGTGCCTCCCAACCGCAGGCCGCTGAGGTAACAATAGAGGGTGGCGTAACAGTCGTGGATTTTGACACGCCGCAATCTGTCGCCTTGTTTGGACACAAAGGGATTGGCCTAGAAGACCCTGACTACTTCGCCGCAACAATTCTCAATCATGTCTTGGGCGGAGGCTCCTTTGAGAGTCGTCTTATGAACGAAGTACGCGAAAAACGCGGTCTAACTTATGGGGTCAGCACGTTCCTTGTGCCGCGTGATCACGCAGCAACCTATCAGGGGCAAGTTGCATCAGCCAATGATCGTATTGCAGAAGCCATTTTAGTGATCCGCGACGAGTGGTCGAAGGCAGCTGAAAAAGGTGTGACTCTCGAAGAGCTGCGCAATGCTAAGACCTATATTACTGGTGCCTATCCACTGCGGTTTGATGGGAATGCGCCCATCGCGCGGATCATGGTCGGAATGCAGATGATCGGCTTTCCAATTGATTACATAGCGACCCGCAACGACAGAGTCGAAGCAGTGACATTGGAAGACGTCAATCGTGTTGCAGCTGAGCTGTTAGATGCGGATGGATTGCAGTTTGTGGTTGTTGGTAAGCCAGTTGGCTTAACGACAGGTCCATTGCCTGAATAAAAAATAGCGCTTGGCATCGCCGCGGGCGCTATTTTTTTATTCGCCATACGGGATCCAGATGTTTTTGATCTCTGTCGCGGCAACAAGGAATTCTTTTCCTTCGCCAGCGAATGACATCCAATCACGGGCTTGTCCGTTGTTCACCCAAGTGCGTTTGATGTTTGAGGCGCTGCTAGCTTCAATGTCTTTGCTCAGATCAGACCCAGAGAAGGACCAAACCGCATTAATGTCCATGTGTTCTGCCATTGTTTTTGCGACATCAATATGCGCGCCGGTGAGGATATTAACGGCACCAGCTGGCACGTCTGAGGTGTCGAGTACTTGAAAGAAGTCTGTGGCGATCAATGGAAACGCCTCTGATGCACTCAGGATCACACGGTTGCCCATCGCGATGGCAGGGGCCATGAGTGATATAAGACCGAGCAAAGGTGCAGTGTCCGGGCATAGCGCAGCAATGACGCCTACGGGTTCCTTCATAGCCAGTGCCGTACCGCGCATCGGAACGCCATGCACTTGGCCGTCGTATTTGTCCGCCCATGCTGCATAGGTGAATAGACGGCTGATGGATGCCTCGACCTCTTTTTGACCACTGTTGTCACCTTGTAGGGTGTTTAGGCGATCCGCGAATTCCTCTGCCCGTGCGCTTAGGTTTTCAGCAATGAAGTACAGAATCTGTGCACGCAAATGGCCTGTGGTTTTTGACCATCCCTTGGCTGCGTTCGCGGCCTCTACAGCGTTTCGGACATCTTTGCGGGATGCGTTTGAAGCATGGCCTACCAGTTTTCCAGATTTGGCGAAGACTGCGGTAGAATAGCCGCTGTCAGGACGCGCTTGTTTGCCGCCGATGTACAGCTTCGCCGTGCGGTCCAAATCCTTGTTGGTCCCTTTATTACCTTCAAAGGCTGCGATTGGTTTCAATGGCTTCGTTTGGCCCTTGGCTTTGGTGTAGGCGCTTAGACCTTCCCAGCCGCCTTCGCGGCCAAAACCGCTTTCGCGCACACCGCCAAAGCCGGCAGCAGCGTCAAACATGTTGGTGCCGTTGATCCACACAACGCCAGCGGCAAGCTTTGGTGCAATATCGAGCGCAAGATTAATGTTCTCGCTCCAAACCGTTGCGGCCAATCCGTAGCGCGTGTTATTGGCGACTTCGACAGCTTCTGCAGGTGTGCGGAACGTTGTGGCGCATAAGACAGGACCAAAGATTTCTTCCTGCATCAGTGTGTCAGCTGGATGAAGATCAGTGACCAACGTCGGTCGATAGAACAGGCCATGCTCAGGCAATGCCGCACTTGATTGGTGCATAGTTCCAGCGGTGTTTTCAGCAACCATGCGGGTTATTGTATCAAGCTGCGATTGATCGACGATAGCACCGACATCGATGGACTTATCCAGTGGGCTCCCTATGCGCAGTTTGTCCATGCGGACTTTCAGCTTGGCATAGAAGGTTTCTGCAATTGGTTCTTGAACCAATAGACGTGAACCTGCGCAGCACACCTGCCCTTGATTGAACCAAATGGCGTCAACCAATCCCTCAACGGCTGAGTCCAGATCTGCGTCGTCAAATACGATGTAGGGCGACTTGCCGCCCAGCTCGAGCGTCAGCGTTTTTCTGGATCCTGCAGTGGCTTTACGGATCTGTTTCCCAACTGCTGTCGAGCCTGTGAACGCAATCTTGTCCACTTCAGCGGCGACAATCATCTCGCCCACGGTGCCATCACCGGTCACGATGTTTACAACCCCATCGGGCACTCCAGCTTGTTTGCAGATGTCCGAAAACAACAAAGCTGTAAGTGATGTGTATTCCGCTGGTTTCAAAACAACTGTATTACCCATCGCTAAAGCAGGTGCGATTTTCCATGACAACATGAGTAGTGGGAAGTTCCATGGAACGATTTGACCGCACACCCCCAAGGCTTCGCGGTCAGGCAATTCACTATCCATCAATTGGGCCATACCAGCGTGATAATAGAAATGACGCTGTGCCAAGGGAACATCGATGTCGCGACTTTCGCGGATCGGTTTGCCGTTGTCTAATGTTTCGAGCACGGCAAGCAAACGGCTGTGCTTTTGCAACAGACGGGCGATAGCGTACAAGATGCGCGCACGGCCATGTCCACCCAATGCTGCCCAATTCGGTTGTGCTTTGCGTGCGGCTGAAACAGCCGAATCCACATCTGCTTGTGTCGCTTGGCTGATTGTCGCCAATACATTTCCATCCGCGGGATTTTTGCTATTAAAACCCTCGCCAGCTTCGGTGAATGACCCGTCGATGAAGTGGCCAAATTTGCCACCTTTGTCGACAATCCAAGCCAACGCCTCCGCGGCATTTTCAGGAGCTGTGCCGTAGTCCATGCTCTGGAATATATCTTTGACTGTCATGATTAGGGTCTTTCTATCGGATGTCGTGGGAGGCAAAATACGGAGGTTAGCCCATTGGATTTCTATGGCTGGCGGAATATGCGCCGGTCAGGTGATGTTCCAGTTGACGTTCAATATCCCCTAACAGGGAAGAAGCGCCAAAACGGAATAAGTCAGGCTGAAGCCAGCGATCTCCCAATTCTTCCTTCATCAAAGCGAGGTAGGTAATCGCATCTTTCGCTTTTGAAATGCCGCCCGCTGGCTTGTAACCAATTCGATAACCCGTGCGTTCAAAATAGTCGCGAATGGCGCGGATCATAATGAGAGTCACAGGTAGGGTCGCATTGACGCTTTCCTTACCCGTTGATGTTTTAATAAAGTCGGCACCAGCCATCATACACACCAGCGCGGCGCGCGCGACATTGCGTAGAGAGCCCAGTTCGCCAGTCGCTAGGATCGCCTTAACATGGGCGTCACCACAGGCTTTGCGCATGTCTTTCATTTCGTCGTATAGCTTTTGCCAATCACCTGTCAGCACGTGACGACGGGAGATAACGATGTCGATTTCCCTAGCGCCCGCTGCAACGCTTTCCTTGATTTCTTGGATGCGTAGGTGAAGTGGGGATAGCCCTGCGGGGAAGCCAGTTGAAACAGCTGCGACTGGAATGTTCGTTCCGACAAGTGCGCGAACAGCGGCTGGTATCATCTCGTGATACACACATACAGCTCCGGTCGTCAGTCCGGTCATTTCAAGCTGCGCGAGGACGCTAGCGTTCACAGGCTGACGAGCTTTAGCACACAACCGACCAACACGCATTTCGGTGTCATCGCCAGACAAAGTCGTAAGGTCAATGCAGCTAACCGCTTTCAGTAACCACGCAGCTTGATGTTCTTTTTTGACAGAGCGGCGGGCTGGCAATGCAGCGCATCGGCGCTCAATGGCTGATGTGTTCGCCTGAACCCGGGCAACCCAATCTAGGTCGAGCTCCATGCCTGGATTTCGTGGCTCAGTGACCTGAGGCAATTGTGCGACGCTTTGGTTCGCGGTGTCGTTGGATGATTGTTCGGCTAGTGGATTGTGCATTGGGCACCTCATTGCGCAGTTGCAGCATTCAAAAGTTACATGGGATCACGACAAAGGCAAGCACGGGTGTTTAGAACGTGTGATAATTTCTTTCCCAAGAAGAAAGACAATCGCATAAAAATTGAAGGCTAAGGATATTTGTTTAATTTCTGTGTGTTAGCTTTTTCGAGCATTTGGAGGGCTTAGTTTTTTCTTGCCCGAAGTCCTAATGTGGCACCATACTTCCGCTTAGCCGCACTCAAGACGGCCTTTACTCAGGGATGGTACGAAAATGACTGATTCAACAGGGTCCTACTCAGACCCAAATCAAACACCACCTTTGGCACAAGCCGTGCCATTAGGTCTGCAGCACGTATTGGCAATGTTCGCGAGTAACGTGACACCTTCTATTATCGTTGCTGGTGCAGCGGGTCTTGCATTCGGCGGCACCGAACAAGTTTATCTTATTCAAATGGCAATGTTGTTCGCTGGTATCGCGACATTGTTCCAAACTGTTGGCTTTGGCCCAGTTGGTGCCCGTCTTCCAATCATGCAGGGCACCAGCTTTGCGTTCGTTGGTGTTTTGGCTGGCATTGCCGCAACACAAGGTTTGAGCGTGGCGCTGACTGCCTGCCTAATTGGTGGTCTCATCCACTTCGCTCTTGGTTCAGTAATCAAGAACTTGCGCTGGATGTTCCCGCCGTTGATCACTGGTTTGGTGATCTTGGCAATCGGCCTTTATCTGATCCCAGTTGCGATTAAATATGCAGCCGGTGGCGCTGCAGATTTCCAAATGGCAGCTGATAGCTTCGGTTCTTTGAAGCACTGGTCAGTTGCGCTTAGCGTTGTTGTTGTGGCTTTGGGTCTGAAATTCTTCACCAAAGGTGCATTGAGCAATTCAGCAATCTTGATTGGCCTTTTGGTTGGTTATGCAATCGCATTCGCAATGGGCATGGTGAACTTTGGTGCCGTTGCAAAAGCAAGCTGGATAACATCAATCAAACCACTTCCATACGGTTTTGAATTCAGCCTTGGTGCTGTTTTCGCAGTAACATTGGTTTCTATCGTTTCAGCAATTGAAACTGTAGGCGATGTTTCAGCAACAACTAAAGCTGGCGCAAATCGTGAAGCAACTGACGAAGAAATCTCTGGCGCTACATACGCCGATGGTTTGGGTACAGCCGCTGCCGCGGTATTTGGCGGTTTGCCAAATACGTCTTTCAGCCAAAACGTAGGTATTGTTGGAATGACTGGCGTTATGAGCCGTCATGTTGTGACAATTGGTGGTATCATTTTGATCGTCTGTGGTCTTCTGCCTAAAGTTGGCGCAGTCATCGCATCTATGCCTTTTCCAGTTTTAGGTGGTGGTGTGATCGTAATGTTCGGCATGGTTGCTGCAGCAGGTTTGAACGTGCTTAGCGAAATCGACATGAACCGTCGCAACATGCTTATTATTGCTGTTTCACTAGCTGTGGGCCTTGGTCTAAACCTTGTTCCATCTGCAGTGCAGTACGTACCAGGCGTTTGGGGCACACTGCTAACGAGCGCAGTGGCACCGACAGCGATCTTGGCAATTGCCATGAACCTGATCTTGCCAGACGACGTTTAATACGAACTAAGACTGAATTGATGGGGGCAGGTGTGTTGAAATGCTTGCCCCTTTTTCTATTTTCGTGTCCATCTAGTTGGAAAAACCAACAGAGGGTTCATTATGAAAGACGACAACTTCCTTCGCGCGAATAATGCAAAGCATATGTGGCACCCGATGGGTCACCCTGGAGAAGCGATTGAGCATGCTCCGACAATCATTGAGACCGCTGTAGGTTCAACAATCAAAGACATCGATGGGCACGAAGCTATCGACGCTGTCGGCGGTTTATGGTGCGTTAACCTTGGCTATTCCAACGACGTTGTTAAAGACGCAATCGCCAAGCAGCTTTATGATTTGCCGTACTATTCAGCGTTTGCTGGTACGTCTAATCCTTCTGCTATTGAGGCGTCATATGCGGTGCGTGAATTTTTTGCCGAAGATGGCATGGCACGCGTGTTCTTTACGTCTGGTGGATCAGACTCGGTTGAGACGTGCTTGCGACTTGCGCGCCAGTATCACCGGGTCAAAGGAGAGCCGAACCGCACAAAATTTCTCAGCCTGAAAAAGGGTTATCACGGGACCCACTTTGGTGGTGCATCTGTAAACGGTAACAATCGTTTTCGTATTAATTACGAGCCTTTGCTGCCGGGCTGTTTCCACATGCCCAGCCCAGACGCTTATCGCAATCCTTTCAATGAAACGGATTCCGCAGTTTTGGCGCAGAACATTGCCGCTGCGATGGAAGACGAGATCATGTTCCAAGGTGCTGGCAGCATTGCAGCGTTCATCATGGAGCCGATTCAGGGGGCCGGTGGGGTCATCGTGCCAAATAAGGCCTTCATGCCGCTGATGCGCGAAATTTGCGATCGTCACGGCATCCTGATGATTGCGGATGAGGTAATCACAGGGTTTGGCCGTACGGGTGCATGGTCAGGCAGCCGTCATTGGGGCGTAAAGCCAGACATGATGTGTTGCGCAAAAGGGATCACATCGGGGTATTTCCCAGTTGGTGCAGCATTGATGAGCGATGCTGTTGCTGAGGTCTTTGAAAATGGTGGCGAAGAGGCTGCGATTTTCCATGGTTACACCTATTCAGCACACCCTGTTGGCGCAGCTGCGGTTACGGCGTGTCTCAGTGAAACCATACGTCTGGATACAAAGGCAAACGCGGCAGCTCGTGGTGCCCAATTGTTTGATGGATGCGTTGCCTTGATGGAGAAATATGACATCGTTGGCGATGTGCGTGGTGGACACGGATTGATGACTGGAGTTGAGATCGTGTCTGATGCTGCGGCCAAGACACCGATGGATATGCCAACGATGAAGAAGATTCATCAAGCTACTTATGACGCAGGTGTCATGGTGCGGTTGGGTGGGAATAACATTTTGATGTCTCCACCTTTGGTGATCACGAAAGATGAAGTTGACCGCGTGCTTGTTGCGTTAGATGCCGGCCTGAGCGCGATTTAATCGGCATATTGGCCTATTAACCATTCTTAAAGTTGATGGGTCAGATCCGCTTATGCGGTGACTTGGCTGCTGGCAGAATCGGCATGTTTGGTGCTAGGTATTGGGGTATGGAAACAAGCAGACCCAATATCCACGAAAACCTGCCGGTTATTCGCCAACTTGATGACGCAGCAATCAATCGCATTGCTGCGGGTGAAGTTGTTGAACGACCGGCGTCAGCCGTCAAAGAACTGGTTGAGAACGCGATCGATGCGGGCGCACGGCGTATTTCCATTGATATTGCAGATGGTGGCAAAACGTTGATCCGCGTGACGGACGACGGCTGCGGTATTGCAGGTCATGATTTGCCGTTGGCTTTATCACGCCATGCTACGTCAAAGATTGACGGCTCTGACCTGCTTAACATACACACCTTTGGTTTTCGTGGAGAGGCACTGCCGTCACTGGGCGCCGTTGGCCGCCTTAACATCACCTCACGCGTTCAGGGGTCTGAAGCGTTTGAGATCAATGTTGAAGGTGGCAACCTAGGGCCAGTGCGCCCAGCTGCTTTAAATGATGGCACAGTCATAACATTGCGTGACTTGTTTTATGCAACACCAGCCCGACTGAAATTTTTGCGTACTGACCGCGCAGAAACGACAGCCATCAATGATATCGTAAAACGCCTTGCGATGGCGGAACCTTTTGTACGGTTTGAGTTGCGAGATGTGAGTGGCGATAGCCCACGCACCACCTTCAGGGCAGAAGCCGAAAATGGCGATATGTTCGATGCGTTACATGGACGGTTGTCGACTGTTTTGGGGCGCGAGTTTGCAGATAACTCCCTGAAAATTGACGCACTGCGCGAAGGATTGCATTTAACAGGGTATGCTGCATTGCCAACCTATTCGCGTGGTTCCGCTGTACAACAGTATCTGTTCGTAAACGGTCGTCCTGTACGGGACAAACTATTGGTTGGCGCATTGCGTGGAGCTTACTTTGATTTTCTAAGTCGTGACCGTCATCCAGCGGCGGCCCTGTTCCTTGATTGTGATCCGACGCTTGTGGACGTCAACGTTCACCCTGCAAAATCAGAAATACGTTTTCGCGATCCTGGTCTTGCGCGAGGGCTAATTGTATCGGCATTGCGTCAAGCGTTGGTAGAGGCAGGGCATCGTGCGTCGACAACAGTTGCGGGAGCGACTTTGGGGGCGATAACACCTGAACCTATTGGTGGACCACGCGTTTATCAGATGGATCGTCCCTCAATGGGATCACGTTCAGCATCCTACCAATCCCAAGCGCCGGGTTTCGCGGAAATGACCCAGACCTATAGTGGGCAAGTTGTTGAGCAAGAGCAGGCGAATGAGACACCACCAGAAGATCTGCCACTAGGCACAGCCCGCGGTCAAGTTCATGAGAATTACATTATTGCACAGACGGCAACTGGCATGGTTATCGTTGATCAACATGCAGCGCATGAGCGATTGGTGTATGAGAAACTAAAAAACCAAATGGCGGTGAATGGGGTCGCGGCTCAAGCCTTGTTGATTCCAGAAATTGTTGAGCTATCGGATGGCGATTGCGCTCGCTTACTCGAAGTGGCGGACGAATTGGCACGCTTTGGTTTGGGTATTGAGCCCTTTGGCGGTGGTGCTATTGCTATTCGCGAAACGCCTGCGATTTTGGGTGAGGTGAATGCGCGTGCTATGATCCTTGATATTCTGGATGAACTTGCGGATCAGGGCAGCTCCAACATGGTTCAAGCTAAGGTCGAAGCGATCCTTAGTCGCGTGGCCTGCCACGGCTCTATTCGGTCGGGTCGTTGGATGCGGGCTGAGGAAATGAACGCGCTGTTGCGCGAAATGGAAGCAACCCCACATTCGGGGCAATGCAACCACGGACGCCCTACCTATGTAGAGCTGAAACTGGCAGATATTGAACGGTTGTTTGGACGTACATGATTGAGATTTCAGGACAAGAGTATGCCTTTAGCGATCCATTGATCATTGTGGGATTGGTGGCCATTGCTGTGGTCATTTTGATTGTGGTGATGTTGATGGTTGTGGTGCGGTCGGCAGGGCGTTCCGCGGCGGCTGCGACACCGTTGGCGCATCAGATGGGCATCCTTGGCCAACATGTTCAGCAGCTGAATATGGGGCAGGCCGCGTTACAAGGTGGGTTGCAAACTGTGTCTGATACGCAGGTAAATGCACAGGCCCAGATTACCAACACGATGGAAGTGCGATTGGCGGCTGTTCAACAGCAAATGCAGGACCGTTTGGCAGAGAATGCTATGCGTACCCAACATTCGATGGCAGAGATGCAGGAGCGGATGAGAGAGACGTTGAACGGCTCATCTAAGCAAACCACGGTTAGTTTAACGCAGTTGCAAGAACGTCTCGCTTCTATCGACAAAGCGCAGGACAATATTGCGAAGTTGTCTGGGGATGTTTTGTCGTTACAGGACATTTTAAGCAACAAACAAACGCGCGGTGCTTTTGGCGAAATTCAACTGAACGACATTGTCGGTAAAGCATTGCCAAAGGACAGTTTTCAGTTGCAAGTGACCCTTAGCAACGGTAAGCGCGCTGACTGTTTGATTGCGTTGCCGAACCCGCCTGGCCCGATTGTGATCGACAGTAAATTCCCCCTTGAAGCCTATGAGGCCTTGCGTCGGGCTAAGACTGATTGGGAGGTCAACGAGGCTGGCAAAGCGATGCGTGTTTCCGTGAAAAAGCACATCCGTGATATCAGTGAAAAATATATTATCGAGGGCGAAACTGCAGATGGCGCGTTGATGTTTCTACCATCCGAAGCGGTATATGCAGAGCTCCACGCAAATTTTCCTGAACTTGTACGTGATGGTTTTGATCACCGCGTTTGGATCGTTTCACCAACGACCTGTATGGCCACGCTGAATACAATGCGTGCAATTCTGAAGGATGCTCGCATGCGTGAACAGGCGGGTGCTATTCGCTCAACGCTCAAAAGCTTGCACCGGGATGTTGAGTTGGTTGTTGAACGTGTCGAAAAACTGAATACCCACTTTGGTCAAGCACGCAAAGATTTGGACGGAATTAGCACAGCTGCCGAACGTGCAGGAAAACGTGCGGCGCGTTTGGATAATTTTGACTTTGAAGAATTGACGCCAGAGGAACAAAACAACGTGGTGCCTTTGGCCAAGCCTGAGCCTTAATAGGCAAATGGATAGAGTCTCATTTGTACTGCAGTTCAAGATCAATCAATCAATTTACGTTTACGTCAAAGCCCGTGACCGTATCCAGTTAAGTTGCCATCGGCACCAATTACCCTGTGACAGGGAATGAGTATCGAAATTTGGTTTGCGCCATTGGCGCGCGCAAATGCACGAGTAGCTGTAGGGCGTCCGATTTTTTGTGCAAGTCCAGCATAGGTTTGAATTTCCCCCGCTGGAACCGCCATCAGCGCCTGCCAAACTGATTTGGTGAAGGTAGTTCTATGGAGTGCAAGAGGGACGGTGAAAGCCGCCGTTTGACAGTCAAAGTATTCAGTTAGTTCAGCTTTGGTTCGTTCGAGTGGTTCGGCTGTTCCAAACCCAATCCCACCAGCTGCTTTCTGCAAGCGACTAAGCTGGGCTGGTAAAGCTTTTCGATCTGCGAATTCTAACAAGTGTAAATGTGTATTATCTGCCACCGCTACCATTGGGCCAAGTTTCGTTTGAAACTAATAGGCACGCAACAACGCGGTGTCTGATAACGCACGGGGTTTGACCCCAACCATCTTTGCAAACGCGGTGCGAAAGGCTGCACCACTTTCAAACCCTGCTTCAAGCTGGACGTCGATCACGTGGTCTCCGTTTGAAAGAGCGGTGAAACCCGCTTGTAATCGGCGTGCCCGAGCTAGGTCAAGAAAGGTGATGCCAAACGTACGTTTAAAGGCACGCCTTATTGTAGAAAGATCATAACCCAACGCACTAACTTTGTCCTCAGACCATCGATACGTTGGGTCGTTGTCCAGTCGGGTGAGAAGGTCACGAACAGCAGGATCGTCAGATACCATCGCTTGCATTGGATGGCACCGTTTGCAGGGACAAAAACCAGCATCGATGCATTTGGATAGACTTTCGTAAAAGGTACAATACTCCCGCTTTGGTTGCGAGCAGGGCAGGTCAAAAGATATAAGACACCCGTTGAGTGCACAGCAGCAAAGACGCGACCATCATTTGGGGTCGCAGCCTAAAAGGGCTATGTATAGGCTGTCATTGTGTGGAAAGGTAAAACGCATGATGACAGCTTAACCCTGAAACAAGATACGTACCGACTGAAATTAGGCAGTTATTCAAAATAATGTCGAATTCGTCGCTTAGATGCGAATAAAGCTCTGCATGATGCGAGGGAGGATACCCTTAAAGCGCAGTGGCGCGTCGCTTACTGCAAGACAAATACAATCTTCATGGATGTCGGCCATCGGCGTGTGCTCAAGATCGCTGTCAGCGATGTCGACATCACCACGGGCAAAATACCCATCATCATCTTGAAAAGCACCCTGCAACACCATCGTCATCTCAAGACCGTTGTGGCCGTGATCTGGCATGGCTGCCCCGGCAGGAATCATCAAAAGGCGTGCGCTTGCTTGCTTGGATGTTGGTAAAATAGCTTGTTTTACACCCATGCCAATAGGGCGCCATTTAATTTCGTTCAAGTCACTACCAATGTAGTCTCGCAGCGGGCTTGGCAGTACGGATGGCTTTTTGACGGCCGGTGCTTTGGTTATTGGCACGCCTTGCTCAATCATCGCAATCGTCGCGGCAAAGCTGTCGGGCTGCATCTGAGTGTTCGGGACATCATGTTCATCCAACAAGATACCGCCAACGGCATCGCATGCCGCTAATTGAGCGCGACAAGTATCACACAACGAAACATGCGTTGCGACCATAAGATTAAAAGCCTCAGGCAAAGTGCCTGCTGAGTAGCCCATCAGGATTTCATCCGTCAGGTGATGTTTGATATCTATGCTCATCATTTTGTTCATTTCATCGTTTGGCGCAAGCGCTCGAGGCCTAACCTAAGTCGCGATTTGATCGTGCCAAGAGGCAGACCTGTTTTTTTAGCAATTTCACTGTGGGACATATCCCCGAAGTACGCCTGTTCTATAAGTTCTCTCTGTGCTGCAGGGAGTGCCGTTAACGCCTTGCTAAGAGTCTCAGTTTCTTGCTGCAGCGCTAGAACGTCGGTTTGATCGGGTTCCTCTTCCGGACCCCATGTTAGGTCCTCGGGTTCCGGACGGCGTTGTTTGCGCAGAATGTCAATTTTGCGGTTTCGTGCGATTGTGAAAATCCAAGTTGCAACTGATGCGCGGGACGGGTCGAACAAGTGGGCTTTATGCCAAAGGGTCGCCATCACCTCTTGTGCGCATTCCTCGGCCAAGTAACCATCGGCACCAGAATTGATTAGAAATCCTTTCACCCGCGGGGCAAAGTGAGCGTACAGGTCTGCAAAAGCTGCTTTGTCTGCGTCATCGCGGATACGATGGACATGAGAAATCCATAAATTACGTTTGTTTTCGTTTGTCACGCGTTTCGAACCCACTGCAACCAAACGGGTTGTAGCCGTCTGAAAGTTAACCGATCTTCTTCTCGATAACACATTATGTGAACGGGCTGACATACCAAATCTACGGTTGTAGCGCTGAATTGGATCAAATTTCTTTTTTCGCGTTTTAACATCTGATCCCGAACATGGCGCGTATACCTATCAAACTCATTCATCAGGACTATATTTTCATGCCATCCGATCGACCAAACCCAACGCCACAAAAAATAGCCATTATTGGTGGCGGAATTTCAGGCATGGGTTCTGCCTACAAGCTAATGGAACGTAATCAGGTCACTCTATTCGAAGCCGAGCCGAAGTTTGGCGGGCACGCACGAACCAGAATGGCGGGTAAGCGTGGAGATCAGCCTGTCGATACAGGTTTCATTGTATTCAACTATGCAAATTATCCACACATGGCGGAGCTGTTCGCTGACTTGAACGTACCAGTAGTGAAGTCAAACATGAGTTTTGGTGCCTCAATCGGAGGAGGTCGCCTAGAATACGGGCTGGCCAGCCTGGATGCACTATTTGCGCAACGTATGAATGCTGTGAATCCAAAATTTTTGGGCATGGTGCGCGATATTTTACGATTTAATAAAAACGCGCTTGAGGTGGCCAAAGACCGTACAATCACTGTCTCGCAGTTTTTGGACAAATTGGGCACTGGTGCTTGGTTTCGCGATTACTATTTGTTGCCACTGTCGGGTGCAATTTGGTCGACGCCGACGCAAAAAATTATAGATTTTCCAGCGCACGCGATGATCCAGTTTTTCGAGAACCATGCGCTTTTGAACTCAACCGGACAGCACCAATGGTACACTGTTAATGGTGGCTCAGTTGAATATGTCCGCCGTCTAGAAGCAGCACTTTTAAGCCACGGAGTGGATATTAGATTGAATTCGCCGGTCCAATCCGTACGCCGTGATGGAGGCGGTGTTCAGGTTAAAGCTGTGGGCGGTGAGTGGGAGGCCTTTGATCTAGTAATCTTTGGGACGCACTCGGATGATACATTAGCCTTGTTGGCTGACCCAACGGATGAAGAACAGGCGGCATTGGGTGCGATCAAATATCAACCAAATGAGGTTACGCTGCACGCTGACGAAAACATCATGCCAAAGCGCCGCCAGACATGGTCTTCTTGGGTTTATACTGAAGATGAAAAAGGGACTGGTGATCAAATTGATCTGACCTATTGGATGAATTCACTTCAGCCGATCCCAATGGACGATCCGCACTTCGTGACGTTGAATACAAAGCGCACTATCCGCGAAGAGCTGATCTACGATCAGGTGACGCTTCGCCACCCGGTTTATGATCTAGCGGCCCTTGCCGCGCAGGAAAAAGTGCGGGCGATGAATGGTGCAAACAGCACGTGGTTTACGGGGGCTTGGTTGCGTCACGGGTTCCATGAAGACGGTCTTGAAAGTGCCGTCACTGTTGCGGATTCGATTATGAAGAATTGTGCGGAATGTGAACTGATCTTGTGAGAAGCACTGTTGATCATATCAACGGTGTGACGTTCCACAGTCGTAAAGGCGAGGTCAAAAACGCCTTTCGATATTCCATCGACTACGTTCTTCTTGATGCGGATGCGCCAACTTGTACCCCTGAATTATTCGCGCGCAATGGTCGTGGGGTCGTAGCGTTAAACGATTTGGATCATGGCGGTGTTCCAAAGGACGGCCGCGGCAGCACATGGGTTCGCGAAGTACTTGAAGCGCACAAAGTGACTGGCGTCGCAAGAATTGAAATACTAGCGCAACCCAAAGTTTTAGGTCACGTATTTAACCCGGTTAGTTTTTGGCTTTGCCGCAATGCCGCCGATGACATGATTGCTGTCATTGCGGAGGTGTCTAACACCTTTGGGGATCGCCACTCATATTTGTTACACCATCCAGATCTACGCCCAATTCTTGCGACAGATCGGTTAAAATCGACCAAGCTAATGCATGTATCACCCTTCCAACCGGTGGAGGGTGGATACGAATTTCGGTTTGATATCCGCGATGACAGAATTGGTGTCTGGATTGACTACACCCAAGGCGATGGTGGGGTGATTGCAACGCTGACTGGAACCCGCGCACCGCTTACCAATGGCGCAATCCTTCACATGCTATTGCGCCGTCCTTTTGGGTCACGCCGCGTTCTATGTTTGATCCACTGGCAGGCGTTGAAGCTGTGGTGGAAAAAAGCACGTTTTCGCTCCTGTCCAGAAGCGCCATCCAAAGAGATTTCGCGCGGATGAGCATGTCACCATCACTTATTGAGGTGCGCAACAATAACCTCCCAGCGTATGCTGTTTTTGCCGCGATGCTATCGGCAGCTGGCCTGCCAATTTACATCCATGCGCCAAAGTATTTTGTTGATGAATACGGGGTGTCCTTGGTTGCACTCGGTTCAGTCTTGTTTATTTTGCGATTGCTGGACGTTGTTCAAGACCCGTTTTTCGGGCGTCTATCCGCGCGCTTGGGTCGTCGTCGGGGGTTTGCGATTTCAGTCGCCTGCGTTGTTATGGCGCTGGGAATGCTAGGGCTTTTTGCTGTCGAACCGTTGGTGTCCCCGTTGGTGTGGTTTGGCTTGATGCTGACGTTGGTTTTCTCGGCGTTTTCATTCTTGACCATAAATTTTTACGCACAAGGTGTCGTCACCGCATCATCATTAGGGCAATTCGGTCACTTGCGCTTGGCGCGATGGCGGGAAAGTGGGGCGCTGTTTGGCGTCTGCATTGCTGCGATCGCGCCATTGGTGTTTTTATATTTCATCGATGCACCTTTCGTTGGATTTGCGATTGGGTTTGCAGTTTTGGCTTTGGTTGCTGGCACAATGATGCGGGCTGAATGGGCGGAAGGCAGGGGCTTAAAATCGGCCAGTTTTCAGACCGTGTTGCAAGACCCTATGGCACGCCAATTGTTGATCATCGCATTCATCAACGCTGCTCCTGTTGCAGTAAGTTCCACGTTGTTCCTGTTCTTCGTGGAAACACGATTGTTGGCATCAGGAATGGAAGGCCCGCTTTTGTTGCTGTTCTTCCTTTCGGCCGCCTTGTCAGTTCCGCTGTGGGGGGAATCGGCGGAACGATTTGGCACCAAGAATACGTTGATGGTTTCGATGACCTTGGCGATTGTGGCCTTTGCTTTCGCGATACCTTTAGGTGCAGGCGATTGGGTTGCATTCGCTTTCGTATGTGTAGCGTCTGGTGCTGCGTTGGGTGCTGATCTGACATTGTTGCCTGCGATATTTGCCAAACGGATGGCAGAGATTTCACCTGCCGCTGCCGAAGGTTTTGGTCTCTGGTCATTTGTTTCGAAATTCACCTTGGCATTTGCAGCTGTGTTGCTGTTGCCAGCCTTGCAGCTTGCAGGCTTTGAAAGTGGTTCAGCCACAAACTCTGAACACGCCTTATTCGCATTAACTTTGATGTACGCGGCTGTGCCTTGTATCTTGAAAATATTTGCTTTGATTTTGTTGGCATGTACTGCCGTAAATGAGGAATAATCTATGAATAGTTTACTCTATATCTTTCTGGGCGCGGCGCTTGTGCTGGCTTTGAACCTGCTGTGGGGTCGGTACGCAAGCTTTGTAGCGCAAAAACCAAGCGACTATATGAGCGGCCCAGAAATGTTTGATTTGCGTCAGCACATGAATGGTCCAATCGCTTGTGAGGGTGTCATTTATGGTCCTTTTGGTCGCGTAAGCAGCCGATTTGTGGGTGCTATTGAATGTTCGTGGGAAGGTAACCACGGGATCATGAGCGAAGAATTTCGTTATGATGATGGTTCGATTCAGAATCGTCGCTGGGTTTTAACAATTGATCAGAACGGTGCAATCAAGGCCACAGCTCCTGACGTTGTTGGCGAAGGTGAAGGGTTTCAAGTTGGGTCGTCCGTTCAATTGAAATATCGCTTACGTTTACCAGATAGCGCGGGTGGCCACGTTTTGAACACGGTGGATTGGATGTACCTTGTGCCAAATGGTTCAATCGTCAATCGATCCCAGTTCCGTAAATTTGGTATCCAAGTCGCTGAACTTGTAGCTACGATGCGTCCTGTCAGTATCGAGATGAAGGATGCCGCGTAATGCGCGAGTGGCAGGGTAAAAGGTATTGGCTGGTCGGTGCCAGTGACGGTTTAGGTGCCGCACTTGCACAAGTCATGAGCCGTTCTGGTGCAGAGGTGATTGTATCAGCGCGTTCAGAAGACAAGTTGGCCCAGGTCGTCGCTGGATTGCCTGGAAAAGCCAGCTATCAAGTTATGGACATCGCTGACGATGAAAGTGTGAAGTCGGCTGCTGCTGCAATCGGTGATATTGACGGGGTGGTGTTATTAGCTGGGGTTTATTGGCCTTTTGGTGCCAGTGAATGGAACGCAGATCAGGCAACTGCGATGGTTGATATTAACTTTACCGGTTATGTGCGTGTGTTGGGCCAAGTCGTTCCGAATTTTGTGGCAAAAGATGATGGACACATCGTTATAACCTCCAGCTTGACAGGTTTTCGCGGATTGCCGAGATCTATAGGGTACACAGCATCAAAAGCAGCAACTATGTCGCTTGCCGAGTGCATGTATGCTGATCTACGAAAAACGGGTGTAAACGTTCAGATTGCCAACCCAGGTTTTATCAAAACACAATTAACGGCTAAGAATGACTTTAAGATGCCATTTATCATGGAGCCAGAGACTGCGGCCTGCGAGATGTTTGAGCATATGAATGACATGGCTTTTAAGAAAAGCTTTCCACATTTATTTTCGTTGCTGTTCCGCGGCAGTCAGTTCTTGCCTGATTGGATGTACTACCGAATTTTCAGCTGATTAGATTTCAGGGTGCCTTGATGTGCTCCAAATAGATCCTTTTCGCACGACTCCAAACGCCAGTTTCCAAATCAAGTAGCTCGATCAATGAAGGTAGCAATTGCGTGGCATAGTCCTGAGAGCTTTCGTTTGGGAGCATTGATGGCAAGTTGTCAATTGCGGTCACATCCAACGGTGGGTAGTCATGGACCCGCAGGGCGGGTTGGCTCCATTTTGTTGTGCTGTCATACACCTTGATGGGTGAAAAACTGCTGTTAGGGTCGCAAGCAATGTCACCGATGACTGTGAGTTGACGAGTTGTCATTTTTGCAGTTTTAGGCACAAACACAGGCGTCCCAGGAGCTGCCAAGATGCAGTTAAAAAAGATGTCGTGTTCGAGGACTTCAGGGAATGGTCCGCCGCCCGCAGTTTCAGGAATATCCCACTTCGTTGTCGTTATTCCCATTTGGGCGCACAAATCAGACGCACCGGTGCCAACACGGCCCAATGCGCCGATGACCAATGCGCTTGGCATTGTCTGCACGCTCATAAGATCGTTTTTCAGGTCGGCTACCAGATTAGTGGCGTTTGGATAGGTTCCGACGGCCTCCGCCATCTTGCCGCGTTGTTGAGCTGCCCAGCACTTGAGTGCAACCGCGGCACCTGCATAACCAGCCCAATAGCCGAACGCTGCAACTCGGCGCCCTGTTTCATCAACAAGATACTCCAGGTCATACAGCGTTCCACCACCTTCAATGAAACGGCGCAGCAATCGCTGGCCTGCGGGCTGTCCTTTGAAGGCGTGACCAAACATGATGTGTTTGTGTGGTAGGGGAGTACCGTCTTCAGGGAGTTCTTTTAAGCCAAAGATAATAGCATTAAGCGGAGCAGATGACCAAGTGTTCGCGGGCGCGATATTGCACCCTGTATCGATGTAGCCCTGAATGGGCGTGCAGCGACTTTGGCTTTCTTCAATAGTGACCTTTATGCCTGCTGCGATCAATGTGGCGGCACCTTCAGGACTTAAGCCCACGCGTTCTTCGTTGTCGCGTTGCTCGGCACGCACCCATAAATGTGTCATGTGAGAATTCCGAGTTCGCGGATTTTCTTAACCGAGGCGCGGTCTTCCATTGCTGTCATATGTGCGATGAGTTTCGGGTAATTTTTGACTTCAACTCCATCGCCATTGAGCCATGTGCAAACGTTAAATAAATAGATGTCGGCAATGCAAAAATTATCGCCCAGAATAAATTGACCTTCCAAGCACTCTTCTTCGATGTAGCTTGCAGAAGTAGCCATTGTTTGCGGCACTTTTGATGTCATGTCGTCATAGCTGGTTTGTGAATCCGCCCAACGCGAGCCGCGCATTTTGTGAGCGTGGTTTACGTGCATTGTGGAGGCCAGATAGAACATAACGCTGCGCATTTTGAAGGCTTGCAATGGATCAGTTGGCGCAAGCTTTTTTTCGGGAACAAGTGCCGCGATATATTCCAACAATGCACCTGTTTCGGTGAGTGCCTTGCCCCCAACGATTAAAGTTGGCACGCGACCTTTTGGGTTTTTAGCGAGATAAGCGTTGCTGGTTTGCTCAGCTTTGGCAAAGTCCACGCGGTTCAATTCATGCCCAAGGCCTGCCTCTTGCAATGCTATAGCAACTGACATCGAGATGGTATTTGGAGCATAAAACAATTGCATGATTTGATCCTTTAAACGTATGTTTGTGCGTGGTGACGTTCGGGTGCTTCGAGGTGGGGAACTGCATTGAACATAACTGGTGATATTGTGCCACCGATTGGGTGCAAACGATGGATCGAGCTGTTCATTATGGCAAGAGCTAGATTGGCCATTTTGAGGATATCCAAATCAAGGTGCTGGCGCATAACCATTGAAATGAGGCCGCCAGATGTGACAACCAATGAGGGGCCAGGGCGCGCAGCGATGTCTTTGATCACATCGTTTACACGTGTTTCAAATTCGCTAAAGCGTTCTGGTGCCCCTTCGATTTTATCCGCTTTCCACGCCTCAAAAACGAGAGGTAAGTGATGAACAAATTCTGACTGTTGAGTTGGCATTGCAAGCCCGTGTTCAGCTTCAAGCGCGATGGCGAGTGTGAAATATTCAAGCTCATTTAGACGTTCATCACGGATAGGCGTTAGGCCAGTGGCCATACCATCGGCGGTTTCTGCGTGACGGCGCAAAGTGCCTGTATAAAGGTTTTGGTGTACTTGGTTTGTGTCGATGAGGTGTTCACCCAACCACTTTGCCTGTTTGTGCCCAAGGGCGCTGAGACGGTCATAACTGGCTTCGTCTGTCGCGGTGGAGTTTGCTTGTCCGTGACGAATGAGGGTGATGTGGGACATGTCGGTTCCTTGTACGGTTTCCAAATGGATAAGTGAGGTCTGCGCGGGTTGGAAGGGGTGCGGCGCTCCGCGGGGAGTTTATTTGGTAAGACGAAATTGGTGACACTGCATGTCTTGGCGTAAATTCGAGTATGAATGTCGCGATTGAGTGTCCGAATTTGGGTCATGGTTTGCTAAAGTGAGCTACAATAAAGGGAGGTATAGCATGTCCAATACAGTGAAATTCACGCTAGATGGCACAGAAGTTGAGGCCGAAGCCGGTCTGACAATCTGGGAAGTGGCCAATGGTCGTGGACTTGTTATCCCTCACCTGTGCCATAAGCCAGCACCCGGCTATCGACCTGACGGAAATTGCCGCGCCTGTATGGTTGAGATCGATGGTGAGCGCACGCTCGCCGCCTCGTGTATTCGGGAGCCGTTGGATGGCATGGTGGTAACCACCAATTCCGCCCGCGCTGAGAATGCGCGCAAGATGGTGGTTGAAATGTTGGTTGCAGATCAACCAGTCCGTGAAAATTCCCATGATAAGTCAGCGCACCTGTGGGATATGGCCGAGTTGAACGGTGTGTCAGAGAGCCGTTTTCCAAAATTGGAAGAGGGTCGCATTCCGTTGTTGGATGACAGTCACGTCGCGATGTCTGTTAACTTGGATGCTTGTATTTCTTGTGGTTTGTGCGTGCGCGCGTGTCGTGAGGTTCAGGTCAACGATGTGATCGGTATGTCGGGCCGTGGCCATGACAGCTATCCTACTTTTGATATGGCCGACCCAATGGGTGATTCATCTTGTGTGGCGTGTGGCGAATGCGTTCAAGCCTGCCCAACAGGTGCTTTGATGCCTGCCGCTGTGACTGCGGGTGACGGCGTTGGGGACAGCAAAGATTTTGATAGCGAAACAGAAAGCGTTTGTGCGTTTTGTGGTGTGGGTTGCCAGATTTCGATTAAGGTCAAAGATGGCAAGGTGAAGTATGTTGAGGGCATCAATGGTCCTGCAAACGAGGGTCGTTTGTGTGTCAAAGGCCGCTTTGGTTACGACTATATCCACCACAATCACCGTCTGACAAAACCGTTGATCCGGCGCGAGGGTGCACCTGCCAAGGGTTTGAATGTTGACCCTGGAAATTGGGGCAGTGTTTTCCGTGAAGCAACTTGGGATGAGGCGCTGGATTTTGCTGCGAATGGCCTGAAGGGGCGCGGGCGCGAAGTGGCTGGTTTTGGGTCTGCCAAATGCACCAATGAAGAAGCCTATTTGTTCCAAAAATTCATCCGAGAAGGGTTCAAGCACAACAACGTCGATCACTGTACACGTCTGTGCCACGCGTCATCTGTTTCAGCGTTGATCGAAAACGTTGGATCGGGTGCAGTAACTGCAACATTCAACGAGATTGAAAATGCGGATGTGGCCATCGTAATTGGTGCCAATCCGATCGAAAACCACCCAGTGGCGGCGACCTATTTCAAGCAGTTCACCAAGCGTGGTGGCAAGTTGATTGTCATGGATCCACGTGGTCAGGCGCTTAAGCGCTTTGCCACACACATGCTTCAGTTCCGCCCAGGAGCGGACGTGTCAATGTTGAACGCGATCATGCACGTGATTGTCGAAGAGGGGTTGTACGACCAACAATATATCGAGGCGTACACTGAAAACTGGGAAGCTGAAAAAGCCCACCTTAAGGATTTCACTCCAGAGAAGATGTCTGAAATTTGTGGCATCGACGCAGAGACTTTACGTGCGGTCGCCCGCACATTTGCAGGTGCTAAAGCAGGGATGATTTTCTGGGGCATGGGCGTCAGTCAACACATCCACGGTACGGACAATGCGCGTTGCTTGATTTCTTTGGCGTTGATGACGGGCCAAGTTGGTCGCCCAGGCTCTGGCCTTCACCCACTGCGTGGTCAGAACAACGTACAAGGTGCGTCTGACGCCGGCTTGGTTCCGATGTTCTTACCTGACTACCAGTCGGTGATGGATGATGGTGTGCGCTCTGCATTTACCGAAGTTTGGGGGTCTGGTGATTTCTCAAATGAGAAGGGCTTAACCGTGACCGAAATCATGGACGCGGTCCATGAGGACAAGATCAAGGCGATGTACATTTTGGGTGAGAACCCAGCGATGTCTGATCCAGATGTTGAACATGCGCGTGATGCTTTGGCCAAACTTGACCACTTGGTTGTCCAAGACATCTTTATCACTGAAACTGCGAACTATGCCGACGTAATTTTGCCAGCCTCTGCGCTGTATGAAAAATTGGGCACCGTTTCCAACACGAACCGTCAGGTGCAAATGGTGCGCCAAGCGGTTGTACCGCCGGGTGAGGCGAAAGAAGATTGGTGGATAGAAGTTGAGTTGGCGAAACGGTGTGGTTTGGATTGGGCCTATACGCATCCAAGCGAAGTGTTTTCTGAGATGACAGTGAATATGCGCAGCCTCGACAATATTACATGGGACCGCCTGACAACTGAGGCGGTGACCTATCCGTCACTTAGCCCGACTGATCCTGGTCAGGCGGTCGTGTTTGGCGATGGTTTCCCACGTACCGATGGGCGTGCTAAATTTACGCCCGCTAGTGTGATTGCCCCAGATGATGTGCCTGATGCGGAATACCCAATGATCCTGACAACGGGCCGTCAGCTAGAACACTGGCACACAGGTTCTATGACCCGTCGTGCGACTGTGTTGGATGGGCTAGAACCTGAGGCGAACTGTTCGCTGCACCCATCTACTTTGCGCAAGCTAGGCGTAGAACCGGGTGGGCATGTACGTCTGACCACGAAGCGTGGTTCGATTGTGATCATGGCGCGTATGGATCGTGCCGTGGCACCGGACATGGTGTTCTTACCATTTGCTTTTGTCGAGGCGGCGGCAAACATTCTGACAAATCCAGCGGTTGATCCGTTTGGGAAGATTCCAGAATTTAAGTTCTCGGCTGTAAAGGTTGAAGCTGCTGCTGATGTGATGGCGGCTGAATAAATAATCAAAAGATGGGCTGCGGCCCGCCTTTTACCCAAAGTTTAAGCGCGTTTATAACCGCGTTTTTGGGCACGGATGCGGTAAGCATCGGCGGCATGGGATGCGTCACGTAAATTGCCAAAGCTGGTGATCGTTTCACACGGTGCACCACCTTTGACACCCCATTCGCGCAACACCGAAACTTCGGAAAATAGATCCATTGCGATTTCGACACGGTAAAACCGTGGTCGCGCCTTGCGGCTTGGGCGATATAAAACAACGTCTAACATTGCGGTGATTCTATCATTGTTTTCAGTGAGGTGAAGGGGCAATTGTTGTTTTAGCTGGTTTTTGACGTGTGCTTAATTTCTGTTTAGCTCCAGCTGACATCGCCAAGAAAAATATACCCGGCACCATAGATCGTTTTGATCAGCTGTGGGTTCTTGGAATCTTCACGCAATTTAGTACGCAGGCGTGAAATACGCACATCCATTGCGCGGTCAAAACTTTCGCTTGCGGCCCCGCCCAATGACTCTTGCATCTGGGTGCGGGTGATTAGACGCTTTGGGCTATCAAGGAATAGACGAAGCACTTCGCCTTCTGCATGTGAAAAAGGAGTGGCATCTCCTCCATCGTCGATCAAAGTGTAAGCATTAAAATGAGCGGTCCAACCATTGAATTTGGCGGTATTGCTGGTTTGAGTTACGGCTTTGCCACCGCGCAATCGGGCACGAACGCGCGCAACTACTTCCAAGGGATCAAACGGTTTGATGATGTAGTCATCGGCGCCCAGTTCCAGACCAGTCACTCGGTCCTGCACCTGCGCACGGCCAGAAATGATGATTACAGACGCGCCTTGTTCCAAGGCAAGACGGTGAACAACCGTTAGCCCATCTGTGTCAGGCAAGGATAAGTCGACCAAGCAAACATCAGGCGTGTGCTTTTGCAACGCGGCTTCAAATTCACGGGCACGTCCAAAACACATCGTCCGGAAACCAGCATCTTCCAGCGCATCAGCCAACATAGTGCGAATGGCTGGCTCGTCATCAAGGATGGTTACTAACGGCGTTGTCATCGTTGCACCTTCGGTTTGAGGACATTGGCCAGATCGTAGGCTGTGAATGGTTTCGCAAGGACAGTTGTCGCGGCTTGGGCCTCATGGTGCAATGGGTCATTTGGGGACAAAGAGGTCATAAGGACGACAGGTGTTTTTCCCTTTTCGATCCGCTTAAGCAAATCCAGCCCCGTACCTTCACCGCTTAGACGGATATCCGATAGAATTAAGGCGATGTCAGGCAGGTTGGCGATAAGCGCAGTTGCCTCATCTGCCGAAGTTGCCTCAATAACGCTGTGCCCCATGTCGGTCAGCATATCGCGGTAAAGTGCACGTAGGTCGTCGTTGTCTTCAACCAGCAAAGCCAAGCCGCCAGTGACCTCAGGGCTAAAGCGCAGCGGCAGGCGCAGACGGATTGATGCGCCGCCCTTTGGCGTGTTTTGTAGCCTAAGATCACCGCCTGCCAGCTTGGTAATGTCATAGACCATTGGCAGGCCTAAACCTGTGCCTTCGCTGCCTTTGGTCGTGTAAAATGGGTCACATGCGTGCTTCAAGGCATCTTCGGAAAATCCCGTACCTGTGTCCGACACCGTAAATTCGATCCAAGTGTTGTGAACCGTAGATGCACTTAGCTTTATTGTCCCGTTTGAACCACAGGCATCTCGAGCGTTCAGTATTAGGTTAAGCAACGCGTCTTTAATCGCACCTTGATCCAGCAGAACCGCTTTGTTTGGCAGTTGGCCGTTCACTGTGAAAACGATGTTTTTTGGCAGGGTTGGGGCCGCTAGGGTTTCCATCTCTCGCAGCAACGCATGCAGATCGGTCACACGGGGGCGTTGGACACGTTGGCTGGTAATCTCAGCAATGCTGCCCAATAGATCGCCGCCGCGTTTTGCTGCATTCAAGGTACCTTCGATCAAGGGTTTGGCAGCCGAGGGCAGTTCGTCAAAGCGTGCCAACTTAGACTGCATCCCAAGAATGATGGTCAGTAAATTCGAGAAGTCATGCGCCAATCCTGATGTCACTTTGGCGGCCAGTTCACGTTTGCTGGTTTGCTGTAGTGCTACGCGCGTTTGAGTTTCCAACGTTACATCGGTGGACAAGACATAGGCACCACCACGGGTGTCAGGCGTAAAGGCAGCGCGGATGCGATGGGTGCTGGCGGCATCTGTGAACTCAGTCAGAGTGTTCTCGCCTGCAAATGCGCTGTGAAGCATGGGTTTGATTTTCTCGTAAACGCCCAACCCAAGTGCATCTGAAATATGCATTCCAATGATGTTGTTCGGGCGCCCTGGGATGATCGTGCTGAGTTGTCGGTTAGAGTAAGTGTAATGACCTGTTTCATCAATGTGTGCGATGTGCGCGGGCATCATTTCAGTCGTCAGGCGTGTCCGTGCCTCTACCTCTGTAAGGTGTCGTTTCGTTTCACCAAGCACGGAAACTGTCGCGGCAAGTGCGCGGTTTGTACTGGCCAGTTCTTCGGCGTGGGCCAGCACTTGATCAGTCAACTCCTCAGAGCGGGCACGTAGTAAGGTTTCTTGCTTCTTGTTGCTAGTGATATCGGTGTAGACGGTGATCCACCCGCCTTGGGGCAGGGGAGACCCTTCCACAGATATTACCGTACCGTTGGAGCGATAGCGCTCAACATAGTGAGGTTCAAACGCACGGGCGACTTCGATCCGCTCAGCAACAAACGCCTCAAGATCATCGATGTCACCGTACTCACCGCGCAAAGCGAGATGACGAATAGTATCCTCAAAGGGGGCACCGTTGGCGACCAACTCGTCTGGGAGGTTAAACATTTCTTTAAAAGGCGCATTACTGACTGCCAGCCGAAGGTCACTGTCGAATATGGTCAAGGCCTGCCCGATCAAATTCAGACCAGCAGCCGTCATAGTATGTGTAGCAGTGCGATTGAGCGTCACGTGTGGCCCCTTAGTGATCGTGATTTCGTGCCCAGTGTGGGGCGGTCATTGCTGAGAATTCAAGCACTGATCGAGCGTTGTTACAATTCGTTAGAATTGAGAAACCTTCAGGAAAAAGTTGACCTTAAAGGTAAATCCAGCATCCTTGAGTGACATAGAATCGCTGAATTGATCGTGGCCGGTAACCTTTGTTGCTGGTTTGGGAGGAAAATACATTGTCGAAGACGCTTGATGGCGCTGGCGGATTAGTATCCGTTCCAGCACTTTTGAACCGCAACGCAACTCAGTTTGGGTCCGCTCCTGCGTACCGTGAAAAAGAGTTTGGAATTTGGCAAAGTTGGACATGGTCACAGACCAATGAGGAGATTGAGGCACTTGCCTTGGGTTTTCTTGATCTAGGTGTGGCTGAGGGTGATTTCATCGCAGTCATCGGGCGCAACCGTCCGTATTTGTATTGGTCGATGATGGCCGCACAAATGGTTGGGGCCGTTCCGGTGCCTTTGTACCAAGACGCATCTGCCGAAGAGATGGCATATACAATGAGCCATTGTGGGGCGCGTTTTGTGATCGCTGGTGATCAGGAACAAGTCGACAAGGTCATGGAAATCCAAGGTGAGCTTACAGAATTTGAAGCGATGATTTACCTCGATCCTCGGGGTCTTCGTAAATACGATAGTGCAAAGCTAACGCAATATAGTGCAGTGCAAGAAGCGGGGCGCTCAAAGCGCGCGGCACTAGAGCCAAAGATGAAGGCACGTATTGCAAAGCTAAATTACGACAGCACATGCGTGATGCTTTACACCTCTGGCACCACGGGAAAACCAAAGGGTGTTGTTCTGTCCAATCGCAATGTGATTGAGACGGCCAAGTCCTCATCCGAATTTGATGACTTGCGCCAAACCGATGACATTTTGGCTTACTTACCGATGGCGTGGGTTGGTGATTTTATCTTTTCTGTGGGGCAGGCGCTGTGGTGCGGTTTCTGTACGAACTGTCCAGAAAGTGCCGATACAATGCACACGGATCTACGTGAAATTGGACCAACCTATTATTTTGCGCCGCCCCGTGTTTTCGAAAATCAACTGACCAATGTGATGATCCGCATGGAAGACGCGAGCCCGATGAAGAAGCGGTTGTTCGATTACTTCATGGGTGTTGCGCGCAAGGTCGGACCGTCTATTTTGGATGGAAACCCTGTGAGCTTGATTGACCGGATTAATTACCAGTTGGGTGAATTTGCAATCTACGGCCCGTTGAAAAACACACTTGGTTTTAGCCGTGTGCGGGTGGGTTACACCGCGGGTGAGGCCATTGGGCCAGAGATCTTTGATTTCTATCGCTCCCTTGGGATCAACTTAAAGCAGCTATACGGCCAGACAGAAGCGACGGTGTTTATCACGGCGCAACCTGATGGTGAGGTGCGTTCAGATACCGTTGGCGTGACGTGTCCAGGTGTAGAATTGAAGATCGCTGAAAACGGTGAAGTCTTTTATCGTAGCCCTGGTGTTTTTGTTGAATACTACAAGAACGCAGAAAGCACAGCAGACACCAAGGATACTGAGGGCTGGGTTGCGACGGGTGACGCTGGGTTCATTGAAGAAAGCAGCGGACATTTGCGGATTATTGACCGTGCCAAGGATGTTGGGCAGACTGGAAACGGCCATATGTTTGCGCCTAAGTATGTTGAGAATAAACTGAAGTTCTTCCCAAATATTCTTGAAACGGTCGTTTTCGGAAATGGCAAACCTTATTGCACAGCTTTCGTGAATATCGATCTGACTGCTGTTGGTAACTGGGCTGAGCGCAACAACATTGCATATGCATCCTATCAAGAGCTGGCAGGCCACCCAGAGGTTCTATCGACCATCCAGTCACATGTTGAAGAGGTTAATGCCTCTGTTGCGCAGGACGCGATGTTGTCTGACTGTCAGGTGCACCGTTTTGTTGTTTTGCACAAACAGTTGGATGCCGATGATGGCGAATTAACACGTACGCAAAAAGTACGTCGTCGCATTATCGAGGAAAAGTTCTCGGATATTATTAACGCGATGTACGATGGGTCCGATACGATCTCGACCACCACAGAAGTGACCTATGAAGACGGCCGTAAGGGCGCGATTTCTGCGACCTTGGATATTCGTGATGCGGCGGTTCAAACCGTCGGCGCAAAGATTGCAGCACAATGAGTGTTGTGAGTGCGGGAGCCTGCGGCGCGAGTTTATTTGGTAAGGTGAAGATGGGACGTTTCAATGCTTGATCAAGCTGATGGATACATGACAGCCGACGGTCGCCAGATCGGTCCAGTTGTTATGGAGATGAAGAATATTACCCTTAGGTTTGGGGGTGTTGAGGCGATCAAGAATATCTCCTTTGACATTCGTGAAGGCGAAGTGCGTGCCATCATTGGTCCCAATGGTGCTGGAAAATCTTCGATGCTGAATGTCATCTCTGGGTTTTACGTTCCGCAGGATGGTCAGGTTTTGTACAAGGGTGTGCAGCGCCCACAGATGCGTCCCTATCAAGTCGCCCAACAAGGGATCGCGCGGACGTTTCAAAACATCGCCTTGTTCGAAGGCATGAGCGTTTTGGACAACGTGATGACCGGCCGATTGACCCATATGAAAACGGGTATGTTCTCCCAAGCTTTGTGGAAGGGCCGTGCGGAAAAAGAAGAGACGGCGAACCGTGAAGTTGCTGAAAGAATTATCGATTTTCTGGAAATCCAAGCGATCCGCAAAACGCCGGTAGCGCGTTTGCCTTATGGTTTGAAGAAGCGTGTTGAGTTGGCTCGCGCCCTGGCTGCTGAGCCTTCATTGTTGCTTTTGGATGAGCCTATGGCGGGGATGAATGTTGAGGAAAAAGAGGACATGAGCCGCTTTATCCTATCAATGAACGACGAGTTCGGCACCACGATTGCCCTGATCGAACACGATATGGGCGTGGTCATGGACCTGTCAGATCGCGTTGTTGTTATGGACTATGGCAAGAAAATTGGGGACGGGACACCAGATGAGGTGCGCAACAACCAAGCTGTGATTGATGCGTATCTGGGTGTGGCTCATGATGAATAATTCAATCCAAAAACTACGTCGGTATAACGTCGGTATCGCGTCGGTATTGCGTCGGTGCGCCAAGGGCGCATCCCTAAATGTCAAAATGAGAGGGGCGCGATATGCCTACTGATCTTTTATACGGGGCTGAAGTCGTCCTGAACGGTTTGATGGCTGGCGTTCTTTATGCGCTTGTCGCGTTGGGATTTGTTTTGATCTATAAAGCCTCCGGCATTTTCAACTATGCCCAAGGCGTCATGGCGTTGTTTGCCGCGCTGACCCTTGTTGGGATCATGGAAGGTCAGGTGCCGTTTTCGCATCTTATCAACGCAGCCTTTGGCACGGATATTCACCACTTTGGTTGGCATGTTCCTGCCTTTGCGGCGATCCTACTTACGCTTGCGGTAATGGTTGGGTTTGCCTACCTCGTCCAGCGCTTTGTTTTCCGCCACTTGGTTGGCCAGGAGCCGATCATCTTGTTCATGGCAACCATCGGGTTGGCCTACTTCCTTGAGGGCGTCGGCGATTTGATGTGGGGGTCCGAGATCAAGAAGATGGCCGTTGGCCTGCCGCAAGGTGGAAGCCTTTGGGTTGAAGAGAACACCCAGTGGCTGGGCTTTGGCAACGAGGATTTCTATGGCTTCTTTATCGACAAGCTAGACATGGTTGCGACTGTGATTGCTGTGGTTCTGGTTTTGGCGCTGGTTGCTTTCAGCCAGTACACAAAACAAGGCCGCGCGATGCGTGCGGTGGCCGATGATCACCAAGCAGCCCTATCGGTTGGTGTGTCGCTGAATTTCATCTGGATCTTAGTGTGGTCACTGGCGGGCTTTGTCGCCTTGGTTGCGGGTATCATGTGGGGCGCTAAGTCAGGTGTACAGTTTTCCCTATCTTTGATTGCGCTGAAGGCATTGCCGGTCTTGATGCTGGGTGGTTTCACGTCCATCCCTGGTGCGATTGTTGGCGGCTTGATTATCGGTGTGGGCGAGAAACTGTTTGAGTTCTCGTTTGGTCCGATGTTGGGCGGCGCGACAGAAAACTGGTTTGCTTATGTTCTCGCATTGGTCTTCTTGGTGTTCCGTCCCCAAGGCTTGTTTGGGGAGAAAATCATTGAACGTGTGTGATCAATCCAGCGCTGTAAACAGCTTGATCGTGAATGCGGCAAGTACGGTTATGCCCAGTGTTGATGCAATGGCGATGTTACCTGTGATGGCCCATGTCGCTGAGGCACACAGCACGGCAGCGACCAGCCACAACAGCAGCATATCCCATAGGGTGTGTGAATTTGTTACGGATCGTTCAACTACTGTGAAATCAGTTTCCAATGCGTCTGGAACACTGTCCAAGATTGCGGTCTTCTGTCTGTCGAACTCAGCTTGGGACAGCGCGCCACTGGCGCGTTTGGCCTCAAGCAGCAGCAAATCGTTGAATATTGTCGACATGGATCCCACTCCGTTTTCCCACGCTGAATGTGCGATAGGAAATGGGGCAGAATGTGGCGAAACGCTGAAATGTGAATTGCTAGTTAACGCCGCGTTGAAAATTAATGAAAACGGATCGCGTGTAGCGGTTTGGGGAGCACACTAATGTTTTACCGTGAAGCTGGCGATTTCAGCACATCTTATCCCGAAGACAGCCAAACCTTTCCGATCCGGTTTGATCGCTATCGTTACTATTTGGTCCTGTTTGTCGCGATCTTCGTGATCCCATTCACAATCAATGACTATTGGGTGAATTCAATTTTCCTACCGTTCTTGATCTATGCGATTGCTGCAATTGGTCTGAACATTCTGGTTGGGTATTGTGGTCAGGTTTCTTTGGGCACAGGGGGTTTCATGGCTGTGGGGGCATATGCCTGTTACAAGCTAATGACGTCCTTTCCAGAAGTTAGCATGTTAATCCATGTCTTAATCGCGGGTCTTATCACCGCCGGTGTTGGCGTCTTGTTTGGTCTGCCATCTTTGCGGATCAAAGGGTTCTATCTTGCCGTGGCAACACTGGCCGCGCAGTTCTTCCTTGTTTGGTTGTTTAACCGTGTGCCGTGGTTCTACAACTACTCGGCTTCTGGCCAAATCTCGGCCCCAGAACGCACAGTATTTGGGATCGAAGTGACGGGACCGAATACCGAAGCGTGGGCGACTTATCTGTTCTGCTTGGCGTTTGTTATCGTCAGCGCAGTGATTGCCCGTAATCTTACGCGCGGTGCTTTTGGCCGCAAATGGATGGCCATTCGTGATATGGATATTGCGGCTGAGATCATCGGTGTGAACCCGTTGATGGCAAAGCTAAGTGCGTTTGCTGTTAGCTCGTTCTTTATCGGTATTTCAGGTGCGTTGTTCTTTGCGGTGTATTTGGGCGCGGTTGAAGTGGGCGAGGCCTTTGGCATCACCAAGTCATTCACCGTTTTGTTCATGATCATCATTGGCGGCCTCGGATCGATCTTTGGATCTTTTGCGGGTGCTGCGTTCTTGGTGGTCTTGCCTGTTGTTCTGAAATTGGTTGGCGTGGACTGGTTGGGTTGGCCAACAGACATAGTTGCCCACTTGCAGTTGGTGATCGTCGGTGCGTTGATCGTGATCTTCTTGATCGCAGAACCGCATGGTCTGGCGCAGCTTTGGCGTGTTGCCAAAGAGAAATTGAGATTGTGGCCCTTCCCACACTAGTGGGGTGGCTACCAATAAAGGCGGGAAAAACCCTGCTCAACGAACGCTGGTCAACGCCAGCACATATCGAAAAATCCAGGGAGGAAAAATCGATGAAAATGAAACTAGGAACAATGGCAGTGGCCGCCGTAATGGCAGCAAGCCCAGTAATGGCGGACCTTGTGTTCCCATCACTAAGCTATCGCACCGGTCCATATGCTGCGGGTGGTATTCCGTTTGCTGACGGCTATGCCGATTACATGAACCTGCTGAACGCCCGTGATGGCGGTATCGGTGGCGTTATGACGTCTGTGCCAGAATGTGAGACAGGCTATAACACTGAAAAAGGTGTTGAGTGCTACGAGTCTACAAAAGGCGAAGGCGCACTTGTGTATCAACCGCTGTCTACAGGTATCACGTACCAGCTGATCCCAAAAGCAACGGCTGATGGCATTCCAATCCACTCAATGGGTTATGGCCGTACGTCTGCTGCGAATGGCGATGTTTTCTCAAACGTCTTCAACTATCCAGCAAACTACTGGAACGGTGCGTCTGGTGCGATTAACTATCTGATGTCTCAAGGCGACCTCGCGGGTAAGAAAATCGCGCTTGTGTATCACAACTCTGCATACGGCAAAGAGCCTATCCGCACGTTGGAAGACCTGTCTAAAAAGCACGGTTTTAAACTGACATTGTTGCCAGTTGATCACCCGGGCCAAGAGCAGAAATCACAGTGGCTACAAATCCGTCGTGAGAAGCCTGACAATGTCATCATGTATGGCTGGGGCGTTATGAACCAAGTTGCGGTTCAAGAAGCAGCAAACATCCGTTACCCAATGGAAGATTTCATCGGTATCTGGTGGTCAGGTTCTGAGAACGACGTTCTTCCTGCAGGCGATGCAGCCAATGGCTACAAAGCTTTGACGTTCCACGGTGTTGGCAATGACTTCCCTGTCTTTGAAGACATTCAGAAGTACGTTGTAGACGCAGGCAATGCGGCTGGTGCTGGCGATCAAATCGGTACGGTTCTGTATAACCGCGGTTTGTATGCGGCTATGTTGGCAGCAGAAGCTGCCAAAACAGCACAAGAAATCCACGGCACTGCAGACATCACAGCGGCGATGATGCGTGACGGAATGGAAGCGTTGGAAATCACTGAAGCGAAGATGGCGGCCCTTGGTCTTCCAGGCTTTGGTCCAGAGTTCAACGTATCATGTGCCAACCACGGTGGTCCGGGTCTTGTTGGTATGACCCAGTGGGATGCATCTGCGAAAACTTGGTCTTTGATCAACGAATTCGCACCATCTGACATGGATGTCATTCAGCCATTGATCGATGAAGATTCTGCAGCCTATGCGGCAGAAAACAAAATCGCATCTAGCTGTAAGTAAGCTGACTATTCTGGCGGCACTTTTGGTGCCGCCAGTTCCCCCAGAATTTTGCAACAATGAAGTGAACCCTATGTTGGACAGCGGACAAGACACTGAGACCCTTCTAGAGGTCAACAACATCGAAGTGATCTATAATAGCGTGATCCTTGTGCTGAAGGGCGTTAGCCTATCGGTTCCCAAGGGCGGTATTACGGCATTGTTGGGCGGCAACGGTGCGGGCAAGACAACCACACTGAAAGCAATCTCAAACCTTTTGGCGTCAGAGCGTGGTGAAGTGACCAAAGGCTCCGTCAAATATCGTGGTGAGGATGTTCATGAAACAGATCCCGCCGATATGGTGAAACGTGGTGTGGTTCAGGTGATGGAAGGTCGTCACTGTTTTGAACACCTCACGATTGAGGAAAACCTGCTGACGGGTGCCTATACGCGCAAGGATGGTAAGGGCGCGATCGCGGCTGACCTTGAGATGGTGTATAACTATTTCCCGCGTCTGCGCGAACGGCGCAAATCCCAAGCGGGCTATACCTCAGGTGGTGAGCAACAAATGTGTGCGATTGGCCGCGCTTTGATGTCCCGCCCTGAAACGATCCTTTTGGACGAACCATCCATGGGTCTGGCCCCACAGTTGGTAGAACAGATTTTCGGTATCGTGAAGTCCATTAACGAAAGTGAAGGCGTGTCGTTCTTATTGGCGGAGCAGAACACTAACGTCGCTTTGCGCTTTGCCCACTATGGCTACATTTTAGAATCTGGTCGCGTTGTTATGGATGGTCCTGCCGCTGAATTGCGTGAGAACCCAGATGTGAAGGAATTCTATTTGGGGATGTCCGATGACGGACGCAAATCGTTCCGTGATGTGCGGTCGTATCGCCGTCGTAAGCGTTGGTTGAGCTGATACGCCACGCCCTTTGAACTCCCAGTTGGATACGATTTTGATGACCACATTTTACGACGATCTAGAAACACGCAGCGCCGACCAGCGCGAGGCCGATCAGTTGGCCGCGCTGAACGGTCAACTGGTGCGTATCGCAGGTCATGGTGGCACATCGGTGTCAGATCCTGACAAACTGTTGGATCTGACAGGATTGGCGACACTCCCTGTGTTGCGCAAATCTGATCTGGCAAAGTGGCAGTCTGAAAAGCCGCCCTTTGGTGGCATGCCCGTGTCTAACGTGGCGCATATTTTTCAATCTCCTGGTCCGATCTATGAACCGGGTGGTATCACCCACGATTGGTGGCGCATGGGTCGTTTCCTGCATGCTGCGGGATTTGGCAAAGACGATATTGTGCAGAACTGTTTTGGGTATCACCTGACGCCTGCGGGTATGATTTTCGAATCCGGCGCACGGGCTGTTGGGGCGACTGTTCTGCCAGCGGGCACTGGGCAGACCGAACTTCAAGTGACAGCGGCCCGTGATATTGGCACAACGGCTTATGTTGGGACACCTGATTATCTGAAGGTCATTTTGGACAAAGCCGATCAAATGGGCGTGACGCTTCGTTTTACCAAAGCGGCTGTTGGTGGTGGTGCGTTGTTCCCGTCCTTGCGTCAGGAATATGCGGACCGTGGCATTGCATGTTTTCAGTCGTACGCAACAGCCGATGTTGGAAATATCGCGTATGAAAGTGCCGCGATGGAAGGTATGATTTTAGACGAACAAATCATCGTTGAGATTGTCATTCCGGGTACCGGCACACCTGTGTTCCCTGGTGAAATTGGTGAGGTTCTTGTGACCTCATTGAACCCAGATTATCCACTGATCCGTTTTGCCACCGGTGACATGAGCGCTGTTATGGCAGGGCAATCACCATGCGGCCGCACGAACACTCGCATCAAAGGTTGGATGGGCCGCGCTGATCAAACGACCAAGATTAAGGGTATGTTTGTACGCCCTGAACAGGTTGCTGCCTTTGTGTCACGTCACGAGGAAGTGGACCGCGCCCGCGTAATTGCATCGCGTGAAGGCGAACAAGACATCCTAACGGTTCAGGTGGAATGCGATGGCGGTGACGCGGATGCATATGCCGCCAGCGTCGTCGATACGATGAAGATGAAGGGCAAGGTTGTGGTCTGCGATCTTGGTGCTTTGCCGCGTGACGGATTGGTGATCGAGGACCAGCGCACCTATGAGTGATATATCGCACTGGATTTCCTGAGTGAATTAGTCGTAATAGACCTTAATGACTGATCATGCCGCATATACCCCCGCATTGAAAAAGCGCGCGCGCCATGCGCCCCTTGGGCTATCCGGTGTTGTCGTACTGGTTGCGGCGATCTGCCTGTTGCCGATGATGGCGGTAGCCATCGCGGCGTTCAGCGGTGGTACGGGAACGGTATCGCAGCTGTTAGGCTCTGTTTTGCCGCGCTACGTTGGCAACACAGCGTTGCTGGTTTTGCTGGTTTCAATTGGGACGCTTTGCCTTGGGGTGGGCACCGCATGGTTGGTGACGATGACACGCTTTCCCGGCGTGCGATTGTTTGAAATCGCGTTGGTTCTGCCACTCGCCTTTCCCTCCTATGTTTTGGCTTACGCTTATACCTACATACTGGATCATCCAGGGATCGTACAATCGACCCTGCGCGATGTGATGGGGTGGGGACCGCGTGATTATTGGTTCCCTGAGGTGCGTTCCCTTGGTGGTGCTGCCTTCATGCTGGTGCTGGTTTTGTATCCTTATGTCTACTTGCTCGCGCGCGCTTCGTTCCTGCAGCAAAGCGGAACAACATTTCTTGCTGCTCGTGCCCTTGGCAGCAGTGCATGGTCTGCGTTTTTTCGTGTGAGCTTGCCTTTGGCGCGCCCTGCGATTGCAGGCGGTGTTCTGTTGGCCGTTATGGAAACGATCGCTGACTTTGGAACGGTTGCGTACTTTGGCGTTCAGACATTCGCGACAGGTATTTACACAAGCTGGTTCACCTTGGCTGATCGTGGTGGCGCAGCACAACTTGCGCTTTGTTTGCTCAGTTTTGCACTGCTGCTTGCGATGTTGGAGCGCATCCAACGGGGACGGGCGAAATATTCAGATGCCCCACGCGGTGGTCAGGAAAAGACGCAGCTTCAGCTACACGGTGTTCACGCCTTCGCGGCCTTTGCGTTGTGTTCTATTCCGGTGCTGTTGGGGTGTGTGTTGCCTGTTGTTGTTCTATTTAACATGGGGCTGATATCAGAACAAGATTTGCTAAGCAGTCGCTACCTAGCATTCATTCAAAACTCGCTCACCCTTGCGGGCATTGCAGCGGTTGTTACCGTTTGCGCGGCTGTCTCAGTTGGCTTTTTCCAACGTATGCAACCGGGGCGGTTTTCCAGCACCACAGCTTACATAGCGCGTCTTGGTTACGCAGTGCCTGGCGGTGTTGTTGCCGTCGGCCTGCTG